>NZ_WQPK01000008.1 GCF_018785265.1 Collinsella aerofaciens | reverse complement strand
TAGGCGGTGTCCCCTCCCTTTCAAGAAAGGGCGGAGGCGGGGCATGCCCCGCCTCTTACACCACATCTCTGTGCGCTACCTCGCAGTTTCCCAAACAGGGTCCTTTTGGAAACTGTGCCCCAGAATGAGCGCTCAAAACGGGGCAGGCTTTCCGCAACAACTGTCTGGCAGAAAGCCTGCCCCAGTTTCTTATAGCGAGTCTCTCTGGATCAGCTGCATGTGCATCACGGAGGTGGTAGGCTCGGCACCCTTGATCATGTCGAGCGCAATGTTGGCGGCCATGTGGCCTTCTTCGCGCAGGGGCTGGCGGACGGTCGTGAGCGCGGGGACGCAGCGCGTCGCAATCTCGTGATCGTCGAAGCCGACGACAGAAACGTCCGCAGGAACGGATAGGCCTGCCTCGTTGAGTGCGGTGATGACGCCAGCCGCGATACGGTCCGATCCGCAGAGCACGCCATCGAAAGCAATCTTGCGCGCGAGAATCAGGTGCATGGCCTGATAGCCGTCTCCGCTGTTCCAGCCGGTATAGATAACGTTTGCGTCTGGGAGGTCTTCGCCCAAGACGGCGCGGTAGCCGCGCAGGCGGTCGGCAACAGCGGGGTTGTCTTGCGGTCCCAACACGGCGACGATATCTTTGCGCCCGCGATCCTTCATGGCGAGTGCCGCAAAATGTCCGCCCTCTTCGTCGTCAGAGTAGACCGTCGAAAACACATCGCGATAGGGGTGGCCCTCGAGCTGGCCGCACAACACGGTGGGTACGCCCAGCTCGCGCAGCACCTCGAGCAGCTCGCTGCCTTTGTAGGGAGAGACGTCGATCACGGCGTCGAACGAGCGGCGCTCAAAGTGCTCGCGTGCGCGGTTGCGCTCATGCGTAGAAGACGCCTGCAAGATAACGGGCAGATAGGACGACTCCGACAGTTCCTCGGTAATGCCGCTCAAAAACTCGCTATAGGTGGGGTCGCTGAAGAGTTCACTCAGAGGCTCGGTCACGAGCACGGCGATGATTTCCGTGCGCCCGACAGCGAGCGCTCGGCCACGAGCGTTGGGGACAAAATTAACTTCCTTGGCCGCCGCGCGGACGCGCTTTTTGGTTTCCTCGCTAATGCGGGGCGAATCGTTGAGGGCGCGCGATGCCGTGGAGCGCGACACGCCGGCAGCTGCGGCAACCTCGGCAAGCGTAGGTGCGGTGCGAACTGGTTGGGTCATGGCGTCTCCTGGAAAATGCGGTCGATGTTGTCACTGATACGGGCTAGTGCGGATACAGCTTACTATAGTGCGCCTGAACAGCGTTCATGATATCCGGTGACCGGTGTCGTTTTGCAACCAAGCCGAAATCGAATACGTCTCGTGTGGGTGAGATATCAGCGGGCGTGGAGGTTGCCTACGAGCTTAAGAACGATGTCTTGTGCTGAGTTTCGATACTCAGGGTGACATAAGTGTTGCGATTGTACAACCGGTTGCACCGTTAACCCGGCCAAATCGACCGTTCAGCGGACAACCGGTTGCACAGTTTTTTGCATCGCCCGTAAGATAAGGACAACCGGTTGCACAAGAATCACTACGATGATGAAGGAGCATCACCATGGACGCCATTAACGATTGGGAAAACCAAGCGCTCACCCACAGGAACCGCCTGGCACCCCATGCGTACTTTATGGGTTACGAGACTGCCGATCTCGCTGCAACGTACAGCCGCGAGCTGTCGCGCGGGTTTGTCCAGCTGTCCGGCTCGTGGCAGTTCCGCCTCTTTGAGGGCCCCGCTGCCGTCTCCAACGAGGAACTCTCCACGTACAAGCCCGAGTGGGATCACGTGGAGGTTCCGCACCTGTGGCAGGTGGACGGCTATGGCAACCTTGCCTACACCGACGAGGGTTTCCCGTTCCCGGTTGATCAGCCGTTCGTTCCCTCCGACGACCCCACGGGCGTCTACCAGCGCATCGTCAACCTTCCCGCCGTTCCTGCCGGCGCTCGCGAGATCATTCGCTTCGACGGCATCGAGAGCTATGGCGAGCTGTACGTCAACGGTCAGTATATCGGCATGACCAAGGGTTCGCGCCTGTCTGCCGAGTTCGACGTGACCGACGCGCTCGTCGAGGGCGACAACCTGTTTGCGGTCAAGGTCCTGCAGTACAGCGATGGCAGCTACATCGAGGATCAGGACATGTGGTGGGCCTCGGGCATCTTCCGCGATGTGTACCTTATGCAGCGTCCCGCCGCGCACCTGGTCGACTTTAGGTTCCGCACACACCGCGAGGGCGATGTCGCTCTGATCACGCTCGATACGGTTGCCGAGGGCGCTTCCCGCGTTGTGTTTACGCTCAGCGATGGCGAGAACGTGGTGGCTACGGGTGAGTGCGTCGACGGCCATGCCGAGTGCAGCGTGACCGATGCCCACTTCTGGAATCCCGAGGACCCCTTCCTCTACGATCTTACGTTTGAGGTCTACGACGGCGACAAGGTGAGCGAGTACGTCCCGCATCGCCAGGGTCTTGCCGAGGTGACGGTCGAGGGCAATCATATCTACCTCAACGGCACTTACTTTAAGATGCATGGCGTCAACCGCCACGATCACGACGATCACAAGGGCCGCGCCGTGGGCCTCGATCGCATGCGCCGCGACCTGGAGCTCATGAAGCAGCACAACATCAACGCAGTGCGCACCTCTCACTATGCCAATGACCCGCGCTTCTACGAGCTGTGTGATGAGTATGGCATCATGCTGGTCGCCGAGACCGATATGGAGAGCCACGGCTTCGAGAATATCGGCAACATCGCCCTGGTTACCGACGACCCGGCATGGGAGCCGGCCTACGTCGACCGTATTGAGCGCCTGGTGATGCAGGAGCGCAACCACGCGTGCATCATCATGTGGTCGCTGGGCAACGAGAGCGGCTATGGCTGCAACATCCGCGCGATGTACGCCAAGGCTCACGAGCTCGATGGTCGTCCGGTCCACTACGAGGAGGACCGCAACGCCGATACCGTCGACGTCATTTCCACGATGTACTCCCGTGTGTCGCAGATGAACGACTTTGGTGAGCATCCGTTCCCCAAGCCGCGCATCAACTGCGAGTATGGCCACTCCATGGGTAATGGCCCCGGAGGTCTGTCCGAGTACCAGGAGGTCTTCGATCGCTGGGATTGCATCCAAGGCCAGTTTATCTGGGAATGGTGCGACCACGGTTTGGCTGCTGTGACCGAGGACGGCGTTGCCTACGATATGTATGGTGGCGACAACGGCGATTACCCCAATAACAGCAACTTCTGCATCGACGGCATGGTGTTCCCTTGGCAGCAGCCGAGCCCGGGCCTTACCGAGTACGGCCAGGTCATCTGCCCGGTTCGCATGGCTTATGACGCCGAGGCGGGCGAGCTGACTGTCACCAACAAGCGCTGGTTTACCGCCCTCGAGGATGTTTGCCTGTCGGCGGAGACCCTGGTGGACGGCGACGTGGTCTGCCGCAAGACGCTCATGCCCGGTGCGGTTGCCCCCGGTGAGTCCGTCCAGCTTCCGCTGGTGATTCACGAGGCCGCGGTAGGCGAGACCCTGCTGACTGTGCGCGCCTACACCATGGCCGCTCACGTCTGGTGCGAGCCGATGTTCCAACTGGGCGCAAACCAGTTTGCCATCGCAAACCATCCGGCGCCGGCCATTGCGGCCCCCACTCGTCCTGAGCTTACGGTCGAGGAGACCGAGCAGGAGATTCGCATTCACTCCCTCAACGGCGAGCTGACCTTCAGCAAGGTAAACGGCACCGTGAGCGAGTGGAAGGCATCCGGCCGCGACGTCATGGCCTCTGGCCCCCAGGTTGGTTTTTGGCATCCGCTCGTCGACAACCACGCCCAGGAGTACGACTCCCTGTGGAAGGACAACTTCATCGATGTAATGCAGACGTCCACCCGCAAGGTTTCTTGGAAGCAGGACGGCAATGCGGTCGCCGTTACCGTGAGCCAACGCATTGCTCCTCCCGTCCGTGCGTTCGGCATGCGCGTCGAGCTTGTCTACACCGTGCTTCCGAGCGGTCGCGTCGACCTCAAGGTTTCCGGCGAGCCCTACGGCGATTACTCGGATATCATCCCGCGCATCGGCATCTCCTTTGAGGTCCCCGGTTGCGATCGTGCCGTCGAGTGGTATGGCCACGGCCCGGGCGAGAACTATCCGGACTCGCTGCGCGCCAACCCGGTCGGTCATTACCGCACTACGGTCGACGACATGTTCACGCCCTACGTTATGCCCCAGGACTGCGCCAACCGCGAGGGTACCCGCTGGGTCGCCCTGCGCTCCAGCCACGGTGACGGTCTGGTCGTGACGCGTCCGAGCGACGCCGCTTCCAATCCGTTCTCGTTCTCCGCATGGCCCTATAGCTGCGAGGCTATCGATAGCGCCAAGCATGTCTACGATCTTGTCCCGGGCGACACGGTTACGGTCAACATCAACGACCAGCTGCTCGGCCTTGGCTCGAACTCTTGGGGTTCCGAGGTGCTCGATTCCTATCGCACCCGTTTTGAGAGCTTCAGCTTTGAGGTGTCCCTGCGACCGCTGACGTCTGCCGATCTGGCTCAGGCGCTGGCACCCATTAAGGAGGCATAAGTCATGCATATCTTTAACTCGCGTGCCGATTTCGACGCCCAGATGAAGTCCGTCAAGAAGTGGATGCGTACCGGTCAGGCGCTCGACGGCGTTTCTGAACTGCAGCACGATGTGGCGTACTCCATCGGCGACTCGCTGGTGTATTGGTGGGTGAACGCCCACGAGGCGGCTACTGCCGATCTGGTCGGTCACCGTCGCTACCATGCCGTGCTCGCCCCGCTCGACGGCGACCTGACTGTCGAGGTTGCCCCCAAGGCAGGCCTCACCTGCACCCGCGCCTACAGCGATATCGATGATCGCGAGCGCTTTGAGGGTACGGGGGAGACCGTGACGATTCCCGCCGGCGGCGTTGCCGTCGTCGAAATTGACGAGGCCTACCGTGTCGTGGCCGATGCCGCGGATCCCCGCGTCGTGGTACTGCACGTGACAGTCGAAGGTTATTCCTTCCCCAACAAGTAGTATTCGTCCGCCTGGACGTTTGCTTCGCGCCGTTAAGGGGGATGGCTTTGTTGACTCCCTTTTCCCCATTCCCCTTAGCAGGTGCGCCGTCCGTGTTTGCACTTGCAGCTCGGACGGTTTTAGATGACATTTAACAGATGATTGGGAGGGCTTATGAGCTCTGAAAAACGAGGAACGATTGGTTCGTTCGCTCTGCTGGGCATGACGGTCGCCGCCGTGTTCGGTATCAAGAACATCATCAACAACAACGCGGCCATCGGCTTGGCAGCTGCGCCGTCGTTCTTCTTCGCCACGCTTTTGTACTTTGTCCCCTATACCCTGGTTACCGCCGAGTTCGTCGGCCTCAACAAGGACTCAGAGTCTGGCGTGTACGCATGGGTTAAGACCTCGATGGGTGGTCGCTGGGCGTTCCTGACGGCATTTAGCTACTGGTTCGTTAACCTGTTCTTCTTTGCGTCCGTCCTGCCCAACGTCATCATCTACGCGAGCTACGTGTTCTTTGGTGCCAACGCCGAGCTTTCGCAGCTGTGGATCACCATTATCGAGATCGTCGTCTTTGCTATCGCCACGTGGGTTTCGACCAAGGGCGCTAAGTGGATCGGCTCCATTTCCTCCTTCGGTTCGACCGCGGCTCTCGGCCTGACCGCCGTGTTCATCCTGCTGTCCCTGGCTGCTGCCTTTGGCGGCGTTGAGTTCGCTACGGCTCCTACTCCCGCTAACATGGCTCCCGACATGAGCAACTTCGCAACTGCGTGGGGCTTCTTCGGTACGCTTGCCTGGATCATCCAGGGCGTTGGCGGCGCTGAGTCTGTCGGCGTGTTCCTTAACGACCTTAAGGGTGGCGTCAAGGCCTTCGTGCGCACCGTCGTTATCGCCGGCCTGACCATCGGCCTTCTGTATGCAGGCGCTTCGCTGCTGGTCAACCTATTCATCCCCGAGGGCGGCGTTGCCATCTCCACCGGTATCTTCGACGTATTCGGCGCTGTCTTTGCCCACTTTGGCATTCCCATGGAAGTGTCTACGCGCGCCATCGGCTTGATCCTTCTCGCCGCCACGCTGGGCTCCCTCATGATGTGGACCTCTGCTCCCATCAAGGTTTTCTTCACCGAGATCCCCAAGGGCGTCTTTGGTAGCAAGATCGTCGAGCTCAACGAGCATGGCATTCCTGCCCGCGCTGCTTGGCTGCAGTTCGCCATCGTCGTCCCCATCCTGATCATTCCGGCCCTGGGCTCCGGTAACCTCGACGACCTGCTCATGATCGTTACCAACATGACTGCTGCCACCGCTCTGCTCCCACCGCTGCTGATTTTGCTTGCCTACTTTATGCTGCGCAAGAACTTTGACGCCGCTCCCCGTGGCTTCCGCATGGGTTCGCGCAGCTTTGGCCTGGTCGTTGCCGCATTCCTGCTTGTGGTCTTCTGCTTCGTGCTTATCTGCGGCACCATTCCGCTCGATCAGCCGCTGTGGCTGACGCTGGTCTACAACGTTGGCGGCGTGGTTGTCTTCTTGGGCCTTGCCGTGACGTGGTACAACCGCTACATCAACCGCCTGCGCGAGACCGATCCCGAGGCCGCCGAGAACGAGCTTCGCCCTTCCGTCCTCGATATGATGGAGTAGCGGCTAGGATTAATCTACGGCTGTGGAATAAATCGATTCCCTTTCCTAAGGAGGGGCCTTACGAGGCCCCTCCTTTTGTGTTTTGGAGCATGGTTTTGGACCCTGTGGTCAAAAAATACCAAATATGAGTACTGTTGCAAAAGAGGTGTCATATTTTTCGGCCTGTTCTGAGCGAAAATGGGCTCAAAATCAATTTATCTAACCCCCTATAGACGCGATTCGATGGCTTCCAAAACATTAAAATCGGCCAATTTGCTCTCAATTCTGCTGCTACTAAATTTGTGACAGTACTCATATTTGCCACTTTTTGTCCACGGGGTGTCCGAAAGGGTCCTCGACAAGCATCTAACGCTACAATAACTACCACATGGCTGGGTTTGCCAGCCGAATGTACGATGTCGTGGGAGGGGACATGGTCGAGTTTACAAAGACGATTAAAGATCCGTTGGGATTACATGCCCGCCCGGTTGCGCTGCTCTATGACATCATTGCCAAGCACCGTAGCGACGTGTCGGTCAGCATCGGCGACCGCCATACCGACGGTCGCGATGTCATGGGCCTCATGGCTCTCTACGGCGAGTGCGGCGAGGACATCATCTTTCGCGTTTCGGGCGTAGACGAGGCTTCCTGCGTTACGTCGATCAGAAACCTCTCGCTCTAAGCATGACAGGGCGCGGCAAAGGACAGCTCTTTGCCGCGCCCTTTTGTTTCGTATAGGAAACTTTTTCGAAAACTGAATGGAGACCCTTTCCAAAAAGTTAACCACGTGTTAGTTTACTAAAGCGAACATAGACGTGGTTAACTTTTACCGCGTCGATGTTGAGGACGAACCGACGTTAGGAGCTCACTCATGTCTTGCGGACCGCAGATGCCGGCCATACCGCTTTCGATGGTAAAAGCGGGCGAAACCGTGCGCGTGTCTCGTGTAAAGGGCAATGAGGACATGAAACACCACCTCAAGGACCTCGGCTTTGTCGAGGGCAACGAAATCCACGTGGTGAGCTCGAGTGGCGCCAATATCATCGTCACGGTGCTGGGCGCACGCTTTGGCATCGATTCCAAGGTTGCCATGCACATCATGACCGTCGGTTAGTCTGCAGCATTTCATAAAAACCGAAAGGGGGACAAGAGGATGAAGACGTTGGGTGACGTTAAGGTGGGCGAGAGCTCCACCATCGTCAAGCTTCACGGTGAGGGTGCGCTTCGCCGCCACCTTATGGACCTGGGGCTCATCAAGGGCACTTCGTTCAAGGTCGTGAAGGTTGCACCGCTCGGTGATCCGGTCGAGATCAACGTGCGCGGCTATGAGCTTTCCATCCGCAAGGAGGAGGCGGCCGTCGTCGAGGTCCAATAAGGGCTCGCGGCGTATATTTCTGCAGATAAAGTTAGGTATTTCTAACTTAATGCAGCATTTTTGAAGCACATTATCCAGCCCGTGCGGAGAAAGCAGCGCGGGCACACAAGGAAGAAGGATTGAATGGCGGATTCTCAGATCCATGTCGCGCTGGCGGGTAACCCCAACTGCGGCAAGACCACGCTTTTCAACCTGATCACCGGCGCCAACGGCTACGTTGGCAACTGGCCCGGCGTCACGGTTGAGAAAAAGGAGGCCAAGCTCCTAAGCGACAAGAACGTTACCATCACTGACCTCCCCGGCATCTACTCGCTTTCCCCCTACAGCCCCGAGGAGCAATGCTCGCGCGATTACCTCATGAGCGGCGAGCCCGATGTTGTCGTCCAGGTTGTCGATGCCACCAACCTCGAGCGTAACCTGTATCTGGCGCTTCAGGTTATCGAGACCGGCCTGCCCGTGGTCGTTGCCCTCAACATGGCCGACTTGGTCGAGAAGAACGGCGACAAGATCGACACCGACAAGCTGTCCAAGAAGCTCGGCTGCCCGGTCATGATGATCTCGGCTCTTAAGAACAAGGGTATCAAGGAGCTGTTCGAGCAGGTTAAGAAGTCCGCCGCTTCCAAGGGCCAGGTGCCGGAGCACAAGTTCGACTCTTCCATTGAGGACGTTCTGGACCACATCGAGAACAACCTGCCGGCAAGCGTTCCCGCCAACAAGCGCCGCTACTACGCTGTCAAGCTGTTCGAGCGCGACGCGGACGCCTGCAAGCTCATCAACCTCACCAAGGAGAAGGCCGCTCGCGTGGAGCAGCTGGTCGCCCAGTGCGAGCAGGACTGCGACGACGACGCCGAGTCCATCATCACCGGCGAGCGTTACGGCGTGATTGCCCACATCATTGACGAGTGCCTCACCAAGGCTCCGGCAAAGATGAGCACCTCCGAGAAGATCGACCGCGTGGTTACCAACCGTATCCTGGGCCTGCCGATCTTTGTGGTCATCATGTTCTGCGTGTACTACATCGCCGTTTCCACCCTGGGCGGCACGGTGACCGACTTCACCAACGACCAGCTCTTTGGTACCGACGGTTGGTATGTGCTCGGCCAGGGCCGCGACGCCTACGACGCAGCTGTTGAGGCTGCGGGCGACGACGCCGATTCGGTCGACCCGGCGCAGTATGGCCCCTATGTCCCCGGTATTACCACCATGGTGCACGATGCCCTCGTGGCGGGCGGCACCGAGGATGGCGGTCTGGTCGATTCGCTCGTCTGTGACGGTATCGTTGGCGGCCTGGGTGCCATCTTCGGCTTCGTGCCGCAGATGTTCCTGCTCTTTGTGATGCTGTCCTTCCTGGAGGACTGCGGCTATATGGCTCGCGTCGCCTTCATCATGGACCGCGTGTTCCGCCGCTTTGGTCTGTCCGGTAAGTCCTTCATCCCCATGCTCGTGTCCTCGGGCTGCGGCGTCCCCGGCGTCATGGCTACCAAGACCATCGAGAACGAGAAGGACCGCCGCATGACGGTCATGACCACCACGTTCATCCCCTGCGGCGCTAAGCTGCCGATCATCGCCCTGCTCATGGGCTCCATCATCGGCGATTCTTCTACCACCGCCGCGTGGATCAGCCCGCTCTTCTACTTCCTGGGCGTCTTTGCCGTCATCGCCTCGGGCCTCATGCTCAAGAAGACCAAGCTCTTCGCCGGCCGCCCGACCCCGTTTGTCATGGAGCTCCCCGCTTACCACTTCCCGGCGATCCGCTCCTGGGCGCTGCACGTGTGGGAGCGCTGCTGGGCCTTTATCAAGAAGGCCGGCACGATCATCTTCGCCTCTACCGTCGTGGTGTGGTTCCTCTCCAACTTTGGTAGCTACAACGGCTCCTTTGGCTTCCTGCCTTCGATGGACGGCATCCCCGAGGAGTTCATGGACTACTCCGTGCTCGCCATGCTGGGCAACCTGGTCGCTTGGATCTTCGCCCCGCTCGGCTTTAGCACCTGGCAGGCAACCGCGCTGACTGTCTCTGGCCTCGTCGCCAAGGAGAACGTTGTCGCCACCGCCGGCTCGCTGCTGTCCGTCGCCGACGCGGGCGAGACCGACCCGAGCCTGTGGACCGCGTTTGCCGGCATGTTCCCCACCATGGGCGCCTGCGTTGCCTTCGGCGCGTTCAACCTGCTGTGCGCTCCGTGCTTTGCCGCTATGGGTACCATCCGCAACCAGATGAATTCCGGCAAGTGGACCGCGATTGCCCTCGGCTACGAGTGCGCCTTCGCTTGGGTGATCGGCCTGTTCATCAACCAGTTCTATAACCTGCTTGTCCTTGGGCAGTTTGGCTTCTGGACGGTTGTGGCTATCGTGCTGCTGGTCGCGATGCTCTTCCAGATTTTCCGTCCTATGCCCAAGCACGCTTGGACCGACGAGGACGAGACCAACACTGCTTCCGCTGCAGTTTCCGCCTAAGTCCGAATAAGGATCAACCCCTTTCCACGAGCCCGGGTGTCTCAGTGACACTCGGGCTTTTTGGTGGGGGAGATGTGGCATTTCCGCAGATAAAACCGACCAAAATAAACCTGTCCCTTTTTGGTGGGTGGAGAATGGGGTAAAGTAAGTGGTGGTTAACTAGAGGAGGCTTGCTATGGCACCTATCGATATTGTTGTACTGGCTGTTATCGGCGTTGCGTTTGTCGCCGTGTGCGTGCGCATCTACCGCAAGGGCACCTGCGCCGACTGCGCTCAGGGTGGCGTTTGCACGGGGCATTGCTCCAACAAAAAGACGTGCGCTGCACTTAAGGGCGTAGACAAAATCGCCGAAGACTTGGGTCGCGGTATCAAATAAGGTCCGGACATCCAAGCGCTCCGCGGGCATCCGTTCGCGGGGCGCTTTGTGCATTTGAGGGAGAGCACGGCGAGTCGAAGAGTATTTTTGGGGTATCGTTAACTGGACTATTAATTGGCAACTTATCTATAACGGAGTAACCGCATGAGCGCTCGCGTAACCATGAAGGACATAGCCGCCGAGCTTGGCGTTTCCATCAATACCGTGCACAAGGCTCTGACGGGAAAGGCCGGCGTGAGCGAATCCGTGCGCGCCAAGGTGAACGCTAAGGCCGAGGCCATGGGCTATCACCGCAATACAAGTGCCTCAAGCCTGCGCCGCAAGGATATCAATCTGGTGTTTTGCCTGCCCCGCGCATCGCGCGAGGGAGCGTACTTTTTCCGTTACCTGTGGGAAGGCTGCAATCGCTTTGAACAGGAGGTCATCGACCGGGGCATTACGGTTGAGCGCGTTGAATTTGGCGTGGGCGGCTACGCTGATGCACTCGAGCAAATCGACGAGCGTCTGCAGGTGGGCGAGAAGATTGATGGCTTGCTCGCCTATGCGCCGGGCGACGATCGTGCGACTGAGCTTTTGGGGCAGATCGCCGAGGCGGGCGTGACGATTGAGCTTGTCGACGGCGACCGTCCGCATTTGAATCGTTTGGGTGCGAGCTTGGCCGATTATTCGACGGCAGGCAGCCTTATGGCCGAGCAGGCGGCAAACCTGGTCCATGCTTCTGGGGCCGACGCCCGCGTGCTCCTTTTGACAGGCGACCCATATACCGATTCGCACTATCTAACCGCCCGCGCCTTCCACAATTACCTGCGCGAACGTGATATTCCATGGCAGGTTGAGGATCTTGCAGGTGCCCATGCGCAAGTCAAACAACTCGAGCATGAGCTCGAAAAGCGCTTGAGTGCGCCGGACGCCCCCGAACTTATCTGTAGCGTTTTTGCCGTTGGTTCCGAAGTGGTTGCCGACGCGCTCGTCTCGACCGGCAAGGCCGGTCGGGTCATGGTGATCGGCAACGACCTGTTTCCCGAAAGCGCCCTGGCCTTGCGCCGCGGTATCTTTACCAATATTGTCTATAAGGACCCGACGAGCCTGGCGTATCGCGGCGCCAAGACACTGGGCGATTATTTGCTGTGGGGAAGGACCCCGACGGAGCCCGTCCAGAAGGGCGCCGTCGAGATGGTATTTGCCAGCAATGTCGACCGCTACTGCGAACTTGCGGGTATTTAGCCGATTGAGCAGGTACCCTCTCTTGCGACGTGCATTTTTGGGAGTATTCAGCATTGGCATGCCCTGAATGAGGTGCAGAACGACTGTTTTAAGTGCCCCCGATGGCGTAATTTGCCATCGGGGGCACTTTTTATGCCGATCGGGCGCTATCTGCGTTCCAAATAGGACGCTGAGGATGCCGCACGGCGCGCTCCAATGCTGAATACTCCCAAAAATGTACGTCGGGACATGACCCACCTGAGCAAAAGCGCTCAAGTTCGGTGTTCGGGGACGCCAACCGGTCCGCAATGCATGCAAGTCACAGCTCCGGCAACCGTTGAACGGGCAAAACCTACCGTTCACCCCATGGTTGTTAGGTGAACGTTCACCTTTTGAGTCGTAATGGATTAGTATGGTGAACGTTCACCTAGAGGATGACGAGCGTATTGTGCGCCCGCTCCGCAAACAAAGGGGTTGTTTGATGAAAAACTTCATGGACGATCAGGATTTTCTGCTGAGCACCAAGACCGGCGAGGAGCTGTTCCACAACTTTGCCGAGGGCATGCCCATCGTCGACTACCACTGCCACATTTCTCCCAAGGAGATTTGGGAGGACAAGCGTTTCGAGAACATCACCGAGGTTTGGCTGGGCGGCGACCACTACAAGTGGCGCCTGATGCGTGCCAACGGCGTCGACGAGCGCTTTATCACTGGCGACGCCCCTGCTCGCGAGAAGTTCCAAAAGTGGGCCGAGACCCTGGGTCGCTGCGTCGGCAACCCCGTCTTTGAGTGGAGCCACCTGGAGCTTAAGCGCTACTTTGGCTACGAGGGCGTCCTCAACGGCAAGACTGCCCAGGAGGTTTGGGACCTTGCCAACGCCAAGCTCGCCGAGGCCAGTTTCACCTGCCGCAACCTGATCAAGCAGTCCAATGTCCGCATGATCTGCACTACTGACGACCCCGCCGACAGCTTTGAGTGGCACAAAAAGATTGCAGCCGACGACAGCTTTGACGTTCAGGTCGTTCCCGCCATGCGCCCCGACGCCGCCCTGCGCATCGAGCGTGGCCAGGAGTTTGCCGACTACTGCAGGCACCTCTCCGAGGCTGCCGGCGTTGAGGTCAGCGACTTCGAGGGCATGAAGTCCGCCATTTCCAAGCGCTACGACGTTGCTCACGAGCTGGGCTGCCGCGCCTCCGACCACGCACTCGACTACGTTATGTACGTCCCGGCTACCGCCGACGAGATCGAGGCCATCTTTGCCAAGGGCCTGGCTGCTGAGCCGCTCACCGAGGAAGAAGTCCTCAAGTACAAGACTGCCTTTATGCAGTTCGTTGCCGGTGAGTATGTCCGTCTGGGCTGGGCCATGCAGCTGCACTTTGGCTGCAAGCGCGACAACAACCGCGCCATGTTCGCCAAGCTCGGTCCCGACACCGGCTACGACTGCATCTCCAACTACACGCCGTCCGACCAGCTCGCCGATTTCCTCAACTCCATCCAGGAGACCTGCGGCCTGCCCAAGACCATCCTGTACAGCCTGAACCCCATCGATAACACCATGATCGATACCGTCATGGGCTGCTTCCAGGAGGCTCCGACCGCCGGTAAGATCCAGAACGGCTCCGCCTGGTGGTTCAACGACAACGAGGTCGGCATGCGCGAGCAACTCACGGCTCTGGCTAACGAGGGCGTGCTGGGCAACTTTGTGGGCATGCTTACCGACTCCCGCTCTTTCCTGTCCTATCCGCGCCACGAGTACTTCCGTCGCGTGCTGTGCAGCGTGATCGGCGAGTGGGTCGAGCAGGGCAAGTACCCGGCCGACATGGAGCTGCTGGGCAGTATCGTGCGCGACATCAGCTACAACAACGCGGTCCGCTACTTTGGCTTTGATTTGGACACCGTCGAGGCATAAGCCTGCATCGAATCACATCGAACTCGGGAGCGCCGTTGCCACACGCGGCGCCCCTGTTTTGCTTGCACGCTAACAGCTATCTAAGGAGAGACACAGATGGAGAACATCAGCTACGATGCGCTCGAGAAGATCGGCTACAAGGGCTATTTGCTGCCCAAGGATGCTCCCGAGAAGGTTCTGCAGTTTGGCGAGGGCAATTTCCTGCGCGCCTTCGTCGACCGTTTCTTTGACATGGGCAACGAGGCCACCGGCTGGAACGGCAAGGTCGTCATGGTGCAGCCCATCAGCGGTGCCTTTGGCTTTGCCGACGGTATCAATGCCCAGGACGACCTGTACACCGTGCTGGTGCGCGGCAAGGAGAACGGCAACACGGTTGACGAGTCACGCGTGATCAGCGCCTGCAGCCGCTGCCTTAACCCGTATCGTGAGGACGACTATCGCGCCATGATGGAGGTCGCCGTCTCCGACGACCTAGAGATCATCGTCTCCAACACCACCGAGGCCGGTATCGCCTATGACCCGTCCTGCAAGGCCGACGACATGCCACCTGCGAGCTTCCCCGCCAAGCTTGCCCAGGTGCTCCACACCCGCTGGGCTGCCGGTAAGCCGGGCGTCATCGTCCTCGCCTGCGAGCTCATCGATCACAACGGCGAGGAGTTGCTGCGCATCATGAACCAGTATGTGAGCGACTGGGGCTGGGAGGACGAGTTTGCGCAGTGGATAGCTAACGACTGCACCGTCTGCACCACGCTCGTCGACACCATCGTCCCCGGCCGCATCCGCGATCCTAAGGAGGCCGCGGCGGTTGCCGAGCGTCTGGGCTACGAGGATCCCTTCCTGGCCGTGCGCGAGCCCTTCCAGATGTGGGGCATCCAGGGCGACGAGTCGCTTGCCGAGAAGCTTCCCTTTGTGAAGGCTGGTCTTCCGGGTGTCTTTGTGACTCCCGACGTCACCCCGTACAAAAAGCGCAAGGTCCGCATCCTCAACGGTGCCCATACCGCCTTCGTTCCGGGTTCCTGGGTTGCCGGCTTTGATATCGTGCGCGACTGCATGCATGACGAGACCATTCGCGGCTTCATGAACACCATGCTCTACGACGAGGTCATTCCGACGCTTGCCGCCGACTTGGATGTCGAGGACTGCAAGGCCTTTGCCGCCGCCGTCGAAAACCGCTTCGACAACCCGTTTATTGATCATGCGCTGCTCTCCATCTGCCTCAACTCCACGGCTAAGTGGCGCGCTCGCGACCTGCCCACGCTCAAGGACTACGTTGCCGAGACCGGCAACCTGCCCAAGTGCCTGGCGACGAGCCTCGCTACGCTCATCTCCTTCTACACGCAGGAGCTCGTGTCCCGCGAGGGCGACGGCCTGCACCTGCGTCGCTCCGACGGCACCGAGTACACCGCTCAGGACGACGCCTTCGTACTCGATTTCTACGCCGCCCACGCCGGTGCCGACGATGCCCAGCTGGTGCACGACGTGCTCACCAACGAGCAGATGTGGGGCGAGGACCTTACGCAGATCGCCGGTCTTGAGGAGTTTGTCGTCAGTGCGCTCGCCGTCGTGCGCACCGAGGGTGCCAAGCAGGCCTTCGCCAACGCTCAGGCGTAAATTTCCGGCGCAGACGCGGGCGCGGGACGGCGTGCCCGCGTCTCGACTTCTGCTCAACCTGTAGGGTTAGGACCATTTGCAATGAACACTATCCAGATCAATCCGGCCGACAACGTGATCGTCGCGCTGTCGCCGCTTGCCAAGGGCACCGCCGTCGTGGTTCCCGGGGTGGGCGAGGTCGTGGCCGCGGAGGATATTCCGCAGGGCCATAAGATGGCGGTGCGCTCGATTGCCGCCGGCGAGGACGTCATTAAGTACGGCCTTCCTATCGGACACGTGACGGGCGATGTCCAGCCCGGTCAGTGGCTCCACACGCACAATGTGAAGACCAACCTTTCGGGCGAGGTCGAGTACACCTACAACCCCACGCATCCGGTCGTTGAGTCGGTTGAGCCCGAGACCTTTATGGGGTTCCGCCGCGCCGACGGTCGTGCCGCGACGCGCAACGAGCTGTGGATCATCCCCACGGTCGGCTGTGTCAACGAAGTCGCCCGTGCCATGTGCGAGCAGGCCCAGGATCTGGTCGATGGCTCGCTGGAGGGCGTCTACTACTTCCCGCATCCGTTCGGTTGCTCGCAGACCGGCGCCGACCATGTCCAGACGCGTCGTCTGCTGGTGGCGCTCTCGCGTCACCCTAATGCGGCCGGCGTGCTGTTCCTGTCGCTCGGTTGCGAGAACTGCACACACCAGCAGGTGCTCGACGAGCTCGGTGACTTCGATCACGAGCGCGTTCGCTTTCTCACCTGCCAGGATGTAGCCGACGAGCAAATCGAGGGCCACAAGATTCTGGCCGAGCTGGCAGACCTGGCAAAGCAGTCCAAGCGCGAGCCCATTCCGGCCTCCGAGCTGGTCATTGGTCTTAAGTGTGGCGGCTCCGACGGTCTTTCGGGCATTACCGCCAACCCCACGATCGGTCGCGTGAGCGATATGGTCGTCGCCCGTGGCGGCACGTCGGTGCTTACCGAGGTGCCCGAGATGTTTGGCGCGGAGAGCATCCTGCTCGACCGTTGCGAGAACGAGCAGGTCTTTAACGCTGCCTCCGACATGCTCAATGGATTTAAGGACTACTTTATTAGCCACGGCGAGGTCGTTTATGAGAACCCGAGTCCCGGCAACAAGGACGGCGGTATTACCACGCTCGAGGACAAGAGCTGCGGCTGCGTGCAAAAGGGCGGATCTGCCCCCATCGTCGACGTGCTGCCGTATGCCGGCCAGGCAACTAAACACGGCCTGAACATGCTGTGCGGTCCGGGCAACGACATGGTATCCACCACGGCGTTGACGGCTGCCGGCTGCCACGTGATTCTGTTCTCGACTGGCCGCGGCACACCGTTTGGCGCGCCGGTGCCTACGCTCAAGGTGTTCACCAATCAGCGTTTGTGTGACCACAAGGCCAACTGGATGGACTTTAACGCTGGCGTGATTGCCACAGGTGGGCGCACGCTCGACGAGGCAGCCCACGATCTGTACCAGCTGGTGCTGGAGACGGCGAGCGGTAAACTTACGAGTGCCGAGCGCCGTGGCTGTCACGAGATCAGTATCTGGAAGGACGGCGTCTGCCTGTAGTGGCAAACAAGTCCGTATAGGGCGCTATTGACCATGGCTCCGTCGGGAGTGTTCCCGGCGGGGCCATTTTGTTCTGTCTGTTATGGCGCGTCTTTATAGGGGCACGAGGGGCGAAATAATAAACGTTCACCTAATTGCTCAAAAAGCATGACCCAGTTAATGCCCCTGTAATCGAGATTGTTTCGAGTTATATATTCGTTCAGCGATAAAAAACGACCGTTCAAGGATATTATTCAAGTGAACGTTCACCTGTCATAAGCAATCGCGCATAATCTAACTAAACGTTCATCCTGAACGCTGGGCAGACAGATGTCAGTGTGGACTCAAATGTCTTGTTACAAGACAATCGAGAAAAGAGAGGGAGCTCGATGACTAATAAGATTGGGAAAAAGCGTAAGATCACATTCTGGACGCGCTTGGGCTTTGGTATGGGCGGTATGCTCAATTCCGGTGCCCTGACCTTTACGCACAGCTACATGGTGCTGTTCCTGTCCACGGAGTGTGGCCTGTCCGCAGGCGAGGCTGCACTGATCAGCTCGTTTGCCATCTATGTCAACGCTATTCTTTGCCCGCTGATGGGCTTTGTGGCCGATAACTTCTATGCCACCAAGATTGGCCGCATCTTTGGTCGTCGTCGTTTCTGGATCTTGCTGGCCATCCCGATGATGATCGCCGAGCCGCTCATCTTCGTGGCTACGCCGTTTGGCTTCCCGTACTACTTTGTGCTGTACCTGATCTACAACGTCGCGTATACGTTCTGCACCGCCAACCTGTCGCCGCTTACCATCGAGATGACCGACGACTTCAAGGAGCGTACGTACCTCACCGGCTACAAGCATCTCTTTGGTAACGCCGCCGGTTTCCTGATGGCTGCACTTGTGGGCTTCGGCTTTGGCACCTTCGGCGAGACCAACCCGTTCAGCTACTTCATCATCGCTACGATCAACGCTTCGGTCATGGCAATCTCGCTGCTTTGTGTGTACCTGTCCACGTGGGAGCACACCCCCGAGGAGGTCGCTCAGGAGAAGATCGAGAGCGTCGGCGAGGGTATCAAGAAGTTCTTCATCGACGTTATCTCCACCTTCCGCAACAAGTCCTTCCGCAAGGTCCTGTACGCACAGGTCTCCACGAAGCTCGCTGCTGCCTGCTGGTCTGCCTGCCTGTCCTTCTTCATCGTCTACTGCCTGCAGATTCCTAAGTCCTACGAGTCCGTGATGGAGATGCCTGGCAAGGTCGTCGCTATCGTCTGCACCGCCATTTGGGTCGCTCTCATGGCCAAGAAGGGCTTCCACAAGTCTTGGTACCTGGCCAACGTCGGTTGCGCTGCGTGCATCATCGCCTACAACTACTTCGCCTTTGGTCAGATCAATGGCACCTCCACGGTCGCCATCGCCATGATCGCCTACCCCATCATCTTCGCCATCTGGAAGTTCTTCTACGTCGGCTTCCAGTACCTGCCCGATGTTCTGCTCAACTACATCCCCGATGTCGATGAGCTCATCACCCTGCGTCGTCGCGAGGGCATCTACAGCTCCGCTCAGCAGCTCTGCCAGCAGATCGCCCAGGCTATCGCCGTTAACGCATGGGCCATCGTCCTTGCTGCCTCCGGCTTCATTCAGACCGCCGGCAACAGCGACGCCGTGACCCAGCCCGCCACCGTGCCTCTGTACATCTGCGGCTACATGCTCATCGGCTGCGCCGGCTTCTTCCTGCTCGCGGCTGTCCTTGCCCGCGGCATCAAGATTGACAAGGAGCAGTGCGACGTCCTTTGCGACGAGATCCGCCGCGTCAAGGAGGGCGGCAAGATGGCCGACGTCAAGCCCGAGGTCAAGGCGCTTTGCGAGGAGCTCTCCGGCTTTAAGTACGAGGACTGCTTTGCCCACAACAACGTTGGCTTCCAGGACGGTAGCGTAACCCCCGCCGAGTAAGGCCGACATATCGTCCAAATCACAGGGCCGTGCCACCGGAATTCCGCCGGCAGGCACGGCCCTTTTTCAACAGCGTACAATTTGCCTTTAGAGCATCTTTTTGAGGGAGAAATCCATGGAGACGAACGTTATCTGGCGCAACGCCCGCGCGGCCGTGATCGAGCTTGACGACGGCGGCTACTTTACCTGTGCCGATACGTGGGAGATCTTTGTCAACGACGAGCCCGCCGGTACCACGAATACGGTCGAGACCTATGTCGACGGCCTGACCCCCGGCAAGCGCAACCTGGTTCGTTTTGTTTGTGGCGAGCGTGAGCTGAGCGTAGGTGTCACCACGCCGGCTGAGCCCTTTACCATCAACGTTCGCGACTGTGGCGCCAAGGGCGATGCCGAGCATGATGACACCACCAACATCCAGGCTGCCATCATGGCCTGCCCCAAGGGTGGCCGCGTGCTGATCCCCGCCGGTAGTTATCGCATCAAGTCTCTCTTTCTTAAGAGCAATATCAACATCGAGCTCGCCGAGGGAGCGGTGCTGCTGGCCCGCCACGATCGTGCCTCGCTTGCCTACATTCCGGGCACGGTCACGGGCAACGAGGGTGCCGGGTATGCCGGCACCGATACGCTGCCCCTGGGCCGCTGGGAGGGCGAGAGCTTCTCGACCTACTGCTCTACCTTTACGGGTCTGAGCGTGCACGACGTGTGCATCTATGGTCGCGGCGCGATCGACGGTCAGACTGATTTTGCCGAGGACAACTGGTGGAACAAGGACTTTAAGAACATCTTTCGCCCGGAGGAGGGCCGCGAGGTCGCCCGCCCGCGCATGATCTTCCTATCCGAGTGTGAGAACGTGAGTTTGGCCGGCTTCACCGTCCGCAACAGCCCGGCGTGGAACATCCACCCCATCCTGTGCGAGCACGTCGATGCGCTCTGCCTGTCCATCGAGGGCCCCAAGAACTCCCACAACACCGACGGCTTCGATCCCGAGAGCTGCGGTTTTGTTCGCATCCTTGGTTGTCAGTTCTCAGTGGGTGACGACTGCATCGCCATCAAGAGCGGCAAGCTGGGCATTGAGCCCGAGCTTCGTCCCGCCACGCACGACGTGTTGATCTCGCACTGCTACATGCACGACGGCCATGGTGCCGTGGTGCTGGGATCCGAGGCTGCCGGCGGCATCAAGGACCTTACCGTGAGCAAGTGCCTCTTTGAGCGCACCGACCGCGGCCTGCGCGTCAAGACCCGCCGCGGGCGCGGCAAGGATGCCGTCAACGAGGGCATTACCTTTGAGCACATTCGCATGGACGAGGTGCTCACGCCCTTCGTGGTCAACTCCTTCTACTTCTGTGACAAGGACGGCAAGACCGATTACGTGCAGTCTCGCGAGGCTTTGCCTGTCGACGACCGCACGCCCGGCTTTGGTGCCACGACGTTTTGCGATATCGAGGCCACCAACTGCCATGCTGCCGCGGCTTATATCACGGGTCTGCCCGAGAGCAAGGTGACACGTCTGACGTTCCAAGACGTTCACGTTACCTTTGCCGACGATGCCGAGCCCTTTGTGCCGGCCATGGCCTGTGGTGTGGAGCCGATGGTGCGTCAGGGCATCATTGCGCAAAACGTTGCCGTGCTCGACCTGCAAAACGTGGTGATCGAGGGCCAGGACGGCGAGGAGCTGCAGCTCCAGAACGTCGACAAGGTTATCCGTTCCTAACTCGGGTTGATGACCAGGGCTGCATTGTCGGATAAATCGGCAATGCAGCCCTTGTGCGATACGGCCGTGTGCGCTGCGCTACGCATCATGGTGAAAGGGAATACATGCTCAATAAAACGATTCCTGTCGGGGTCGATGGCTCGTCTGCCACGATTACGTCTTATGTTTTTGCCCCGACCGAAGATGCTTATGCTCTAAAACCGCTGCCTGCAGTTGTGGTCGTGCCAAGAGGCGGCTACGATCACGTTTCGCCGCGCGAAGGCGAGCCGGTAGCGCTCCGTTTGTTGGCGATGGGCTACCAGGCGTTTGTGCTGAACTACTCGGTTGCTCCGGTTGTCTATCCGCTGGCATTGCAAGAACTCGCGCGGGCGGTCGATACCGTCCGAAGCCATGCGGCAGAGTACTGTGTCGATCCTGATCGGATTACGGTCATGGGTTTTTCGGCCGGTGGGCATCTGGTTGGCTTGCTCGGGGCGCTTTGGGACCAACCTTGGCTTGCAGAGTCGATTGCGGCATCGCCTGAGTCGATTCGGCCTGACACACTTTGCTTGGGCTACCCGGTCGTAAGCTCGGGGGCCTATGCTCATCGTGGTTCATTTGAACACCTAACGGGTGCCGATGGCGCTTTGGCTCAAAAGTTGTCGATCGAGAATATGGTGGGCGAGGGCTTCCCCCGTACGTTCTTGTGGCATACCGCCGAGGATGCATCGGTACCAGTTCAAAATAGCCTCCTTCTTGCGCAGGCTCTTGCCGACCACGGGATTGGCTTTAGCCTACATGTCTTTCCGCATGGAAAGCATGGGGCATCGCTCGCCACGGCCCTAACGGCATTTAAGGGCTGCGCCGAGCATATTCAGCCACAAGTTCAGGGCTGGCCTGAACAGTTCGTTGCATGGGAGCGTGATGGACGATGAGCGAAAGTATCTATACGCTGCGCGTTTCGAGGGCTGCGGCAGGAGGGTATCCAACGATTTCCGATGCCTTGGCGGCAGCCGATCAGCTCTATCCGGATGCCGAGCAACCGGTGATGATTCGCGTCGATCCGGGCGAGTATCGCGAGCGGGTCGAGATTCATCGCTCGCATGTGACGATTGAGGGAGAGACGGCCGACAGCGTGCGTATCGTGGGCAGCCTGGGTGCCAAGATGCCTTCGGAGGACGGCTCGGGCGTGGACGGCACGCTCGGCACGTTTAGGACCTATACCGTTTTGGTCGATGCCGACGACGTACGGCTCGAGAACCTCACAATCGTCAACGATGCGGGCGATGGGCGCGAGGTCGGTCAGGCGATTGCCCTGTATGCCGATGGCGACCGTCTGGTTGTCGATGCCTGCTGCATTAAGGGGCACCAGGACACACTGTTTTTGGGTCCGCTGCCGCCGCATGAGGCCAAACCGGGCGGATTCATTGGGCCCAAGCAGTTTGCGCCGCGTCGGGTGGGGCGCCAGTATTTTCGACGTTGCCGGATCGAGGGCGATGTCGACTTTATCTTTGGCGGCGCGCGTGCCTACTTTGAGGGGTGCGAGATTCGCTCGCTCAACCGCGATATGGATGTCAACGGGTATGTAACGGCAGCCTCCACGCCTAAAGGCGAGCCGTACGGATTTGTGTTCCACGGTTGTTCGTTTACTGCACCGGATGGCGTGGCGCCGGATTCGGTCTACCTGGGTCGTCCTTGGCGTGAATGGGCGCAAACTGTGCTGATCGATTGCTGGCTGGGGCGACATATCAAGCGCGAAGGCTGGTGGGATTGGAATAAGCCGGCGGCACACAACTGCGTGCAGTATGCTGGCGCGATTCTGCATGGGCCGGCGGGTGATACTACCGGCTGGGTGCCGTGGGCGAATGAACTCGATGTGATGGCTGTCGCCCGGTACGCTCGCGAGCAGGTGCTTGCCGGTGTGGATGGCTGGGATCCCGAGGGCGGCGACGGTGATGCGGTTGAGACGGCTGAACTGTCTGCCAACGGCCGCACCGTGCACATCGAGACGTACTGCGAAGACGAACCTGCGCTGCGTGCCCGGCTGAAGCGCGAGGGGCGTTCGGCTGCTTTTACGGGCAAGACTCCTGCAGATTTTGAGGCATGGAAGATTGCGACCAGGACTCGTCTGTACGATGTTTTGGGCCTTTCGCTTATGGACCGCGTCCCGATTGAGATTCGTGAGCTCAGCCGCGTGCGGGTTGCCGGCGGCATCGTGCGCACTCATGCGATGTTGCAGGTCGAGCGCGATGTTTGGATGCCGTTCTACCTGTTGGAACCGTCTCATCCTAAGCTTGATGAGCGGGGACTCAAACGCTGTTATATCTGCCCGCATGGCCATCAGGGAGCGGGTGCAGCAAGCGTAGCCGGTGTTGCGGGCGTGCCGGCTGTCGATGATGCCGTGCGTAAGTTCAATTACGACTACGGTCTGCGTTTGGCACGCATGAGTTACGTAACCGTCTGTCCTGATGCGCGCGGTTGGGGATACCGTCGTGACTGGAAGGGCCAAGGCGATGACGAGAACAGCTACCTGCGCGGTACGTGTCTGAATCAAGCACGTATGGCCGAGCCGCTGGGTCTTACGGTTGCGGGCCTCAACGTTTGGGACAACATGCGCTTGATCGATTACTTGGAGGCGCGCGGCGACATTGCCATGGATGACCTGGGTTGCTTTGGTTTTTCGGGTGGCGGCTACATGACGTTGTACCTGGCCGCACTCGACCCGCGTGTGCGCAAGGCGTTTGTCTCGGGCTATCTGTACGGTGTCGATGATTCGCTGCTGCATCTCAATGGCAATTGCAGCTGCAACTACACGCCCGGACTTTGGCGCTTACTCGACATGGGCGATATTGCCTCGCTCATCGCGCCGCATCCGCTGCTGGTGCAAAGCTGCGAAGAGGATCATCTGAACGGTTCGCGCGGGCTGAAAAATGTTGACGAGCAGCTCGAGATCGTGCGCGATGCCTACAAGTTGCTGGGTCGCAGAGATGGCCTGCGGCACGAGGTGTGTCCGGGTGAACACCATCTGGGCGTGGCACATCTTGCCGAGGATATCGAATGGCTCGATTCGCACGTTGCGGAATGCGCCCGTTCATAGCCCCTCGGCATGCTGCGAATAAACGGTACGTTCCTGTATGACCGCCGATGGGCGGATGAGGAGAAGATTATGGAAACGAAGAGCTTGAGTGAATCGACCATTTGCTGCTTTGGCGATTCGACCACATGGGGCGATAACGGATGCGGCGCAGGCGGTAACGACATCTCCTGGACTTCGCATCTGGGCGCGTTGCTGGGAGGCGCGGTCGTCGAGAACTTTGGCATCAAGGGTTCGCGCATCGCCATCAAGGCCGACCGTACCGATTCGTTTGTCGAGCGCCTGGACGGTATCGACGATGCGGCCGATATCTACATCGTCTTTGGCGGCGTCAACGACTTTAGCCGCAACGTGCCGCTTGGAGAGCTGGGCAGCACGGACGTGCATGAGTTCTACGGTGCACTCGACTACCTGATTCGCACCATAACGGCGCGCTCGCCTCGGGCAAAGCTCGTGTTTATGACGCCGTGCAAGACGAGCGGCAAGCACGAGAAGGATATCCCGGCAAGCGACGAGGCGAACCATTTGGGGTTGACGCAGGTCGCCTACGTGCGAGCGATGCTCGAGGTCTGTGACCGCTACTCCGTGCCGGTGATTGACCTGTATGCGCAAAGCGGTATCAGCCCGTTTTTGCCGGAGCACCGCGAGCTCTATATGCCGGACGGTCTGCACTACAGCCCTGCCGGCTATGAGCGCCTGGCGCATCGCATCGCCGCGGGCCTCACCGCCGTTTGCCGCTAAAAGTCTGCCGTTCGCGAGGAATATAGGGTTAACGTTCACCCTATATTCCTCGTTCGCGTTACACTAGGGGTAACGTTCACCTATCGTTTATGTCAGAGGGGACAGCAATGGGTTGCAATCAAATCCTGGACCGTTATATCGAGCAGTTGATCGAAACCTCTACGCCGCAGGCGCCGGCTTGGAATATCGAAAAGATTCGCGCCGGCAAGGAGAACACCTGGAACTATATTGACGGCTGCATGATCAAGGCGCTCATCGAACTGTATGAGATCACGGGTGAGCAGCGCTACCTGACTTTCGCCGACGACTACATCGATTTTTTTGTCCAGGACGACGGTACCATCAAGCATTACAACCCGCAGGAGTACAACCTCGATAACGTCAATGCGGGCAAGACCCTCTACAAGCTCTATGACCTGGTGGGCAAGCCCAAGTACCGTGCCGCCATGGACACCATCTACCGCCAGCTCGAGACCCAGCCGCGCACCAAAGAAGGCGTGTTTTGGCACAAGGCCGTCTATCCCAACCAGATCTGGCTCGATGGCATGTACATGGCCCAGCCGTTCTACATGCAGTACGAGCTGAGTTTCCACAACCGTCGTGCCTGCTCGGACAGCTTCCATATGTTCCAGGTCGTGCATGACCTGATGCGCAACCCCCTCAACGGTCTGTACTATCACGCTTACGACGCGAGCCGCAAACAGTTCTGGTGCGACCCGGTCACCGGCCTTTCGGCTAACTTCTGGCTGCGCGCCGAGGGCTGGTTTGCCATGGCGCTCATCGACACCTGGGAGCTTATGCCGCCTTCGATGTCAGCCGAGAAGGACGAGATTCGCAAGATGTTCCACGACCTGATCGACGCCATGCTGCCGTATCAGGACGAGAAGACCGGCATGTGGCATCAGGTCATCAACCTGCCCAATATCGCCCCCAACTACCTGGAGGAGTCTGGTAGCGCGATTTTTGCCAATGCCATCATGAAGGGCGTGCGTCTGGGCGTGCTGGGCGAGCGTTACTATCAGTACGGCCGTCGCGCCTTCGATGGCATCTGCGAAACCTGCCTGTCCGAGTGTGACGGGCAGCTGGCGCTCGACAACATCTGCCTGGTTGCGGGCTTGGGAAACACCGCGCACCGCGAGGGCACGTTTGATTACTACATGAGCGAGCCCGTGGTCAAAAATGATGCAAAGGGTGTGGCGCCGCTGGTGCTTGCCTATATCGAGACCATGCATCACGACAAGCTGGCCGGTAAGCGCGATCCGCTCGCCCCCTCGGGCGTGTGCTCCATCGAGGACCCGTTTGGCGGATACACCCCGGGCATCAACGCTCATAAGGGATGTGAATAACGTGGGGGCTATTACTCCGGGCGTACGTTTGCATGACCTTCCGCAGGGGACCGTCGAGGAACGCATTCGCATGGCGGGAGAGCTGGGCTTTTCGTGCATTCAGCTGCCGAGCAAGGTGCTCTACGCATCGATGGGGATCGATCGAGGCGGCCTGACCCGCGAGCTTGCCGACCATTTGCGTGCGGTGCTCGACGAGGCGGGCGTTTCGGTCGCCGTGCTCGGCTGTTATAAGAATCTGGCGACGCCCGATCGCCAACAGCTCATGGATAACTTTGCCGAGTACGAGGCATGCTTGAACTTTGCCCAGATGCTCGGCGGATGCCCGGTTGGCACCGAGACCGGTCGCCCCAATGCGCAGAACCGCGTTGCTGACGACCGCACGACTGATGAGGCACTCGAGGCTTTTATGGACGGACTCGCACGCGTCTGCGAGCGCGCCGAGGCCGTGGGCGGGCAAATACTGATCGAGCCTGGCTGGAACGAGACGGTCAACACGCCGGATCGCTGCCGCGAGGTGCTGGAGCGCGTCTCGAGCCCGTCGCTCGGCGTGATCTACGACCCGGTATCGCTGCTGCACCCTAGTGCTGTTGACGAAGCACGGGAAATCACAGCGCGCATACTCTACTTATGCGGCAGCAAGATCCGCGTGCTGCACGCCAAGGATTATGAGGTCGTCGACAACGAGGATGAAGCCGGTTGGTGCGACGGTACGGGTTCGCGCCTGGTGTGCCATGGCGTGGGCGAGACGGGACGATACGACTTTGAGCCCGTGGTGGCCTGGGCGGCTGCCGCCTGCCCTGGGATTCCCTGCGTGGTCGAGAACAGTGTGCCGGCGACGGGGGCTGACTGCCTGGCGACACTCGAGCACATGTCCGCTCGCTGCGGGGCTTCGCATCGCGAGTTATAGCATTGGCTTTTGCCGTGTCGGCAGATTGAGATTACCTGTATGGGGGCGGCGGTGAAGGGTCTTTATCGTCGCCCCATTGGATTGCATTAAAAAGGGGAGTTGCGTGGCTATCCACATTGTCGAAGAGGCGAATCGTTGCCTGGGTTGTAAAAGGGCGTTCTGTCAGATTGAGGGCTGTCCAGTTCAGACGCCTATTCCGCAGGCCATCGACCTGTTCAAGCAGCGTCGTCTAGAAGAGGCGGGCGAGCTGCTGTTCCAGAACAATCCCATGAGCGCGGTCTGCTCCATGGTGTACAACCATTCGGGCCAGTGCGAGGGTGCTTGCATCCAGGGCCGCAAGGGCACACCCGTGCATTTCTCGAGCATCGAGAACTATATCTCGACAGCGTATTTGGATCGTAAGGAGTGGACGCCCGCGCCGTCGTGCGGCAAACAGGTTGCTGTGGTCGGTTCCGGTCCCGCCGGTATTACCGTGGCCATTAAGATGGCCCAGCTGGGCTGTGCCGTCACGGTATTTGAACAGCGCCCCGAGATCGGCGGTGTGCTGGAATACGGTATTCCCGAGTTCCGCCTGCCCCGTGCGCTCGTGCAAAAGTACCGTCACGTGATGTGCTCGCTCGGCGTGCGCGTGCGCCCCTCGACCACCATCGGTGGCGCGCTGCATATCGACGACCTGCTGCGCGACGGCTACGATGCGGTTTTTGTTGGCACCGGTACCTGGCGAGCTCGCAAACTGGGTATTCCCGGCGAGTCGCGCGGCAACGTGCTGTTTGGTATCGATTACCTGGTCGATCCTTCGAGCGTGGCGATCGGACAGAATGTGGCGGTCATCGGTGCCGGTAACGTGGCCATGGATGTGGCCCGCACGGCGCTGCGCTCGGGTGCTCGTAAGGTCACCGTGTATGCTCGATCGCGCCATATCTCGGCCATCGATGACGAGGTGGAGCTGACCGAGCTTGACGGTGCCGAGATTGTGTGCGGCAAGGCGATCTATGCCATCGACGATAACGGTCCGGTCTTCGAGACGGCTATCTTCGACGAGGACAACAATGTGGTGGGCTACGAGGAAGAGCTTGACCATGTGTCTGCCGACACAGTTGTGATTGCGGCTTCGCAGGTGCCCAAGGACAAGCTTGTGCTTACGACGGGTGGCTTGGAGACCGACCATCGCGGCCTTCTTTCGGTCGATGAGCGCGGCATGACCACCGTACCTGGCGTCTTTGCCGCCGGCGACGTGGTTAACGGCCCGCTCACCGTGGTTCATGCCGTGGCAGGTGCTAAGCTCGCCGTCGAAGGCATGACCAGCTACCTGGGCCTCTAACACATCCCATCCATCAGTTGCGGTGAAATACGGACTGTTTTGGCTGTCAAAAGCCTCGATTGCTCCGTATCTCACCGCAACTTTTTTGTGGGTCGATACGTAGGCAGGGGAGTGCGTGCGGTCGGGTGTTGTGCAGTTGCTGGTACGATAGATACGTCAGCAACTGCCGCCGAGCGGCTCAAACGAAAGGAACCCTGTATGGAGTCTTCCGCCTATCCGATGCTCTTTAGCCCGATCAAGGTCGGTACGACCGAGGTCAAGAACCGCGTCTTTATGCCGCCGGTGTCCACCAACCTGGCCGATCATGGCTACGTGACCGACGACTTGGTTGATCATTACCGTGCCCGCGCCAAGGGCGGCGTGGGCCTGATCATCACCGAGGTCGTGACGGTCGAGCCCACCTATACCTATCTGCCGGGCGACATGTGCTGCTACGACGACACGTTTATCCCTGGCTGGGAAAAGCTCGCCGCGGCCGTCCACGAGTACGGCTGCAAGATCATGCCGCAGCTCTTCCACCCCGCCTACATGGCCTTTAACATTCCGGGCACGCCTCGCCTGATCGCTCCGTCCTTTGTGGGCCCGTCCTATGCCCGCGAGGCGCCGCGTCCTATCACGGTCGATGAGATTCACGAGCTCACGCATCAGTTTGGCGACGCTGCCGTGCGTATGCAGAAGGCTGGCGTCGATGGCGTCGAAGTCCATGCGGCGCACGCCCACGGTATGCTCGGCGGCTTTTTGACTCCGCTCTACAACAAGCGCACCGACGAGTACGGCGGCTCGCTCGACGCCCGAATGCGCTTTTTGCTCGAGGTCATCGCCGAGATTCGCGAGCGCTGCGGCAAGGACTTTATCATCGACGTCCGTATCTCGGGCGACGAGTACACCGATGGCGGTCTGACCCTCAACGACATGATCTACGTCTCGCGTCGCCTGGAGAAGGCCGGCGTCGACATGATTCATGTCTCGGGCGGCACCACCATCAAGCGCGGTTCCGCGATTCCTGCCGCCGGTACCCAGCAGGCCTCGCACGCTGCCTGCTCGCGCGAGATCAAAAAGCACGTCAACATTCCTGTCGCCACCGTCGGCCGCATCAACGAGGCCTGGATCGCCGAGGAGCTGATCGAGGACGGCGCTGCCGACATCTGCATGATGGGCCGCGCCAACCTGTGCGATGCCGAGTTCTGCAATAAGGCCGCTGCCGGCAACGCCGACGACATCCGCCCCTGCATCGGCTGCCTGCGCTGCCTGAACGGCATTATGTTTGGCAAGCGCATCTCCTGCACCGTCAATCCCGATGTTGAGCGCGACGAGGCCGGCTACGAGCCTGCCGCCGAGGCTAAGAACGTGCTGGTTGTGGGCGCTGGTCCTGCGGGCATGGAGGCAGCCTACATTGCTGCCAAGCGCGGCCACAACGTAGTGCTCGTGGATAAGCAGGACGAGCCGGGTGGCGAGATGCGCATCGCGGCCGTTCCGCCGGCAAAGCAGGAACTCACCCGCGTGATCAAGTATCAGTACCGTCGCCTGGCCGAGGTCGGCGTGAAGTGCGTATTTGGCACCGAGCTTACTGCCGAGGACATTCAGCGTGACTACGCCGGCTACGAGGTCGTCCTGGCCTATGGCGCCGAGCCCATCGCCCCGGCCTTCATGCAGGGATTTAAGCAGGTCATGACGGCTGACGACCTGTTGGGCGGCAAGGCTTTCCCGGGCAAGAAGATTGTCATCGTGGGCGGCGGCACCGTCGGTTGCGAGACGGCTGACTACCTGGCCCCGTTGGTCAACGATCTGTCGCCGGCCAATCGCGACGTCACCGTCATCGAGATGACCAAGACGCTCGCCGCCAACGAGGGCGGCGCCGGTCGCGCGGTGCTCATCACGCGCATGCTCTCCAAGGGCGTCCACGTGCTGACCGAGGCCAAGGTGACCGAGATCACCGAGGACACCATCAGCTACGAAAAGGACGGCGAGGTCCACACCATCACCGGTGCCGATACGCTGGTGCTGGCGATGGGCTACCGTCCCAATACCAAGTTGGCCGACGACCTTGCCGCTGCCGGCGTTGCCACCCACGTGCTGGGCGATGCCAACAAGTGTGGCAACATCCGCGATGCCATCGGCGATGGCTATAAGGTTGCCTGCGAGCTCTAGTTAATCCCTTGGTGCATGGGGCCTGTCCCCGCGGCGTCAGTCGGTAGATAGTAAAAAGCGGCGGTCGTCCCGTACGTGGGACGACCGCCGCTTGCGTTAGCTGCAATGAGTTGTGCGATTAGAGGCCTAGGATCTCCTTGACCTTGGCGATGATGGCCTCGTCGGTTGCGTTGGCAAAGAAGTACTCCTGGAAGTGCTCGCCGGCAAGTGCGCCCTTCACCAGGTCCTGGTCGAGCTCGTCCAGGATGTCGACGAGCGGACGCATGGTCACAGCGCGGACGCCGTCGAGGATCTTCTTGTTGCGCTGCTCGGGCTCAACACGCTCGGCAGGATAGCCGTTGCCCGAACCAAAGCCAAAGAGCTTCTCGAAGGTGTACTCGAGATTGAGCTCCTGGCCCCAGCCGTTCTTGAGGGCGAAGGGCATGGCGACGGCGTTGCCATCGTTGACCTGGGCAAAGGTGTAGGCGTCGAGCGGGTCGGCAACGTGGCCGCACAGCACGCCGGGGAAGGAGTTGCAGGCGAGCATGGCGCCCTCGCCGGTGCCGCAGCCGGTCACGACGTAGTCGGCAGCGCCGGAGTTGAGCAGCACGGCGGCCAGGATGCCGTTCTGCACATAGGTGAGGGGCTTGGAGTCGGCGTCGGCATACATGCCATAGTTAAAGACGGTGTGGCCCATGGGCTCGACAACCTTCTTAAGGGCAGCCTCGATCATAGGGTTCTTGGAGTTCTGAGAGTTTTCGTTGATCAGAGCGATTTTCATTGCGAATTACCTTCCTATTTCTAACTTGCGGTGGAATACGGACTGTTTTGCCTGATAGAAGCCAAAACCAATCCTTATCTCACCGCAACTCAAATGAAAAACGAGTGGATGAAACCTGATGTGGGCAGTTGCGGTGACGCTTATTGAGGCTGCTTTCCAATGTATGCGAGGATGCCGCCGTCGACGTAGAGGATGTGGCCGTTGACGAAGTTCGACGCGTCGGAAGCCAGGAACACGGCGGGGCCCTTCAGGTCCTCGGGCGTGCCCCAACGGGCGGCCGGCGTCTTGGCAATGATGAACTGGTCAAACGGGTGACGGCTGCCGTCGGGCTGCGTCTCGCGCAGCGGCGCGGTCTGCGGCGTGGCGATGTAGCCGGGCCCAATGCCGTTGCACTGGATGTTGGCCTCGCCAAACTCGGAGCAGATGTTCTTGGTGAGCATCTTCAGGCCGCCCTTGGCCGCGGCATAGCCGGCGATGGTCTCGCGGCCCAGCTCACTCATCATCGAGCAGATGTTGATGATCTTGCCGTGGCCCTTGGCGATCATGCCGGGCAGGCAGGCCTTGGACACGATAAACGGTGCGTTGAGGTCAATATCGACGACGCGGCGGAAGTCCTCGGCGCTCATGTCGAGCATCGGGGTACGCTGGATGACGCCGGCGTTGTTGACCAGGATGTCGGGTGTGGTGCCAAAGTCGGCCTCGATCTTGGCGATGAGCTCGGCAACGACGGCCTCGTCGGTGACGTCGGCAACATAGCCGTGAGCGTCAAAACCCAGCTCACGGTAGTGCTTCTCGGCCTCGGCTACTTTGTCGGCGTGACGGGCGTTAAAGGCGATTTTGGCGCCGGCCTCTCCGAGCGCCTCGGCAATGGCCATGCCAATGCCGTAGGTGGCGCCGGTCACGAGCGCGACCTTGCCATCCAGGCGGAAGCTGTCCATAAGATCAGACATAGCGATCCTTTCAAAAGAAACGTTCATCTATAAAAGTCATGCTTCTCATACAAGGTCAGTATAGGTGAAGCGGCGTAATAGCCACCCCTTATTTCCTAAAATCAGGTGAACGTTCACTTTTAAAAGGCGAACGGCAGTCTTGTCCTTGCCGCACGGACGTTTATTCGCCCTGTTCCTGCGTGCCCTCTGCGATCATGTTGCGGTTATACACCAGGTGCAGATACATCGCGTCGTGCGCGGCGGTGGGATTGCGCGAGGCGATGGCGTCGGCCACATCGCGGTGCGTGCGGATAGTTTCCTCGACGAGCTTTTTGCCGGTCACGTCGATAAAGAGGGGGACGGATGCCTTGAGCACGCCCATCAGGCGGGGAACGACGAGGTTTCCGGAGCTCTCGGCAATGGCATTGTGGAACGCGGTGTCGGCGGCGGAGTAATCCTCACCGGCCTCGGCCAGGCGCTCGGATTCGTCGCAGAGCTCTTTGATACAGACGACCTGGTCGTTGGTTGCGTGCTCGGCTGCCATGCGTGCCATCTGCGGCTCGACCATAAAGCGCACCTCGAGTAGGTCCCGCGCCAGACGCTGCTTGTCGTCGATAAAGGTAAAGCCCAGCGGGTCGTCGGCAACGCCGGGGTTTGACGCCACATAGGTGCCCGAACCCTGCTTAATGCGCACGATATTGCGCGACTGCAGCAACTTCATGGCCTCGCGCACGGTGCTCCTGCCGGCGCCCAAGCGCTCGACCAGCACGGTTTCCTTAGGCAGGCGATCGCCTTGCTCAAGGTGTTCATCCAGAATCAATTGAATGATTTTCTCCGATATTTGCTCGGGGAGTCCCGATTCGGCGCGGGCCATAGCTATACCTTTCATTACAAAATTCATCTGAGCTATTTTAGCGCACCACGGATGTGATATTGGCCGCTGGATTTGAGTCGGGCGGCTTAGATATACCGTTCGCAGCGCAAATACGACCGTTTACCAAATACATCAGATGTATTTCGAACAAATTTCAAAATGAAACATCAGACCTTTCCAAAACACGCTATAGTCATCAGACGAATTCAAAAGGTCTGATGAATTGGAGGAAAGATGTCAGACCCAACGTTTATGGCTGACCCCACCAGGTTGGTCATCGCCGCCATCGTGGGCATCGCGCTGCTGCTTGCGCTCATCATCAAGTTCAAGCTGCACCCCGTGCTGTCGATGATGGTCTCGGCGCTCGTGATCGGTATCGGAGCCGGCATGCCGCTCGACATGGTGGCAGACACCGTCACCAAGGGCGTGGGCACCACGCTGCAAAACATCGCCCTGCTCATTGGCCTGGGATCGATGTTTGGCCAGATTTTGGAGGAGAGCGGCGGCGCCAAGAAGATCGCCCAGACCTTCATTAACACCTTTGGCCAGGGCCACTCCAGCTGGGCGCTGGGCATCACCGGTCTGGTCATCGGCACCACGGTGTTCTTTGAGGCCGGCGTGGTCGTTTTGATTCCGCTTGCGTTTAGCGTGGCATCGCAGACCAAAAAGTCGACGCTCTACTACGGCATCGCGCTGCTCGCGGGACTTGCCGCTGGCTATGCGTTTGTGCCGCCATCGGCCGGGTCGGTTTTGGTCGCCGGCACGCTCAGTGTCGACCTGGGCACCATGATTCTCGTCGGTATCCCCACTGCCTTCATCGCCATGGCGATTGCCGGCGTCATCTGGGGCCGCAATGTGGGCGGTCGCATCTTTACCGATGTTCCGGAACACTTTACCTCTGCCGAGGGCGCGAGCGACGAAAAGGAGCTTCCCTCCTTTGGCATGGTGCTTGCCATCGTGCTCACGCCGCTTTGTCTGATTTTGCTGGGCACGTTGTCCTCTTATATCCCCATGCCCGCCGAGCTCGCCTCGATTTTTGCCTTCCTGGGTAAGCCGTTCGTCGCTTTGACGCTCGCCACGCTCGTCGCGATGTATCTGCTGGGCGCGCGCCGCGGCTACTCCGGCGCCGAGCTCAAGGCCTTGCTCGACCGCTCTCTTAAGCCCGTCGGCATGATCTTGCTGGTTATCGCTTGCGGCGGCGTCATTCGCTGGATGCTGCAGGACTGCGGCTTGGGCCAGGTTATTGGGCCCATGCTCGAGGCTTCACCGCTGCCCTTGGTGGTCGTTGCCTTTTTGATCGCCGTCATGGTGCGTGCCTCTGTCGGCAGCTCCATCGTCGCTATGACCATGGCATCGGGCATTATGGCCGCCATGCCCGCGGTTGCCGGAGCCTCAGTGCTCATGCGTGCCGCTATCTGTCTTGTCATCTGCGGCGGTGCCACGGCCCTCTCGCACGTCAACGATGCCGGTTTTTGGATGTGCTCCTCGTTCCTGGAGATTGACGAGAAGACCACCCTCAAGTCCTGGACCATTATGGAGACGCTCATCGGCCTTTCGGGTCTTGCCTGCGCCCTGGTGATTTCGTTCTTCGCCTAGTTCGCGTAGCTAAGCATCTTTTGCCGAGGGCATCGCTCGGTACCCATTTACACCTGATTCATTAACCAACGATTGGTACAACCGTTCAAATCAAAAGAGGAGAGCATCATGGACGAGAAGATCAAGGCACAGATTCAGCAGGAGGCAGCCGACTTGGTTGCCAAGCTGCAGCCGCGTTCCGGCAAGTTTCGCACCATCAGCCCCGAGATGGACCCGCTGCGTCTGGGCTCTGGCTGGTCCATCGAAGATCTGGACAAGCCGCAGGTCATTATCGAGTCGACGTTCGGCGACTCGCACCCGGGTTCTGCCGGTCTGTTTGAGTTGGTCGAGGAGGTCCGTGCCGGCGTTGCCGAGGCTGGCGGTCACGGTGCCCGTTACTTCTGCACCGATATCTGCGACGGCGAGGCCCAGGGCCACGACGGCATTAACTACTCGCTGCCCAGCCGCGACATGATCGCCAACATGATCGAGATTCATGCCAAGGCCACCCCGTTCGACGCCGGCGTCTTTGTCGCCAGCTGCGATAAGGGCCTGCCTGCGAACCTCATGGCCATGGGCCGCATCAACATCCCCTCCATCGTCGTTACCGGCGGCGTCATGGATGCCGGCCCCGACCTGCTGACCCTGGAGCAGCTCGGCGCCATCTCGGCCCGCTATGAGCGCGGCGAGATCTCCCGCGAGGAGCTCGAGTTCGCCAAGCATAACGCCTGCCCCAGCTGCGGCGCCTGCTCCTTTATGGGTACCGCCTCGACCATGCAGGTCACGGCTGAGGCCCTGGGCCTTATGCTTCCCGGTACCGCCCTGCTGCCCGCTACCAGCTCCGACCTGCGCGAGTTTGCCCGCGAGGCCGGCCGCCAGTCCGTGTGGCTCTCCGAGCACAACCTGTGTCCGCGTGACATCGTGACCAAGGAGTCCTTCGAGAACCTCATCATGGTCCACGGCGCCATCTCCGGTTCCACCAACTCGCTGCTGCACATCCCCGCGATTGCCCGCGAGTTTGGCATCGAGATGTCCGCCGACGACTTCGATCGCCTGCACCGTGGTGCCCACTACCTGCTCAACGTCCGTCCCGCAGGTGAGTGGCCGGCGCAGTTCTTCTACTATGCGGGCGGCGTGCCGCGCATCATGGAGGAGATCAAGTCGATGCTCCACCTCGACGTCATGACCGTCACCGGCAAGACTCTCGGCGAGAACCTCGAGGACCTCAAGAACAACGGTTACTACGAGAAGTGCGGTCGTTACCTTGAGAAGTGGAATCTCAAGCGCGAGGACATCATCCGTCCGTTTGACCAGGCCTTCGGCACCGACGGTTCCATCGCCATCCTCCACGGCAATCTTGCTCCCGAGGGCGCGGTCGTCAAGCACACCGTCGTTCCGCGCGAGATGTTCCAGGCTACGCTCAAGGCCCGTCCGTTCGACTGCGAGGAGGACGCCATTCACGCCGTCCTGACGCACGAGGTCAAGCCCGGCGATGCCGTTATCATTCGCTATGAGGGACCCAAGGGTTCCGGTATGCCCGAGATGTTCTACACCACCGAAGCTATCGCCAGCGACCCCGAGCTGGGCGCGAGCATTGCCCTGATCACTGACGGCCGCTTCTCCGGCGCCTCCAAGGGTCCGGCTATCGGTCACGTTTCGCCCGAGGCTGCCGTGGGCGGCCCGATTGCCCTGATCGAGGAAGGCGACCTTATCCGAATCAACATCCCCGAGCGCTCGCTGTCCATCGTGGGCATCGCCGGTAAGGAGATGGAGCCGGCCGAGGTCGACGCCGTCCTGGCCGAGCGTCGAGCCGCTTGGAAGCCCAAGGCTAATCGCTATACCTCCGGCACGCTCAAGTTCTTTACTGAGCATGCAGTTTCCGCCATTCAGGGTGGCTACATGGAGTAGCGCCCATGCGCATCAAATATCTCCTCTCATAGATGCGCGGCACAAAGAGCCCCGAGCTCACACGAGCTCGGGGCCTTTTTCGTCTGGATTGGGGACGCATGGCCGGACGAAAGCGTGTTGCGTTTGGCGTAAAACCATACGAAAGTGCAATTTGCGTCTTATTTCCGAACGTAAAACAGACGAAAATCGTTTACGTCTGCTTTAATCCGTACGAAAACGGTTTTCGTCTTGCAGGGCAGTTGCCGTTTCTACAGTTCAACTTCCAGTTCGGCTTTGTGTTCGTAGAGGTAATTGCGCATGTAGGGGATGGCAAATGAGACCTTGCCGTACGAGGGGGCCTCGATAATCGATTCTCTTAACAGGCGGCTGCGGACGGAGCTCACCTGTTGAGGCGTTTTGTTTAGGCCATCGGCAACCATGCTAGTCGAGCTCGTCTGCCCCAAAGACGCCATGCTCAGCAGATAAGCGATGCACGTGGGCGGAATGCGCCGCAGCGCGGGCTCAATCACCATGGCGCAGAAGCGTTCGCGTGCCGTTGCAATGCCACGCTCGGCTTCTTCTTCTCCAATAATCGCTGTATGTGCACGTCTTGCCAACTGCCATGCGTAGTATCCAACGAGTTGGATCATGAAAGGATAGCCTTGCGTTGCCTCGGCAAGTTGGCCGGCAATACCTGGCTGCAACTCCATGCCAGACGCTTCAATGGTTTCCTCGAGGGAGTACGACACTTCGGTTACTGCCACAGCCTTCAGATCAAAGGGGAGGGCACGGCGCAAAAACGTAAGTGTCTTTCCGTTGATGATGCTTTCAATCATCGAAGGCAGCCCAGCAAAAACAAAGGCGATATCAAGGTCTTCTCCGATAACCTGCTGAATCGCAATGGAGAGCGTTCGGACCTCATCGAGCTCTGCGTCTTGAACCTCGTCGAGAGTGATGAGCAGGCCATTTCCATTCTTGGATATTGTCTGTCTCATGGCGTCGCGTAGCGATGGGCCGATTCGCTCAATATCTATGCTGCCGATGGATATGCCAGCTACGGTGGGCTCAAATCTGGCGTGTTTGGCCTGGAATTTGGGCTGCAGCTGTTCGAGAATGCGCTGGCAAAGTCCCTCGGTTGCGACCTCTTTTATGACCGTCCAGCCACGGCTTTGCGCCAAACGTGAGCACTCGTCAAGGAGGACCGTCTTGCCCGTTCCACGGACGCCGGCTATGCGCATTAGGCGCCCAGGGGCACCAGGCCCGTTGGTGAGGCCTTCACTGAATTCTTCAAGTACATCTTCGCGGCCGATAATCGTGGGAGGTGTTTTACCTGCTGTGGGCTTAAAAGGGTTTGTTTGCATGTGAGCCACCTTTGCTCAAGATATAGCAAGATATAGCAAAGTATAGCAAGATATAGCAAAATATAGTGAGATATAGCAAAGTAAGCGCTACTCGCGGGTTTTGCGGTGGTGCTATTTTCCAAATGCCGCGCGGATAAAGCGCTGGTCGAACAGCTTGTTGGCAACTCACGAGGGCTCGGGGTGCCAATTTGGGATGGAGTGGTGCTGTGCCACGAATAGGGCCTATCTACTACGTTTAAGCCGCAGAGGTCAACCATAGCCGGCTTTTTCGAAAATCGACAAGCTGCCTACCTGCGGTTTTGTTTTCACGGTTTTCGGTATGGCCGAGGCTGTCCGTGTTAACGTAGTAGATGGGCCACTTTTGTGGCAAGGGGGCCGATCTGCGGGCCAGGGTAGCTAAAAGAGCCCCGTCCCAAAAAGACTGATTGGGAGCTGGGGCGTGTCGATGCGATAGTATTGCATGGTGGTATTCGACTAACCGAGGGTTTATCCGAGGGCTTTATGGAACAGCTCCAGCATTATCAGAGCCTGCAAGATCAGGCATACAACGCATTACGCTCCAAGATTATCTATGCCGAGCTCAAGCCCGGCACGCGCCTTTCGGCGATTGGTCTGGAAAAGGAGACGGGAATCGGGCGCACGCCCATTCGCGAGTCCTTTGTGCGCCTGCGTGAGCAGGAGCTGGTGGAAACGCGTCCCAAAAGCGGCACCTATGTCTCAAAAATCAGCATGGAGCGCGCCGAGAACGCCTGTTTCTTGCGCGAGAAGCTCGAGAGAAGCGTGCTTATTAAATGCTGTTCGGCTGCTACGCCCGAGCAAAAGCATCGGCTCGAGCAGATTCTTGCCGAGTCCGAGTCGCTCGACCATGGCGAAACGCGCCGCTTCTTTGACCTGGATAACCTGTTCCATGAGACGTGTTTTGAGATTGCCGGTCGTCACATGTTGTGGGATTGGATGAAGAGCATCAACACACATTTTGAGCGATACAACTGGTTGCGTATGGTGTCGCAGGACCTGGATTGGGAGCCGATTCGTCGGCAGCATCGCCGGATTCTCGAGGCCATTAAGAGGGGCGATACCGACACGGCGAGCTATCTGGCAGAGACGCACTTGCACCTGATGCCCGAGGAGCAGGGCCCGGTTATCGCCTTGCATCCCGACTATTTTGAGCTGTCCAAAGACTCGGCCATCTAATTTGTCCCTTTATTTAGTTGCGGTGAAATAGGGATTGTTTTGCGGCTCTGATGGTGTAGGCAGTCCGTATTCCACCGCAAGTGACGGGGCACATCGGGGCACGAAAAAGCTGCGGCGCCGCTTGGAGGAAAAGACCGGAAGCAAGGGTCCATTCCTCCAGACGGCACCGCAGCTGTTTTGGTGGCTCGGCTTTTGTCGAAGTGGCTTAGTTGAGCGCGACGGCCAGCCGAGTAGGCAAAGCGGCTTGGAGGCGTGTCGCTTCCGTCACGTTCTATCAGCATACAAGACGGTTTTGGTTCTTGTTCGTGACGGAAACGGCGCGCTTCCGAGCCGCTTTAAAAGAAAGGGGGCGAGGTTTAGGGCACGCCCCCCTTTCACGATAGAGAGCTAAACCTAGCCGCGGACCTTCTCGACGACGTCCATGGCCTCGTGGGCGATCTGCTCGACCTTGGAGAAGTCGCCGTCGGCAAACAGGGCCGGCTTGACCATCCAGGTGCCACCGCAGGCGATGATGGCGGAGGAGCTCAGGTACTCCTCGACGTTGGCGGTGCTCACGCCGCCGGTAGGCATAAAGCGGTGACCGACAAACGGAGCGGCGAGGGCCTTGATGGTGTTCAGGCCGCCATACTGGGACGCGGGGAAGAACTTGGTGACCTTGAGGCCCAGGTTCTCGGCTGCGGTGACCTCGGAGGGGGTCACGGTGCCGGGAAGGACGGGCAGGTCGATGTCGATGCAGTGCTTCACGACGTCCTCGTTGTAACCCGGGGAGACGATGAACTTGGCACCGGCTGCGCGGGCCTGCTCGACCTGCTCGACGGTCAGGACAGTGCCGGCGCCGACGCACATCTCGGGCTCGGCCTCGGCCATAGCGGCGATGCACTCGGCGGCGCAGGCGGTGCGGAAGGTGACCTCGGCGGACTTCATGCCAGCTGCCATAAGGGCGTGGGCGAGCGGAGCGGCGTCCTCGACCTTGTCGAGCACAACGACCGGCACGATGCCCAGGGACTCAAGCGTGGTGTAGAACTGATCGAACATGATGTTCCTTTCGATGTGTGGCGCGCATGGGCGCGTGATTGCCAAATGTGCTGGTCAGGAGCCGATTTTGGATTGGTTATCGGAGGCACTGCTTGGGGTTCAAGCAATTCCAAAACCGGCTGCTCGACCAGTCATGTAGGGAATGCCAGGCAAAACCGGAATGGGACTGGTGGTTTTGCCCGGCCGGAGGAATCGGGGAGCGGCCCGCAGGGGTATGGGATTGGAAAGCTGCGGCCCGCGGAATGGGGAACGAATTAACGGGCGACGCGGGTGCCACCGTCGGCGGCGGATGCCGCGGCTGCGATCTCGTCTGCGGTCACCAAGTTGGAATCGCCCTTGATAGTGAGCTTGAGGATCGAGGCTGCAATCGCGTAGTTGACAGCGTCCTGCGGGTCAAAGTCGTTGATGAGGGCATGGACGAGGCCGGCGTTGAAAGCGTCGCCGGCGGCAACGCCCTCGAGTACGTGCACGTCGTGAGCAGGGGAGAACCAGTGCTCGCCGCTCTCGGCCTCAAAGAGCATGCCCATCCAGATGGAGCGCTCGACGCAGGAGATGTTGCGGACGACCGAGGCGACCTTCTTGCAGCCGTACTCGGCGCAGATCTGACGGGCCATCTCGACATAGGTGTCGCGCTCCTCGATGCCGTGGGCAAGGGAGCCAGAGACGCAGGTCATACCGAGGCCGGCGGGCGCATCCTCGTCGTTGGCGATGCAGATGTCGACGAGCGGCAGGAGTTCCTTCATGGTGGCCTGCGACTTCTCGGGCGACCACATCTTGCCGCGATAGTTCACGTCGCACACGGTGGTGATGCCCTTGGCGCGGCAGGCGGCGAGCGCATCCTTGCAGGCGGCGGCCATCTCATCGGAGACGGCGGGGGTCACGCCGGAGAAATAGAAGACATCGATGCCCTTGAGGATCTCGTCCCAGTCAAAGACGTCGCGCTTGGCCATGTTGATGGCAGAGAACTTGCGGTCGTAGACGCAGCCGTTGCCGCGCTGCGAGGCGCCGACCTCAAACACATAGGAGCCAAGACGGTCGCCCTGACGCACGACGCGCGTTGTGTCGACGCCGTAGGCCTTCAGCGAGCGCAGCGCGCACTCGCCTAGGCGGTTGGCCGGGACAACGGATACGTAAGCGGCCTTGTCGCCTTGGTAGGCCAGGGAAAGAGCGGTGTTGGCCTCGGCGCCACCGTAGCGGACGTCAAACTCGGTTGCCTGCTCAATGCGCAGATGATCTTTGGGCGAGAGCCTCATCATGATTTCGCCGAAGGTAAGAACCGTTTTACCCATGGTCGCGCAGCTCCTTCTTGCTCGTGCGTACACCTTTGATATGGCGTTGGCGCGGAGGTGCCAAGACGGTAGGGTACATCTTTGCACCTCCGCGCCAACGCTTGCCGAAATCGGTTTACGAAATCGGTTTCGTTTCGAGTTGTAGTATACTCACCTACAGCGTTTTGCAAGCGAGATTTTTAAAAAAATGCCTAAAATGGCTCAGACTGCTGACAATTGGGAAACGGGGTGCGCCATGGCGCAGATGAGAATCAAGGACATTGCCGCCGAGGCGGGCGTGAGCCCGGCCACGGTCTCGCGCTATCTCAACAACCGCCCCGGGCAGATGACCGAGGAAACCCGCGCTCGCATCGCGGCGGTTATCGAGCGCACCGGCTATCGCCCACGTGCTGCCGCGCGCAATCTGCGCAGCTCGCGCACCAACCTCATCGGCGTGATCCTGGCCGACATCGCCAACCCGTTCTCCAGCGCTATGCTCGAGGGCCTTTCCGCCAGTGCCGCCGCGCGCGGCTGCTCGCTCATGACGGCCATTAGCGGCAACGATCCCGCCAAGGAGGCCGAGTCGCTCACCAGACTTATCGATGCCGGCGTGGACGGCCTGGTCGTCAACACCTGCGGAGGCAACGACAAGGCGATCGCCGCGGCCGCGGGGCGCCTGCCCGTTGTGCTGCTCGACCGCGACGTTGCCGACGGCGGTGTCGATCTGGTGACATCTAACAACCGTGAGCTGGTCGCCGGCCTGGTAGACGCCTTGACCGCCGCTGGCAGCGAGCGCCTGTGCCTGCTCACCGAGGCAAGCGACGACAGCCCCGTGCGTCGAGAGCGCGCCGAGGCCTTTACCGACGAGCTTTTGCACCGCGGCCTTGCCGGCGAGGTTGTCACCTTGGCCGATGGCGGTGCCACGGGCGTTGGCCGCTTGGACGAGACCATCCGCGGCTATGCGGGCAAAAGGCTCGGCCTCATCGCCGTCAACGGCCTGGTTTTCCTGCGTCTGACCGAGGCGCTAGCGCAGCTGGGACCCTCGTTGCCGGCGGGTCTTAAGATTGCGACGTTTGATGACTACCCCTGGAACCACGTGCTCTTTGGCGGCGTCACTACGGCCGCGCAAGACACCCTCACCATTGCCGAGCGCGTGGTCGAGCGTCTGTCCGAGCGCATCGACGTCGTCACCACCACGGTGGGCGAGGCCGCAAAGCTCGCCCCCAAGCGTATCGAGGTCCCCGGCCACATCGAACACCGCGCTTCGACCTCGCGCTAGTCTGTATGATAATATATAGACAATGTCATACAGGAGGTATCCATGGCTGCGTCTGTGCTGAGTGTGCGAGTGGACTCGTCAATTAAAGACTCATTTGCCGAACTGTGCGAAGAGCTTGGCATGACTTCGTCTGTTGCGGTCAATATGTTTATGAGGCAGATGCTGCGCGAGCGCTCTCTGCCGTTTGTTCCTTCACTTGGTAAAAGCTCTGCGAGCGAAAGCGCCGCGGCGGGCATTTTGGATACTGCCCAGATTGAGTCCGCCGTCCGCGAGGCAGCCAGCACGATTCCCGCCATCAAAACCGTGATTCTATTTGGTTCGTATGCCCGTGGCGAGGCGCATGCCGATAGTGATATTGACTTGCGTCTCGAAGTCGATCGCGAGCAGGGCTTTGGTCTTTTTGCGCTGTCGGCGTTTGGCGAGGCGGTGCGCAAAGAAACCGGGAGGCAGGTTGATCTCGTCTCTAGTGATCATCTTGATGACGAACTTGCCGCGGTAATCGAGCGCGAAGGAGTGATCCTTTATGATCGCGCGTAAGTCAGACAGCCTTCGCGCCCAAGAGGTTTTGGAGGCCATCTCCGAAACGAACGAGCGCATCAAGGCTTTTGATATCACCGAGGACCAGTTTCTGCATGCGAATGACGTGCGGACGAGGGCGTTGGCGGACTCCCTTTTGATGTGTGCGCTTAGGGTGACGGAAGAAGCGGGCAAATTGTCGGAACGCTCGCAGCGGCTTCATCCCGAAATTGAATGGCGTGGAATTATCGGCATGAGAAATTATCTTGCGCATGATTACGGCAATGTCGACCGCTCGGTTGTTTGGGATGCAGTGACGATGGAGTTCCCTGCGCTGGAACGAGCCTGTAGACAAATTGTCTCCGAATCTGAACGCTAGCCGCTCGTTCGCAACTGCCTGTTCGCACACGTTTTTTGAGCGCTTGATACGCTTTAACCCTGCGGAAACATTTTTCTGCGATAGTATCTGCGATATAGATCAGTCGAAACCCGCCCGAAAGAAAGGGGAGCGACATGAACCAGCAGAACATCGATTACGTACTCCGCTCCGTAGAACAGCGTGACATCCGCTTTGTGCGTCTGTGGTTTGTCGATATTCTCGGCCGCCTCAAGAACTTTGCCATTAGCCCCGAGGACCTCGAGGTCGCTTTTGAGGAGGGTATTGGCTTTGACGGCTCCGCCATCGAGGGCTTTGCCACGCCCGAGGAAGCCGACATGCTGGCGTTTCCCGATGCTTCGACCTTCCAGATTCTGCCGTGGCGCCCGAGCCATAACGGCGTCGCCCGCGTGTTCTGCGACGTGTGCACTCCCGATCGCAAGCCGTTTGCCGGCGACCCGCGCGATGCCCTGCGCCGCATGTTCTACAGGGCCGAGAAGGCCGGCTATCTGCTCAACGTGGGCGCTGAGCTGGAGTATTACTACTTCCCCGACGAACACACCCCCGAGCCGCTCGACAACGTGGGCTACTTCGATCTTTCGGTGAGCGATGCCGCTCGCGACCTGCGCCGCAACACGGTCCTCACGCTCGAGAAGATGTCCGTGCCCGTGGAGTACACCTTCCACGCCGCCGGCCGCTCGCAGCACGGCATGAGCCTGCGCCACGCCGAGGCCCTGAGCATGTCCGACGCCATCACCACGGCAAAGCTCATCATTAAGCAGCAGGCTTACGAGAGCGGGTGCCACGCCTCCTTTATGCCCAAGCCGTTGGCGGGCGAGGACGGCAGCGCTATGTTCCTGTGCCAGTCGCTATTCGACCACGACGGCAACAACGTCTTTTGGGGCGAAGACGACGAGAAGTACCACCTCTCCGATATCGCCAAGCACTACATGGCCGGCATCCTGGCGCACGCGCGCGAGATTAGCGCCATCACCAACCCCACGGTCAACTCGTACAAGCGCATCACCACGGGTGGCGACTCCGTGCCGCAGTACGCCACGTGGGGCCTGCGCAACCGCGCGAGTATGGTCCGCATCCCGGTCTACAAGCCCGGCAAGCAGCTGTCCACGCGCATCGAGCTTCGCAGCCCCGACCCCATGGCCAACCCGTATCTGGTCAACGCCGTCACGCTGGCGGCTGGTCTCGACGGCATCGAGCGCAAGCTGGAGCTCCCGCCCGAGGCCACGGCCGAGACGCTCAAGCTTACCGACCGTCAGATGGTCGAGGCCGGCTACACGCCGCTGCCGCGCTCGCTCAAAGAGGCACTCGACGTGTTTGAGGACTCGCAGTTTATGAAGGATGCCCTCGGCGAGCACATCCACAGCTTCTTCCTTAAAAAGAAGCGCGACGAGTGGCATAAATTTGAGTCTACGATCACCGAGTGGGAGATCAAGCACTACCTGGCGAACTCCTAATCGCGCTGGCTTGTTCCAGTACGATTGAGCTCATTTCTTTGGAGGCCGATATGTCCGAAAAGAGTGCCCTGTTCATGGCGCGCACGACGCGCTTCCACGAGTTTGCCCGCAGCTTGACGACCACCCTGGGTGTCGAGGTGAGCCTGGCAACTCCCGATTCGCCGACTGCGGCGCACGACTTTGACCTGCTGATTCTCGATTCCGATGGTATCCGCAGCGACCGCATCGATCAGATTGCCAAATGGCTCGACGATCGCGGCGGCGTTCCCATGCTGGTGATCGTCGACGACGAGGCGCTCGGTACCTTGCGCCTGCCTAATCACGCGCATGCCGACTTTGTATGCCCCACGGCGACGCCCAACGAGCTTAAGGCTCGAGCGCAGCGTCTGATGGGCGAGGAGGAGACCGTCGCCGCCGACGATGTGCTCAATATCGATAACCTCGAGATTAACCTGGCAACCTACCAGGTGACACTCGATAACGAGCCTATCGACCTGACGCTGATGGAGTACTCGCTGCTGAGCTTTTTGGCAACGCACCCCAACCGCGCCTACAGCCGCGAGGTGCTGCTGCACCGCGTATGGGGCTTTGAGTACTGCGGCGGCACGCGTACCGTTGACGTGCACATCCGACGCATCCGCTCCAAGGTGGGCCCGCAGATCGCGGCGCACATCACCACCGTCCGCGGCGTGGGCTATCTGTTTAAGGACTAGATTTCCACCACAAAGGGGACAGGCACCTTTGTGGTGGTTTTGACGTAGACCGGGTCCTTTTGGGCCTGCAACAGAACTTAAGCCTTCCTAAAAGATTGCGTTCTCATACACGTTCGCCCGCATATTGGGGTACAACTCAACGTGAACAATGATGGCCCGCCACATGTTTGGCGGGCCTTTGGTTATTTGACGAAAGGATCGCAGCTATGAGCGAGTACGATTCCCAGCGTCCCCAGGATGCGGGCAACGCCGGCGAGACCCAGCAGCAGCCGCGCGTACAGGTTGAGTCGACGCCTGCCGACGGCAACATTCCCTACGTGCAGGCCTACGACACGCAGACCGGCAAGCCGCTGGGCGGCCAACAGGTCGTAAACAAGCACACGGTGGTCAAGACCAAGACCAAAAAGCTGCCGATTTTCATTACAGCGCTCGCCGGCTGCGCATGCGGCGCCCTGTTGGTCATCGCGCTCATTATGAGCGGCACGCTCGATATCGGTGGCGGCAAGAATGCCGTGACGGCGGGCGCTTCGGGTTCATCGACGCAAAAGATCACGATCGACTCCGAGGACACCACGCTGGCCGAGGCCGTATCTGCCAAGGCATTGCCCTCCGTCGTTTCCATTACCGCCACTTCGAGCGGCAGCCAGAATGGCTCGCTTTCGCAGTCTGCTGACGGGTCGGATAACTCGGGCAGTGTCGGTTCGGGCGTGGTGCTCGATACCGAGGGCCACATCCTCACCAACAACCACGTGGTCGATGGTTACGACCAGTACGTGGTGACCATGGACGACGGCACCACCTATGAGGCCGAGTTCGTGGGCAACGATGCTTCGAGCGACCTGGCCGTCATCAAGCTCAAGGACGCCGACGCCTCCAAGCTCACGCCGATTGAGATCGGTGATTCCTCCAAGCTCAACGTGGGCGAGTGGGTCATGGCGATCGGCTCGCCGTTCGGCAACGAGCAGTCCGTCTCCACGGGTATTGTGTCGGCGCTGTATCGCTCCACGGCTATGAGCTCTACCAGCGGCAACACTATCTATGCCAACATGATCCAGACCGATGCCGCCATCAACCCGGGCAACTCCGGCGGCGCGCTCGTTAACGACAATGGCGAGCTTGTGGGCATTAATTCGCTCATCGAGAGTTATTCGGGCTCCAGCTCGGGCGTGGGCTTTGCCATTCCGGTCAACTATGCCAAGAACATTGCCGACCAGATTATCGACGGCAAGACGCCGGTGCATCCGTACATGGGCGCTACGCTTTCGAGCGTCAATGCGCTCAACGCCCGCACCAACAAGCTGAGCACCGATAGCGGCGCGTATGTGGCGAGCGTCGTTGAGGATGGTCCTGCTGCCAAGGCCGGCATTCAGGAGGGCGATGTCATCACCAAGCTGGGCGACGACGAGATCACGAGCGCCGATGGCCTGATCATTGCTCTGCGCAGCCACGAGGTGGGCGAGAAGGTCGAGATCACACTCATGCGCGGCAAGGAAGAGAAAAAGGTCACCGTCGAGCTGGGCTCCGATGAAGAGCTGCAGAACCAGCAGCAGGACGACAGTTCGACCGACACCGGCAATGGCGGTATTACCGACGAGCAGCTGCGCCAGTACCTGGAGGAGCTGTTAGGCCAGCAGGGCCAGGGTCAGGGCTACGGCCAGGGCTACTAGCGAGCCGTTTCGCTCATACCGATGCCAGAGGGGCTGTCCCACCAACGCGGGACAGCCCCCCTTTTCTTATTGATCCGTTGGGGGCGGAGGAAAACGGATCACTTGTGGCTGGCAAGGGGCTGGTTCGTAATGGTCTGGACAGTTAGTTCAGATACGTATAAATCTGGGGCAGCTTGGGATGCGTTTTGAGCAATTTTTGATTGGGATGGGGCTCGAATGGGTGTTTGGAAGGGAGAGTGGGACGTTTACACGGTTTCGAGGAGCTCAAATTAGTTGAAACAGGGGTGTTCGTGCCTGATCCAGCTCTAGGATTTATACGTATCTGAACTAATTGTCCACCCCGGTCTGGTGGCTGCCGATTCGGTGCGGTTCGAAAGGGCTATTCGGCCCCGTTGCGACCGGTGGTACTCTTGTATCCGTTTGAAATCGAGCGAAGGAGTGCCGCTATGGAGCAATCGAGCCTGTTTGGTGACGGTGTGGACATCGATACCGAAACGTCCGCGAGCGCGGATGCCGCCGCACCGACCGACGCCCGTGCCCAGGCGGCAGCGCGCGCGGCCGAGCTGCGCCACGAGCTCGATTACCACGCCTATCGCTACTACATGCTCGATGCGCCCGAGATCACGGACGCCGCCTTTGACAAAATGCTCGTTGAGCTGCAGGAAATCGAGGCGACCTACCCCGACCTGGTGACGTCCGACAGCTATACCCAGCGCGTGGGCGGGTACGTGAGCGAGCAGTTTACGCCGGTCACGCATATGGCACGCATGTATTCTATGGACGATGCCATGGATCTGGACGAACTTGACGCGTGGCTCCAGCGCACTGAGGATGCGCTCGGTGCTGGTAGCGTCACCTATACCTGCGAGCTTAAGATCGACGGTCTGGGCGTGGCGCTTACCTACCAAAACGGCACCTTCGTGCGCGCGGCAACGCGCGGCGACGGCACCACGGGCGAGGACGTATCGCTCAACGTCCGTACCATCAAGGATGTGCCCATGCATCTGTCCGAGGCGGCGCTCGCCCACATGGGCGCTGACCGCGAGCGCACCATCGAGGTACGCGGCGAGGTCTATATGCCCAAGGGCAGCTTTGTTCGTCTGAATGAAGAGGCCGATGCCGAGGGGCGCGATCCCTTCGCCAACCCGCGCAACGCCGCCGCAGGATCCTTACGCCAAAAGGACCCCAAGATCACGGCACGCCGCGACCTGGCCACCTTTATCTATGCCATCGCCGATACCGACCCGCTGCACGTCCACAGCCAGCGCGAGTTCCTCGACTGGCTGCGTAGCGCCGGCTTTAGCGTCAACCCCAACGTGGCCCGTTGTGCCACGCCCGCCGAGGTTCACGAGTTCTGCGCCCAGGCGCTCGAGCATCGCGGCGACCTGAACTACGACATCGACGGCGTGGTCGTAAAGGTGGACAGCTTTCAGCAGCAGCTCGACCTGGGCTTTACCGCCCGCGCACCGCGCTGGGCCATTGCTTTTAAGTTCCCGCCCGAGGAAAAGCAGACCGTCCTGCGCGAAATTCGCATCCAGGTGGGCCGCACCGGTGTGCTCACGCCGGTCGCCGAGTTCGACCCGGTGACAGTCGCCGGCTCCACCATCGCGCGCGCTACGCTGCACAACATCGACGAGATCCGTCGCAAAAACGTGCGCGAGGGCGACACTATCATCGTGCACAAGGCAGGCGACGTAATCCCCGAGGTCGTGGGCCCGGTGCTCGATAAGCGCCCGGCCGATTCGGTTGACTGGCGCATGCCCGAGGCCTGCCCCGTGTGCGGCAGCCCCGTGGTTCACGAGGATGGCGAGGTTGCCTACCGCTGCGTCTCCATCGATTGCCCCGCACAGCTCAAGGAGCGCCTGCTCCACTGGGTGAGCCGCGGCTGCATGGACGTCGACGGCCTGGGCGATGAGATCGTCGACAAGATGATCGCCGCCGGCCTGATCCATGATGTCGCGGACTTCTACCAGCTTACGGTGGACGATATCGCCGGCCTGGACACGGGCCGCACCTATGCCAGCTCCAACAGCAAAAAGGGCGTCAAGAAGGGCGACCCCATTCCGGTAGGCCTCAAGACGGCCGAGAAAATCATCGCCGAGCTCAACAAGTCCAAGAGCCAGCCGCTCGGTCGCGTGCTGTTTGCCCTGGGCATCCGCCACGTGGGCAAGAGCGTGGGCGAGGTCATCGCCGAGCGATTCCTGTCGATTGACAAGCTCATCTTGGCGAGCGAAGAGGATATTGCCGAGTGCGAGGGCATCGGTCCCAAGATTGCGGCGAGCGTCAAGCAGTTCCTGGCCGTGCCCGAGAACCTTGCCGTGCTGGAGCGCCTGCGCCAGGCGGGCCTGCCGCTCGAGGTTGACCTAGGCGCCGCTCATGCGCAGGCCGCAGCCAACGCTGGCGTGGCGGGTGAGCTTGCTGACGCACAGCCGCTTGCGGGTCTGACCTTCGTGCTCACCGGCACGCTCGTCAACCGCACCCGCGACGAGGCGGGTGCGGCGCTCAAGGTGCTCGGCGCCAAGGTTTCGGGCAGCGTGTCAAAGAAGACGAGCTATCTAGTCGCCGGCCCCAAAGCGGGCTCCAAGCTTACCAAGGCCGAGCAGCTGGGCGTGCCCGTGCTGGATGAGGCGGTACTTGAACAGATTTTGGCGACGGGTAGGGTCCCGGAGGCATAATGATTTGTTGAGGAACTGCGCAGAGGCTCAGTTCCTCAACATCTCCTTATAGTGTTTGCCTGTTCAATTTCGATATCGTTTCCCTCGTATGATCCAGATGCGTCTACCGACTCAAAGCGTGAGTAGGAAACTCTTGTCCCAACTTTGATTTGGGAAAGCTTGTCTTTGATTCGGCCAGATGAGGGGAATGTAATCCGGGTTTGCTTTCCAGCGTCGGTGTAGCGGGGACTGTTGTCTGTTTGGATTACGAGTTCCGTTCCCTCAATAGAATGAACGCTGCCGGCTCCAAAGACAAGGTAATCATCTCCTCCGCTATAGCGGGCTCTATCTGTGCATGAAGAAACGGATGCAAACATAGCGAAAATCACCAATATCGTAACCAGGGCAAAGGCCGTGGTGCCATAGCATTTTGATGGTGCCATCCGGTCTACCAAAAGACTGTTCCGTTCAATTTGACCATATTGGGCGTTGCATAGTTAATCGCTCGGGGATAAGTGTTCCATCCGTCGAATACTTCGAGCCACTGCAGTTCGATGCCAGAGCTTCCATTATGCCCAGTAAAATAGCCAGTTACCGTGACCGTATGACCTGATAGCTCGACGGATCCTTCACTGTTTCGGCTGTTGATCCACATATGATACAAGCCGATATTCCCTTGATCGATAGTTGCTCTGTACTGAGCGAATTGAGGCTGATAACCGAAAAATTGAGTATTAAGTGCTCTACCCTTTTGAGCGGCAAGACTTTTAAACGGAACAATTCCATCTGGGATGATCGTGCTTCCGTACTCGACGCCCTGATCATTGGTCTTATACGTTGTTGTGCCAGTGACGTTCCATATTTCTTTATAATAATCGGGATTAAATTGATTAGCGTTTGAACTGGTGAGACCGTAATGCATTGATACAGCGTACAAGGCAGAAACGACGCATGCATACTTATTAGTGCGGGCTTCAACTAATGATTCCGAGACTCCTCGGAACGGTATTCCGTTTAAATCGTCTATTTGGAAATGCAACATCAAGTCATCTTCATTGATAATGACAGCATCCCATGAAGTTGGGTTATTGCTTTGAGGTGCTATACCCTTTTCGGTGACAATCGGGACAGACCGTATATTGTTATAGTTGGTTACACGGTCTCTAGTTCCTGGCACCAAAGTTCCATATTCAATATCGTTGTACGAAATTAGTACGGTTGGGTTTGTGGCCTGTTGGCCGGAATAAGTTGAAATGGCGTTTGATAGAGAAGCTGAAATCGGAAGAATGGTATCGCCGAGGGTTATCTCCTTCAGAAGCCCAGGATATGATGCGTCAAGTATTAAATAACCGTAAGGGCTTCCTTCCCTTGTGACACTGATTTCATAGCCACAGATAAGGCCGATTTGTTGGCATACGGGAACGATTTGCTCGATCTCTAAGTTCGCGGATCCGTCGACGATGGGCAACAGGGAAAGCGCGTAGTCTTGTGCTAGGTCTGATGTAAAAGCGACGGATGAGTTTGAGTCGGCAGCGAATACTCTTGTTGGGCGTGACGCGGATAAGCCGATGATCGAGGCTAGGCCGAGAAGAAACGAGCGACGTGATTGAACTCTGGGCATAATGTCTCCTGCCTATGGGGGGGCAATATGCTGTCATTTTATTTGCTACAAAATACAATCTAATTCGGATTAAGGTAAATGGATGGAATTGCTCGATAAATGGTAGTGATTAGCGGACCGGTATCGCGATCCTCGTCACATACGCTCCCGGGTCGTCGCTGATGATGTCGTCGATGAGGGCGATTTCGCGCGGGGGACCGGCGGGGGACAGGTCGCGCTCGTGCATGTAATCGAGTAAGCGCTCATAGCGCGGGGCCGCCTGACCGTGCGTGCCGCGGAAGCTGACCGTCAGACACCGCGCGGCGGGACGTACTTCGACATCGCCCAGGTAGGTAATCGTCCGTGTCATCCAGCAGCAGAAAGACTTCGTCGTAGCCGTCAAAGTCGCCGCCGGCCAGGCGCTCGGCGCTAATCCCGACGCCTAAGTTGCCCAGAAAAACAAAGGTCTCGTGCTGGCCCTTCTGCAGCTGACGAATCTGCCACTCCAGCGCATAGGCGTCGGTAGGGTTGACGCGTTCACGCAGCACAGCGCAGCGGAGCTCGGGCGCATCGATTGTGCAGATGGTATCGAGCTCGGTGTTCAGGGCATCATGCAGCAGCGCAAGCCGGTTATCGATCTTGCGCGACACGCGTTCAAGTTCACGGCGCTTGCGCTCGATGAGCTCCTGCTGCTGAGCTAGCTGCCGCTGCATGAGGTCCACATCGCGCGTGGTCACAAACTCGCGGATTTGCGCCAACGGCAAGTCGAGAACACGCAGGTGGCTGATGGTGTTGAGGGTGGAGAGCTGCCGCGATCCGTAGTAGCGGTACCCACTCGTCGGATCGATGTGCGCCGGGTCCAGCAAGCCCATCTGCTCGTAATGGCGCAGCGTGCCCACACTCAGGTTAAACAGACGCGCCACCTCGCCAATTCGGAGCAGGCCCTCGGTATGTTCAGTTGGCGAGTCGGTCACAGGACAGCTCCTTTCAATAGGGTCGGGGAGGGCGCCAGGCTCGCGTTGCCCCGCTACGCTGCTAACTTGTCAAAAGCCCCGCGCCGGTTGAGCACGGTAAACGCGACAACACAGATGACTGCCGACAAAATCGACCCGCACGGCGAGGCGATGCCCATGGGAAACAGCGTGTCGGAATAGGCGTTCGACAGCAGCCACGCGCCCGGCACGCGAATGAGTGCCACGGCCAGCACGTTGTGCGCAAAGCCGATGTAGCTCTTGCCGTATGCAGCGAAAAAGCCGCTAAAGCAAATGTGGATGCCGGCAAAAATCGCGTCGAAAATATAGCTGCGCATATAGCCGGTGCCGGCAGCGACTACTGCAGCGTCCTTGGCAAAAAAGCCAATAAACGCCGGTGCCACCAGCCACATCAGCACCGTGATCAGGCAGCCGTACACCACCGAGATGGTCATGGCGTCTTCGAGCACCTGACGCGCGCGGTCGCCCTTGCCCGCGCCGGCGTTTTGCGCCGTGAGTGCACTGACGGTGGCACCCATGGAGCTCGGAACAATGAACAAAAAGCTGATCATCTTTTCGACCAGGCCCACGGCGGCGGCGTCGACGAGCCCTCGGTGGTTGGCGATGACGGTGATAAACATAAACGCCACCTGGATGCAGCCGTCCTGCACGGCCACGGGCACGCCGATCTTAAGGATGCCGCCGAGCACCTCGGGCTGGGGACGCAGGTCGCTACGCTTAACGTGGATGTTCGTACGGCGGCTCTTAAGCCACACGAGCGCGAGGGCAACGCTTGCCGTCTGGGCGGTTACCGTGCCGAGTGCCGCACCCACGGGGCCGAGCCCCATGTGGCCGATAAACAGAAAATCGAGCGCGATGTTGATGATGCACGCCACGCCGATCACGTACATGGGCGAGCGCGAATCGCCCAGCCCGCGAAAGATGGCCGAGAGGATGTTGTATGCGGCGATAAACGGAATGCCGACAAAGCAGATGCGCAGGTAGGCGGCGGTTCCTTCGACTGCCTCGGCTGGCGTCCCAATAAGTGCCACGATCTGTGGGCACAGTGCGAGCAGGATGGCTGCCAGCACTACCGAGACACCCATAAACAGCGTGATAGTGTTGCCGATGACGGTCTCGGCGCGATCGAAGCGGCGCGAGCCCACGGCGTGGCCGACGATAACCGTCGTTCCCATGGCCAGACCCACGAGCGTCACGGTAATGATATAGAGCGTCTGCGCGCCATTGCCCACGGCGGTGATGCCGGCGGCACCGCTAAACTGCCCCATCATGTACAGGTCGGCCATGCCGTAGAGCATCTGCAAAAAGTACGAGAGCATATAGGGCAGGGCAAAGACCGCGATGGTCTTAAGGACATTGCCGCGTGTGAGGTCGTGTTCCATAGGTGGGGCTTTCTGGCTGGGTCTGTTTCCGTACCAGTGTAGTGAAAACCCTACAACGATTGTAGAGTCAAGGTTTGTGTGTTGAGGATGGGCTTGGAAAGCCGGTCTTGTTCGAAGCGACCTGTCCTGTCGTACGGGTGTCGGCATGATTCTCTCGTGGGGTATTATGTTTTTCGAAGAATAAAACGCCGCGTGAGGGGAGGGCAGCGTGGACGGGCACGTGCAGCATGACGGTTTTGGCCGCGATATCAACTACCTGCGCATTGCCGTTACCGACAAGTGCAATTTCCGCTGCATTTACTGCATGCCGGCCGATGGCGTGGCGCCCCGTGCACACGACGAGTTACTCAGCGCCGAGGAAATCGCCCGCTTTGTGCGCTTGATGGCGGGGGAGGGCATTCGCCGCGTGCGCCTGACGGGCGGCGAGCCGCTGGTCAGCCGCCGTATTATTCCGCTTATTCGCGACATCCGCGCGATCCCTCAGATCGAGGACATCTCGCTCACCACCAACGGCGCCCTGCTGCCCAAGCTGGCGCCGCAGCTCAAAGATGCCGGGCTTAACCGCGTCAACATCTCGCTCGACACGCTCGACCCTACGCTCTTTGGAAAGATCACGCGCCTGGGTCGGCTCGAGCAGACCATGGCCGGCATCGACGCGGCGCTGGCTTGGGGCTTTGAGCCCGTTAAGGTCAACTGCGTTGTGGTGCGCCGGTTCAACCAGGATGTGGCGGCCCTCGCGCGGCTCACGCTCGACCGTCCCATCCACCTGCGCTTTATCGAATATATGCCCATCGGCGACGAGCGCACGAGCTCGCATTGCGCTGTGGACCCGCATGCGCCCGCGCTCAATCCCGAGCTGTGGGACGCGAGCGATACCGTGCCGAGTGACGAGCTGCGGGCGCGCATCAATGCCGGGGCCACCGCGACGGGACTGGGCGAGCTCGAGCCGCTCGACATCAACGACGCTCCTGCCGGCGCGGGCCCTGCGCGCTATTGGCGCTTTCCGGGCGCGGCGGGAACGGTTGGCTTTATTAGCGCCATGTCCAACCATTTTTGTGCGAATTGCAACCGTCTGCGCCTGACGGCCGATGGCAACGTGCGTCCGTGCCTGTTTAGCGATGCTGAGTATTCGGTGCGCGACGCCCTGCGCCGTGGTGATGATATACAGGTACTTTCGATTTGGCGCGATGCCGTGGCCCACAAACCGCAGGAACACGCGATAATTGAGGGCACGCAACGATTTATGTCCCAAATCGGAGGATGATCATATGGCCAAGAGCAGGTACGCCGACGCCACCAAGGCCGCTCGCAGGGCCGCGATGTCTGCCCACAAAGTCACGGCCGCGGCGAATGCTGGCAACGCCGACGCGTCCGCGCAGCCGACTTCCAGCGCGGCCACCGAACCCGCCCGTGACGCACGTCGCAACGAGCTGACGCACGTGGATGCCAAGGGCGAGGTGCGCATGGTCGATGTGTCCGACAAGGCCGAGACTCATCGCATCGCCATCGCCGAGGGCACCATCCTCATGCATCCCGAGACACAGGCCATGGTGCTGCAGGACCGCGCCAAAAAGGGCGACGTGCTTGCCTGCGCGCGCGTGGCGGGCATCATGGCCATCAAACGCACGAGCGACATCATTCCCATGTGCCATCCGTTGCTCATTACCAAGAGCAAGTGCGACATTGCGCCCATCGCTCCGGCGGGGACGCCGGCCGAGGACGTGCCCGAGGGCTGGGCACCGGCGCGCGCGGACGGGCAAGTTGGCTTTCACGTACTGGTTACGGCCGGCGTGACGGGCAAGACGGGTATCGAGATGGAGGCCCTGACCGGCGCGAGTGCCGCGTGCCTAACGATCTATGACATGTGCAAGGCGGTTGATCGCGGTATGGAGATCGTCGACGTGCGCCTGCTGCACAAGGAGGGCGGCCGCTCGGGCGTGTGGGACCGCGCAGAGCGTCAGGCCGCTGCTGTTGAGGCCGTGGCCACTGACGGTGCCGCACCCGCGAGCGCACCCGTCGCCGTCGCGCCCGCAGCTCCGACACCGGCCGTCCCCGCGATCGCGTTTATCGGCTACCAGAATTCGGGAAAGACCACGCTCGTCGAGAAGGTCATTGCCGAGCTCACCCGCCGCGGCCTGCGCGTGGGATCGCTCAAGCATCACGGACACCACGGCTTTGATATCGACGTGCCCGCTAAGGACACCTGGCGCCATCACCAAGCCGGATCCAAGCACGTGGGCCTCATCTGCGCCACGCGCTGGGCGGAGTACGCCGACACGCGCGAGGGGGACGAGATGCCCGCGCGCGAGCTGCTGTCGCGCTACAACGATGTCGACGTGGTGATTATCGAGGGCTACAAGACCGAGGGTTTCGACAACATCGTGGTCGCGCGCTCCGGTGTCGACCGTCTGCGCGGCAAGAGCTCGCTCGACCTGGTCGACGGCCGCACGCTGGCCCTTGCCTGCAACGAAGCCCTGGCACGCCAGGCCTTCGACGCAGGCTTTGCGACCCGAGCCATCAACATCAACGACGCCCGCGCCATCTGCGACCTTATCCAAGACCATCTGGCCTAAAACCTGCCAAAAAGGGACAGGTTCATTTTGGCAGGTTTTATTTGGGCAAACGTCATTTCCACCACAGAGGGTCCAGGCACCTTTGTGGTGGTTATTGCTTTGGTAGATTTTTGTGACATGCCTTACAATCTACCAAGTAGTTCATGACGGGCGAAAAACGGAGAGAAGGGGCTTGATGCGTCCTTAATGTTTCATGCGGATAGATTGATTTGACAGACGGTGCCGAATGCCCGCCGTCCGCATTCGTATGAAACAAGGAGTCTCCATGCTCGCCCCTCTTTTCTCAAAGCCTCAATCATCGCTTTCCGTGCAGGCCAAGCGCCTGGTGGCGATGCGCTTTCTCATCTACACCAGTTTCCAGACCAGCTACTTTATCGGTGTTATCGGAACACTCACCTATGCGGACGATGCCTCGGTCGTTGCGACATCGCTGGCCGTCCTGTTTATGAACGTCTTCGTGATCCTGGGATCCTTTGCGGGTGGAGCGGCGCTTGACGCTTGGGGTCCGTGCCGGCATTTCCGGGCGAGTATCTTCGGCACGTTGGCAACCGGCGCGGCAATCCTCGTTTTTGGTAGCGCGACCGGCATCGTCCTGCTCGCCGCGGTGCTCCTGGGCTTTGTGATGGGGTTCGCCCAGCCCATCGCCACATCCTGTCCGGCCTACCTTACCGACGATCCTGTCGAGCTCAAAGACATCAACTCCGCCATAACCATGTTCTCCAACGTGAGCATTATCGTCGGCCCCACACTGGGCGGCTTTGTCGCGGCGGCTGCGTCGTCGCGCACGGTGTTCGTGCTCATGATGCTCTTTACCATGCTGGCGCTCGTCGCCGGTTGGGGCTTTAGGCCGCAAGCAGGTCACGTCGCCACGCGCGAAAGCAGTCCCGCGGACAGCAGCGCAACGGCAAGTACCGCCAGCCAAAGCCCCGACCCCAGCGCGTCCACCCGCGCCACCTTCGCGACCAGCATCAAGACGGTCTTTACCAACAGCGTCCTCGCCCTGCTGTTTTGCATTATCTTCCTTTCGAACTTTGGCTATGGAGCTTTCGACCCGCTGGAGTCGTTCTTCTACCGCGATGTCCTGCACGTCGGTGTTGAGTGGATGGGCTGGCTCTCGTCGGCCAGCGGTGTGGGCGCGGTGCTGGGCGCCGTTATTGCGCTCCGTTTGCCGCCGCATCTGATCAACCTTAAAACGCTGCTCGCGGCGCTTATGTCCGTGGGCCTGGGAAGCCTGCTCTACGTGGGAACAACGTATGTGGGCGTGGCGCTCATTGGCCAGATTGCCCTCGGCGTGGCCTGGGGCGTCGTCAACCCGCTCCACAACACCATCGTGCAAACGACGGCCCCGCTCGAGCAGCTCGGTCGCGTGAACTCGGTCATGGGTTTTGGCAACATGTTCGCCGGCGTGGCCCCGCTGGCGATTGCCCCCTGGCTGGCGGCGACGTTTGGCGTGCAGCAGACGCTCGTTGGTGCGGGTATGGTCGTGACGGCGGTTCCCGCGGCGTTGCTGCTGTTTGGACGCCGACATTTTGATCGTGCCGCAAGGCAGTAAAAACCATCACAACATTCGATGAAAATCGCGATTTTGCCGAAAAACGTCGAATGTTGTGATGGTTTGCGCCCCGGGCCAGGCCACCCTTCGGGTTCGGCCACCACAAAAGGGGCAAGGCTCCTTTGTGGTGGCTTTTGCTTTGACGGGCCGCGCCTGCGCCTTGGTATACCATGTACACCATTTCCGACCACATTCAGCACCGCCGCACAACCCAGAAAGGCCCCCATGGACGCCACCTTCAGCCACATTAAAGCCGTACTCTGCGATATCGACGGCACGCTGCTCACGAGCCGGCACACGGTGTCCCCGCGCACCGTGGCGGCGATCCGCGCCTTGCGCGAGCGTGGCGTGCTCTTTGGCCTGTGCACCGGGCGCGACGCCCACGCGACCGAGGCCATGTACGAGCTCTGGGGTATCGAAGGCCTGGTGGACGTGCTCGTGGGCTGCGGTGGCGCCGAGGTCATCGACCGCGCGCACGACATCAACGAGCTGAGCTATCCGCTGCCGGGCGAGACCATCGCGCGCATTTGCGAGCACATGGCAGACCTGCCGGCAACGCCCGTTTGCCCTCGGGACGGCGTGCTCTATGTGCCCGAGAGCGATGCGTGCGTCGAGCACTTGTCGCGTGTCGACGGCGTGCCCTACAAGGTGGTCGACTTTGCCGAGTTTTTGCGCGAGCCGCAGACCAAGGTGATGTTTACTATGGTGCCCGAGGTGATGCCGCGGGTCATCGAGCGGGCGTCGTCGCTTGCCGACGACACCGTTAAGGCGGCGGCTCTTCAGACCACGCAGCGACTCTACGAATTCATGGATCCGCGAGTGTCCAAGACGCGCGGCCTTGTGCGCGTGGCGGAGCTCAACGACATGGAGCTCCAGAACATTTGCGTGTTTGGCGATGCCGATAACGACACCTGCATGGTGGCCGACGCCGGCGTGGGTGTGGCCATGGCAAATGGTAGCGATGCCACCCGCGCCGCCGCCGATTTTGTAACCGCGAGCAACGACAAAGACGGCATCGCGTTCTTTATCGAGGAGCATCTGCTGTAGTGCAGGGGGGGACCACCACAAAGGGGGCAGGCACCTTTGTGGTGGCCTCAGGCGATTTAGGCGAATTGATGCCTAAAATCTGTGGGAAAATTCAAATATTGTTGTCTGAACATCATGCTTCTAACCACCGATGGGTTTAAGATATTCTCATCAATTTGGTAGGATATTCATCCCGGTTAATGACCTACCGCTCACGGTCGATTTCCGACCGTTCACAGGATGTTTGCTCTTGAGCAAAATGTTGTGCAAACAAATCTAATGCCATTAAAAAAATGATGGCAACCAAATTACCAGTAGAAACAAAAAATAAATAGCGAATAAACGAAGGTAAATCTGAGCAAATGTCAAGAGAATTGACAATTCGCTACAAAACTATCGGTTTTTTTGCCCAGATGTTCAAACAATCGTTACAATATTCATTACTAAGCGTGCGCAATTTCAGGTTGCGCAGATACGTTTGATAGTGAAAGAGCAAGATCGCGGTCTCTTGGGGAGGAGACATCGATGAAAGCGAATTCAGAAAAAACTAAGCAGAGTAAAAAAGCGACGCGCCGTGTACTGGCAGGTGTTTTGTGCGGAGCTTCCGTGTTGAGCCTGGTGCTGTCGCTCGTTATGCCCCCGATCTCGCAGGCCATCGCCAGCGACGCCCAGACAGTTTCTACCGAGGAAACTGTAATGGGGGGGGGGTTCCTCAAGTGACTTCGCTGCTGTAGGCAACACCAGCGAGGATGACGAAAACCAGAATAGCGCCGCCACCTCTGCGAGCGCGGCTACCACTGTGAACAAGGGCATCTACAAGCCCACGTCTATCGGTATCGGTACGAATATCGATGTCTCCACCCCCGATCCCGGCGTGGCCACCTACGTCGGCCGCGACATGTATATCGGTGGTAAGCCGAGCGACACTAGAACTCTTGATGCGGGTAACGCTCCCACCGGTTCATATGCCGCTGAGGCGGAGGGCCTTACCGTGGTCCGTGGCAAGCTTGCCATGAATCCTATCAAGGCGAGTTGGAGCGGCGATGGCTTCCGTTTCGGCACCGTTGGTTTTGGTTCTCAGTTTCGTCCTGTCGACCGTAGTACAGTGCTTGCGGTCGCCGGTATAAACAGCTCGATTCAGAACATGAACACCGGTCTGGGAACGACCTCAGATACTGCGACGGTTGGTGCTTGGACCAGGGGTGCCTGGGTCGGCAAGTCGAAAGAGAATACCGGCTATGACTACACCGCGCAGATCGCCGGTCCCATTACCTATTGGAATCCTGGCAACAATTGGAATGCTGACAACAAGCGCCAGTCTGTGGTGAAGAAGCAGGGCAACTACTATGAAGGGGAAAATGCGGACGAAAGTTCGCTGTTCAAACAAGTCGACTTCCTCAACAACATTAATGGCAAGGACTATTCGAATTACAGCGGAGAGACAGGCTATCTCACCACGCTCTCTAACCAGCTGAATTCGTTCGCGAAGACGGGCGAAGTGAGCTGCAGCGTTGCTCCGGCGTGCCATCAGGACAACCGCTATATCATCAACAAGTACGACAAGACGGATTGTAGCTATGGCCTGGTGTTTGATGAGTCGTATAAGACCATCAATACGGACTGCGCCGATACGTCGCTCAATGGTAGGCAATTCAAGAATAGCGAGCGTCTTATCAAGTTTAAGGGTGACAACACCTCTATGCAGCAGGTGTTCACCATCGATGCTTATCAGCTGAGCAATACATACAACAACGAGTATTATCGTGGCGTTGATTTCGCATTCGAGGGCATTCCCAAGGGCGCCTCGGTTGTTGTGAACGTTACTGGATTTTCGAATATTGAGTTCCACAATGGCTGGCGCTTTTGGTGGAACGGTACCGAGATTTCGCGTGGTTACGAAACTCGATATTCCGGCACACCGCTGGGCGAGGCATACGCGACGGCTTCTCAATCCGTCATGTGGAACTTTGTCGATACGCAAAGCCTTACCATTCGGGGCGGCATCGCGGGAGAGGACCGCGCGGACTGGGGATACGGTGGCGCAATCACTGGTGCCAAGTGGACTGACGACGATCCTGCGGCGGCTATGATCGGCAGCATCCTTGTACCCGATGGCAGCTTCGATGACCATGTGACCACCAACGGCCGCGTTTATGTGGGCGTCGATTTCTCAATGAACAGCCCGAAGATTGCCGCAACATTTGGTGAGGGAAATACAGCCTCCGTTATCGACATGGACCAGGAGCGTCACAATTTCCCGTGGTCCGGGTCGTATACACCGGACGGCTCTGCCATTGCGTGGAGCAAGGTCGACGCTGCGGACGGCATGACGCCGCTTTCTGGTTCCTCGTGGACGATATACGGCACTGTCGATGATGCCAAGAAAGAGACGCATCCCATCGTTACGGTAACGGATGGCGGTGCCAACGATTACGCTTCGGGTGATGGCGAGCTTCAGTTCAACTATCTGAACCAGAAGGCCGATCCGAGTAAGGATATCTCGGATTCTAATCCGGCATTCACCTATTACATCAAAGAGGTGACTGCTCCGGCTGGTTACCAGGTTTCGGACAAGATCTACTACGCAACCATGAACAATGCTGGTGAGTCGGTGAACTATGTCCAGGGCTACGTGGATGAGAACGGGAACGAGGTTCCGTTCACACCTTCTAACACCACGGGTGCCATCGCCAACACCAAGATCACCGGTACGGTGTCTTGGGCCAAGGTGGAGAAGGACGATGCAGAACACACTCCTTTGGCTGGTTCCGAGTGGAAGCTTGCGAAACTGGGTGCCGATGGCTTGACTGAGGAGAAGTCCTGGACCGTGAGCGATCAGTCGGCTTCGAGCGAAACCACTTGGGCCGATACCGACGCCAAGGATGGCAAGTTCACATTGGCCGGTCTGCTGCCGGGCATGTACACGCTCACGGAGACCCAGGCGCCGTTTGGCTACGAGAAGAACTCGACGGTTTACGAGTTCAATGTGTTCAGCACAGACGGCTCCATTATGTGGACCGAGGGCAAGAAGCCGACGATTGACGGGAGCAACGTCTACATTTCCGACTCACGCTCCGTTACGTCCGTGAAAATCCCGGTGATTAAGTCCGTCCGTAATACGGACTGGCCGAAGGATTCCAACGGTAACTACGTTGCGTTCGATTTCAGCATCGAGGCTACGGGGCCAAATAGGGATAGCGCTCCTATGCCTGACAAGAAGACTATTTCCGTCGCTCCCGCAGACTCCACCAAGGTCAACGACATCGAGGCATCTTTTGGCGAAATCTCGTTCTCCAAAGAGTACCTCGCCACGAACGACGCTTCGAACCCGAAGGGCGCCAAGACTTACACCTACACGGTGAAGGAGGTCGCGCCCGACGCCGATGCCATCGACAAGCTCCGCTACTCCAAGGCCGAGTACCAGGTGGCCGTCACGGTGAAGGCTGATCTGAACGACGCTGGCAAGTACACCGGTCTCACCACCTCCACCACGGTCACCCAGGTGAAGGACGACATGGGCAACGCGATTGATCCGGGTAAGGTCATCGGCGATGTCGACGCGCCCGCGAACGCCATCCCCGCCTCCACCTTCACCAACACCTACTCCACCACTCTGCCTCTTTCCGGTATGTCGGGCGTCACTCCGACATACCTTGCCGGCGCGGCGGTGCTTTGCGCTGCTGCAGCCTGGATGCACATTCGTCGCAAGGCGAATGCGAAGGGAGGTGAGCGCCGTGAATAAGAAAGTTTGCTCCTTCCCGATCTTGTTTGCGCTGCTTGCCCTCCTGATCGGCACCTGCGCGGTTGTGTTCCCCGCATCCGCGCAGGCCGCGCCGACCTCGACCGGTTCCATCACGGTGAGCGGCACCGTGGCGAGCAGCTACGACGCCCACCAGATCTTTAGCGCCAACGTCGTCGACGGCGACAACGACGCCAAGATCGCCACCGACCTCGTTTGGGCAAGCGACGCCGCCCGCGACGCCGCGCTGCCTGTGTTGCACAGCGCCGGCATGCCCAAATCCCAGACCACTGCGCAGGAAGCTGCCGAGTGGCTCAACGCCGATTCCCACCTTACGAGCGCGCTGAGCGCACGGCTCGCTCGTTCCCTCCAGAGCTCTGGTGCCGTGTCCGTGGCCCTTAACGCGGGCAGGGCGGCCGAGCTACCCTGTGGCTACTGGCTCATCGTCGCCGACGACGACGCCATCGCCCAGAACGAGGCCGGCACCGCGCCGATTATGGCCCTGGTGGGCGGCAGTGCCGTCACCGTCAAGCCCAAGGCCGCGACGCCCAAGGTGTCCAAGCACGTGCTGGAGGACAGCACCGCCGCCTGGCAGAAGGCCGCCGACGCCACGGTCGCCGACGACCTGTACTGGCGCCTCTCTGCCACGGTCCCGGCGGGGCTCACGGCATACGACACCTATGCGGTACAGTTCGTCGACACCATGAGCGCGGGGCTCGATCCCTCCAAGGTCGTCGCGAGCATGCGCGTGTACGTGGCGGCGGGCGCGGACGGCGGCTTCGGCGCCGTCTCGGCCGGCAAGGACGGGCGCGCCGGCACCGAGCCCGCGAAGGGCTGGACCGACATCACGGCCCAGTGCAGGGTCTCGGTCGACGGCAAGACCTTCACCGTGCGCACCGGTGACCTGATCGCCGCGCTCGGCGGGGCCGACGCCTTTACCGCGGGCACCCGCGTGGTCGTCGTGTACAATGCGCCGCTCAACAGCGCGTGCAACCACGGCATCGCGAAGGGCAACCCCAACGAGGTCTACCTGCGCTACCCGCGCTCTCCCTTTGCCGACCAGTCCGGCGACGCCGGCTTCACCCGCACGCCGAGCGACGATGCGTGCGTCTACACCTGGGATCTCGCGCTCACCAAGCGCGGCAGCGACGGCGACAAGCCGCTTGCTGGGGCGGTCCTGAGCATCGCCGACGACCGCGGTCGCACACTGGCGGCCGACGGCACGTGGGGTGCGGAGGGCAAGGCCACCGTCACCACGGGCGAGGACGGCCGTGTGACCGTCTCGGGCGTGGACTCGGGCAAGCTGGAGGTCCGCGAGCTCAAGGCGCCCAAGGGCTACACCGCCTTTGAGGGCACGCGCTCCGTGACGGTCAAGGCCGAGGGCCTGGACGTCGACCAGGTGGCCGCCGCCAAGCCCAAGCTCACCATCACGGCCGAGTCGCCCCTACGCGCCGACAGCGCGGACGGGTCGACGGGCAGCCTGGAGGCGTCGCTCATCAACACGCCCACCGGCACACCCCCTAGCATTACCACCGGAGGCTTTATGCCCTCGACTGGCGATATGGCAATGTACGCCGCGGCCGCCGCAGCGGTCGCCGGAGCCGCGCTCATCGTGGTCGCGCTCCTGGTCAAGCGGGGAGGTGGCAGCCATAAAGAGTAGCTGGCAGCCCCACAGAGAGCGGGGCGAGACGTAGCGAAGTAGATGCTAAGACACAGACAGACAGATTTAGATCAAATGGAATTCGAGCAGAAAGCAGAGGAAAAGAAGATGAGCATGAGCAAGAACATCGCACGCCTGGCAGTAACCGCCGGCCTCACAGCAGCGCTGAGCTTCGGCGGCGTCATGGCCCCGGTCACGATGGCGTTTGCTGATGATGTGGCTACTACGACCAATAGCATCAAGATCAACAAGAACAATGAGAATGGCGATGTGACGTACAAGGCCTACCAGATTTTCAAGGCCGATGTTGTGGATGGAACCGACGGGTCGAGCAAGGTCGTTTCGAACATCGATTGGGCGAGCCCTAAGGCGAAGGATGCGGTTCTGAACTATCTTTCAAAGGTACCCAACTCTGGTATCACCCTTAGCTCCTCAGCACAAGCTGCTGCTAAGTATCTGACCGATCATGCAGATGGCACCGGCGAGACGACCCCCATTGAAAACGACAATCTGTTCAACGGGTTGGCAAAGGAGGTCGTGAAGAGCGTAGGCCAGACGGGTTCTTCCTTTACCACCGACGATGTCTTTAAGCCCCAGGACGGGAACGGAAATGCCCTGCAAGGCTATTATCTCTTTGTGACTGACGAGAGCACCTTGAGCACCGATCAGGAAGTGAAGAAGAATACTGGTACTTCGCCGATCTTCGCTGTTGTCGGCGACGCTCTCGTGACCGTTACCGAGAAGACCAGCATTCCCACAGTTGTGAAGAAAGTCAAAAACGACGACGGCAGCAATTGGGCCGACAAGGCCGACTCGCAGATGGGCCAGAAAGTTGAATATAAGCTGACTGGCACCGTTGCCAGCAATATCGCAACGTTCGATACTTACCATTATGAGTTCAGCGATAAGCTTTCTGACGGTCTGACGGCAGATGCTAGCAGCGTCATCGTTAAAATCGGTGATACGATCCTTTCACCCAACACGACTCCTGGCGCCAAGACCGGTTACGATGTTTCGATTGATGCAACTAACACGTTGACTGTAAAGTTTGCCGACCTCAAGACCGCTGCGGAACAGGCTAACGCGGCGCTCGACGGTAGCTCCAATGTCGTTGTCACTTACACCGCTATGCTTGATCCCACGAAGGCTACGAACGTTACTGTCGGCGGCACAGGTAACGACAACGCCGTAAAACTCATTTATTCCAACAATCCCATGGGCGAAGGAACGGGTGAGTCTGTGCCCGATACCGTCCGCGACTACACCTACGCGCTTAAGCTTATCAAGCAGGATGCTGATTCTGATACTACTAAGATTGACAATGTAGAGTTCACCATCCAAGCAACCGATCCTGACGATGTTGGCTCCAAGGATATGTATGTCGGCAGCGAAGGCACTCTTGTCAATGAGGCCTATAAGTTCAAAACGGCGAATGGCGGCAAGATTAATGTCAAGGGTCTCGATGCTGGTACCTACACGGTGCACGAGGTCGAGGGCAGCAACCCTGGCTACAATACGCTGGACGACTTTACCTTCACTATCAAGCCTGAGGGGCTTAATAAAGACGAGGGTGTGGCGCTCGACGAAAAAACAGCTGTAAATACGCTGAAGGTTACTGTGCAGAAACCTGACTCCGCTACCATGGTTACCCCGTCAGTCGACGGCGGCACCGTCACCCTTACCGTCAAGAACAAGAAGGGCTCCAACCTCCCGCTCACCGGTCTCAACGGCGTGACCTTCACCTGGATCGCTGGTGGCGCGGTGCTGTGCATCGGCGTGGCGCACCTCATCCGCAGCCGTAAGCAGGCTGAGGAGTCCGAGCAGGAGTAACGCTCACTCATCCATCCCTTTGGCAGGTGGGATGCGATGGCCATGAGACTTGCGGACACTTTTCTCGTCCATCCACGTTCTTGCTTTGCCATTTTCTTTTCGGGGCAGACTCCGCACTGGAGTCTGCCCCGTTTTTTTGGACAACGCAGCCAGCCTCCACCGTCCGATGCGGACTCATCCGTCATCGCGTTTCTTGACTCGTATGAAGTTCGGTTTAAGGTCCGTAGGCGCACGCGCAGTGCGGACGGTAGAAGGCATTTGCGCCGCAACAAGCGCAAATAAGAATGCCCGGGGTTCGGAGCCCGGGCATTTAACTAAAGCTGAAAACTAGGCCGCCCGCGCTCTCGTACACTTACGCGGGATGCGTCGTTTTCTATTGATATTGTATCCCGAATCGCCCAGCCGATCCGGGATATTTTGAAAACTCAAATATGGGCTTAGGCACGAACGGAATCTCTTTAATTCCGAAAATAATGTATAATTACAATATAAACTGGAATCAAACGAAAACAATGGAAATGAACGAAGCGCTAATCTACTTACAAGAAGCACTAGGCCTCTCCGCCAAGACCAAAACTTGGCCTGGATCCGCACGCTTGCCGCTGCATCTGCGAGCGATTGAGGTCCGCGCTGTTGACGCAAACGGTTTTTCGTTTTTGCTTGCAAGTTTGCCTACTGGCGTCGGGCTTCCCGAGGCTAAGAGGGTCTATAGTCAGCTAGCCTTGCGTGCGGAGACTCCTGTTGTCGTTTCGTTTCCTGATGCCGACGCACGTCAGCGCAAAGCATTGGTCGCACAAGGGATTCCCTTTGTCTGTCCCGGTAGACAGGCTTTTCTTCCATTTATGGGCACAGCTTGCACGGAGAGGGGCGGTGCCCGGTTTCGCAATCACGCGACCAAGATGTCACCCAACGCGCAGGCTGCCGCAATCTGGGGAGCAGCCCAGGAGCCATATCGTCCCTATGACCTTTGTCGTGCGCTTGGGATTTCGGCAAGCCGTGCGAGTGAGGCCATAACCGAGCTTGTTGACAGGGGGCTCGCGAGGCGCGAGCGTCGCGAGCGACGTGTCGTCGTGTTCCCTGTTGCCGTTGATCTTCTGCTCAGCGAACACATGGCAGAGCTCTCCTCGCCTGTCTCGAAGGTCTTTTTTGCAAAGAAGGCGCCGCAGATCGACTATCTTGTTGACGCCGGGGAGACGGCGCTCGCTGCGCGTTCGATGCTCGCTACGCCGGGCATGGAACAAAAGGCCGTCTTAAGAAGTGCATGGCGTCAACTGAGCGACCTCGAAGTCGCAGACGGGGAGTTGCCGGATAACGAGACGGCGATGATCCAAGTGTGGCGCTATGCACCCGTGTTTGCCGGCTCCTCCCGTGTCGACAACATTTCGCTTGCGCTATCTTTGGCGGCAATCGACGATGAGCGAATTCAGCTCGAAGTCGATCGCATGTTTGGAAAGGAATATCCATGGCAAGAAGCGCTGTAGAAGGCCTCCAAGAATTTCAGCAGCATATGCAAGAAGCTGCAGGATCGTATGCTCTTATCGGCGGCACGGCATGCGACATTTTGCTCGCGGAGGCGGGACTTCCGTTTAGGGCGACTCACGATTTTGATGTTGTAATTGTCGCCGATGACCGGTTGCCTCAGACGGCAGAAGCTATATGGACTTTGGTGCGTGATGGCGGTTACCGCTGCGGCTGGGGCGAAGGCAAAGGCTCATGTTTTTATCGGTTTACAGAGCCTAAGAGGACGGGTTACCCCCATATGATCGAGCTCTTCGCGAAGTGCCCCGACTTTCTAAAGGGTCGTGAGGGGATTGATGTGGCACCAATTCACGTTGATGAAAACATAAGCAGTCTTTCGGCAATTTTGTTGGAAGATGCTTACTACAGCTTGTTCCTTCAGGGAATCCGGACCGTAGACGGCGTTTCGGTCCTGGGTACGGAATACATTGTCCCGTTCAAAGCGAAGGCGTATCTCGACCTAAAAGCTAGAAGGGAAGCGGGGGAGAACGTTGATTCGAAGAAGGTAAAAAAGCATAAACGCGATGCGCTGAGGCTTGTTCAGCTGCTTGGCGAGTCGGAAGGTGTCGACCTGGGCGGAGAACTGAAGGACGATATGCTTGCGTTTGTTAAAGATTGCGAGGTGGGCGACGTCAATCTGAAACAGATTGGGGTTGCGGGCGTAACGATGGCGCAGTTGCTCGAGACGATGAAAGCAACATATGGCTTGATTGGTTGAGTGGGGTTACGTGGCCCGGACGGTGCAGTCTAGTTGCGTTGTCCGGCGCATGAGCTCGCTAATCGGGTATTATTTGTTTAGACAACTTGAGTTGTAGAGGAGTGACCGGCGATGGTGCAGGGCGCCAAACATATGAAGAGCAATAACGCCGCGGACAACGGCGGCTCAAGCCCTCAGCCCAAGCCCAAGCCCAGGCGCCGCCGCAAGCGACTGCCGCGCTGGGCCGACCGGCTCATCACCATCGTCATCATCCTTATTGGCGTGGGCCTTATGACCTGGCCTTGGATCTTGGACCGGCTCGAGGCCTCGGGCGTGTTCAACCAGATCAGCACCGTGTCTAGCACCGTGGACGCGCTCTCCGAAGAGGAACGCGAGCGCATTCTGCTTCAGGCGCGCTCCTATAACGAGCAACTTGCCGGCGAGGCCACCGAGCTTCCCGCCGACCAGATCGAGCCCTACGCCCAGCAGCTCATCTTCGACCGCGACCCCATGATGAGCTGGGTCGAGATCCCCTCCATCGACGTGAGCATGCCCATCTACCACGGCACGAGCGAGGAAGTCCTCATGGCGGGCGTCGGCCACCTGGAGGGCACGAGCCTACCGGTGGGCGGTACCTCGACGCATTGCGTGCTCACCGCGCACTCGGGCATGCGCAACCTGAGCATGTTCGACGACATCCACTCGCTGAAGCCCGGCGACCTGGTGCTGCTACACACCATGAACAAGACGCTCGCCTACAAGATGGTGGACTCCGAGGTGGTGCTGCCCGAGGAGATGGAGTCGCTGACCATCGAGCCCGGCGCCGACAAGGTGACGCTCGTCACCTGCACGCCCTACGGCGTAAACGACCATCGCCTGCTGGTGCATTGCGTGCGCACCAAGTACAACAAAAAGGACGTCGACAAGCAAAAGTCGCTGGCCGGCCGCCACTGGGGCAAGCGCGAGTTTGCCGTGCTCATTGTGGTCGTGGCCATTGTGCTGTTGCTGCTGGACATCGTGATCCACGCGGTCCGCAAGCGCCGCAAGGTCAAGGCCTCGGCATAAGACATCGTTCAGAACAACCACAAAGGGGACAGGCACCTTTGTGGTGGTCGGGAGCTTCCAAACCATCACAACATTCGATATAAAATTCGATTTTGGCGAAAAGTGTCGAATGTTGTGATGGTTTTCGTTGTGGGCGGCACGGTTTTCGTTGCGGGCGGGACAGTTTTCGTTATGGACGGTGCGGTTTCGCTGCAGAACCGCCAGCCCGCCGCCTGCCAGCCCGCCGCTCTCGTTACGTTTTCGCTGCATTTGGGTAAAGCACCTGCTCCAAGCGGCGTTGCCTTGTATACTAGAGCGGTTTATCTGTTATGCGGAAGGGAGCGCCTATGGCACTCAGCGAGAAAGACGTGCGCGGCATCGCCGAGTACGCAAAGATCGCACTGACCGATGACGAGCTCACCCAGATGACGTCCTACCTGAACGACGCCGTCCGGATGCTCGAGCCCGTCTTGCAATATGACTTGCCCGACGTGGAGCCCACGTTCCATCCTATCGGAAGCCTGTCCAACGTGATGGGCGATGACCTGCGCGAGCCCGAGCGCGACCTGCCGCTCGACGTCGCGCTCGAAAACGCCGGCAGCGCGCGCGACCGCTACTTCCGCGTGCCGTCCATTTTGGGAGAGGGGGAGAGCGAGTAATGGCGCTAAGCTTCGATTCCCTTACCGCCGCCCAGATTGCCGCAGGCGTTGCCGCCGGCGACTTTACCGCTACCGAGGTGGCCCAGGCCTCCCTTGCCGCCATCGAGGCACGCGAGGGCGGGGTTCAGGCATTCCTGCAGGTGTCGCCCGAGCTTGCGCTCGAGGCCGCTGCGCGCGTGGATGCCGACCGTGCCGCAGGCAAGCCGCTGCCCCCGCTCGCGGGCGTGCCGCTGGCCATTAAGGACAACATGAACCTCGTGGGCACGCGCACCACCTGCGCTTCCCGCATGCTCGGGGACTACCAGAGCGTCTACACCGCCACCTGCGTCCAACGCATGCTCGATGCCGGCTGCCTGCCCATGGGCAAGGCCAACATGGACGAGTTTGCCTTTGGCAGCTCCACCGAGAGCTCGGCCTTCCACCGCACCAACAACCCTTGGGATACCGAGCGCGTGCCCGGCGGCTCCTCGGGCGGCTCCGCTGCCGCCGTCGCCGCGGGCGAGGTCGCGCTCTCGCTGGGCTCGGACACCGGCGGCTCCATTCGCCAGCCGGCGTCGCTGTGCGGCGTGGTGGGCTTTAAGCCCACGTATGGCGCCGTGAGCCGTTACGGCGTGGTCGCCTTTGGCTCGTCGCTCGACCAGGTGGGGCCCTTTGGCCGCACGGTCGAGGATGTCGCGCTGGCCATGAACGCGCTTACTGGCGCGGGCCACGATCCGTACGACTGCACCAGCCAGGATTGCGCCGTCGACTTTACCGAGCATCTCAACGACAGCATCGAGGGCAAGCGCGTGGGCATCATCCCCGCGTTTATGGAGGCCGAGGGCCTGACGCCCGAGGTCAAGGCCGCTGTTCAGCGCGCCGCCCAGGAGTTGCAGAACCAGGGCGCCGAGCTGGTCGAGGTCGACCTGCCGCACCTGGACGCCGCTATCGCCGCCTACTACGTCATCGGCCCGGCCGAGGCGTTCTCCAACCTGGCTCGTTTCGACGGCATTCGCTACGGCTACCAGGAGGAGGGCTGCGTCAACCTGTCCGACCAGAGCTCGCTTTCGCGCGCCCACGGCTTTGGCGCCGAGGCCAAGCGCCGTCAGATGCTCGGCGCCTACCTGCTGAGCTCGGGCGTGTACGACAAGTACTACTACGCTGCGCAAAAGGCCCGCACGCTCATCACGCAGGACTACGACGCCGCGTATGCCAAGGTGGACACCATCCTCATGCCCGCCTCGCCGCGCACGGCCTTTAAGTTTGGCGAGATCAGCGACCCCACGCAGATGTACCTCTCCGACCTGTACACCATTTCGCTCAACATTTGCGGCAACGGCGGTATCTCGGTGCCGCTGGGCCTGGGCGAGGATACTCAGCTGCCCGTTTCTGCCCAGCTGGTGGGTCCGGCGTTTAAGGACCGTCAACTGCTCACGTTTGCCCGCGCCCTGGAGCGCGGCTTTGCCGATGCCGCCACGGGTGCGCCCGCACTTTCCGTCGCGCCCGATTTTGCCGGGAAGGGAGGCGAGCTGTAATGAAGGAGCTTTCCGAGGTCCTGCAGGATTGGGAGGCCGTGATCGGCCTGGAGATCCACACCGAGCTCACCGCACTCGATACCAAGATGTTCTGCAACTGCAAGCTCAGCCACGATGACGAGCCCAACGCCAACGTGTGCCCGGTGTGCCTGGGCCTGCCCGGCGCCCTGCCGGTGCCCAACAAGCGCGCCATCGAGAGCATCGTCAAGGCAGGTCTCGCCACCAATTGCGAGATTCAGCGCCACTCGATGTTCTACCGCAAGCACTACTTCTATCCCGATATGGCCAAGAACTTCCAGACCACGCAGGGTCCGGTCGCCTTTGCCATGTACGGTCACCTGGATCTGGATGTGACCGGTCGCGGTGCCGCCGAGCGCCCCGACTGCGCGTTTGGCGAGGCCGAGGCCCAGAGTCTGGCGAGCGCTTCGGCCAACGCCGAGGGCCTGTCTACGTCCATGACGTCGACCATGCGCGAGGGCAACCAGCGTGCCGGCCACCTGGCCAGCTACGACGCGTCCAGCCTGCAGATGCCCGAGCGTCGCGAGGACGGTTCCTACACGGTGCCCATCCGCATCCTGCGCATCCACATGGAGGAGGACGCTGCCAAGATGGTGCACGTGGGCGGTGCCGAGGGCCGCATTACCGCCGCGGCCGAGTCGCTCGTCGACTACAACCGCTGCGGCACGCCTTTGATTGAGCTCGTGACTGAGCCCGACTTGCGTACGCCCGAGGAGGCTCGCCTGTTTATGGAGAAGCTCCGTCGCATCTTTGTGACGCTGGGCATTTCGGACTGCTCCATGGAGAAGGGCTCCATGCGCTGCGACGGCAACGTGTCGCTGCGCCGCCGCGGCGAGACCAAGCTGGGCACCAAGACCGAGCTCAAGAACCTCAACTCGTTTAAGAGCCTGCACGACGGTCTAGCCTACGAGATTTGCCGTCAGGCCGAGGTGCTCGAGGAGGGCGGCATCATCTATCAGGAGACCCGCCACTGGGAGCCCACCCGCAAGCGCACCGTGGTCATGCGTGTGAAGGAGACGGCCGACGACTATCGCCTGTTCCCCGATCCCGATCTGGCGCCGTTCGATCTGGACGATGAGTTCATCGACCGCTGCCGTGGCGAGATCCCCGAGCTGCCCGATGCCAAGCGTGCCCGTTTTGAGACCGACTTTGGCATTAAGGCGGCCGATGCCGAGCAAATCGCCGGCGACCCGGAGTTTGCCGAGTTCTTTGAGGCTGCCGCTGCCGGTATGGCTGGCAAAGAGGCCCAGACGGTCGCAAACCTGCTGGTGAACGAGATGATCGCCTACCTTAAGGGCGCAGGCGTGTCGCTCGCCGAGTCCGGCATCGCGCCGGCTCAGGTGGCGGCGCTTGCCAAGTTGCTCGCGACCGATGCCATCAGCTCCAACCAAGCGCACGAGGTCTTTGAGGCCATGGCCCAGACTGGCGACGATCCCAACAAGATCGTCGACGAGCGCGGCATGCGTCAGGTGAGCGATGCCGGCGCGCTGCAGCCGATCGTGGACGAGGTGCTGGCGAACTGTGCCGAGCAGGCGCAGCAGTACCGCGACGGCAACCAGAAGGTCATCGGCTTTTTGGTGGGCCAGTGCATGAAGGCGAGCCGCGGCAAGGGCAACCCGAAGCTCTTCAACGAGTTGCTGAGAACGTCGCTCTCGTAAACGGGAACCCGGGAGCCCCGGCAGGGCGGGTGCTTCCTCAAAATTTCGAACAGTCCTGCGCAAGACGAAGGCCACATTAAGTGGCCTTCTTTGCGTGCGGAACTCATTTTGAGCAAGCACCCGCCCTGCCGGGGCTCCCGGATTCTGCAACGACTCGGCCGTTCGGGTCAGGTAGGGCTGAATGGAATAGAGTGAATGAGGGCGCCGATGGCGCCCTCATTCTTTATATATGTTGGGAGCGCCAGGTGGTGGGGGTGGTGCCGGTGTATTGTTTGAAGGCTTGGGCGAAGGCGGCTTGCTGAGGGTAGCCTAGACGCTCTGCCACTTGCGCTATCGTAAGCGAGCTATCTGCCAAAAGGTCCTGCGCCCGCTCCATGCGACGCCTTCGTATGTAGGCGCCCAGGGACTCGCCGGTTTGGGCCTTAAAAGTGGCGCATAGTTTGGAGCGGCTTGTGTAGAGCCTCTCGGCCACCTCGTTGATACCCACACGTTTGCCTTTGTCGAGCGCGCGCTCAATCATTGCCGTTGCTTCTTCGGCAATGGTTATGCTAACGCGTGTGTCTGCCGCCTGCCGAGCCTGCTTGTGGGCCGCGCGCGAACAGGCGAGCTCCGCGACCATGGTCTCCACGATGCCCTGCATATAGACGTGTCCGCCTACGGTGCGGGCGCGGTCCTCGTTAATCCGGCGCAGCGTGTGGCAGATGGCAGACGTCGCCTCCTCGTGCCATGGCTCGGCAAACGCCTCAAAGATCCCCGCGAACTCGGTGGGATAGCGGTGCTCCAGTTCGTCAAAATATCCAGGCAAAAAGAGCACCGAGCGTGAGTGGTAGAGTTGCCCTGCAAACAATGGGCTTAATTCCTCGCCACAGCTATCTTGGATAAAGCTGCAAACGGCATTGTTTGGCCACGGTCCATGCAATGGTTTAAGGTTCGCGGGCGTTATGCCAGCCTCGGGCATGCATGTAAGTGTGGGCGCGCTGACCTCGCTCACGCAGGCGTATGGCTCGGGTGTGTATTCGGCCAGGTACATATCGTGCGTCGGGGTGATGAAATGCTCCATGACGATGCAGGCAGGGGAGAGAGGCATGATCCATGCGCGGCCGTGCGCCCGGTCGTTTGCCACCTCGCCGGTAAAGACGGCGCCCTTGCCGGAAAGCTCCAGGCCAAACTGCTCAAACTGCGGTGCATAGAGCTCGGTTATGTCGGTCGCGGCCCGATGCATTTTCAAAAGCGTCCCCTTCCTTTGCAGAAACGTCCACGCCTGGCTCGATTGTGTGCCCTGGCTAACATATCAATGATAAGTTGAGTACGGTTAACTCTCAAGCCGTTAGAAAGGAATCTCATGGCAAAGGGATCAAAAAGGGAAGGCGGCGGTATCGGCGAGTTGCTCGCGTATGCCGGTGACCGCAAATTCCTAACGTATTTGGGCATGGCGCTCTCGGCGCTCTCGCAGCTGCTGAGCTTTGGCCCGTACGTGTGCATTTGGCTTGTCGCGCGCGATCTGATCGCCGTGGCACCTAACTGGAGCGAAGCCTGCAACATCGCGACGTATGGCTGGTGGGCTGTGGGGTTTGCGCTGGCAAGCATCGTAGCTTATTTCGTGGGGCTCATGTGTACGCACCTGTCTGCGTTTCGCTGCGCGTCCAATATCCGCAAGACTACGAGCGAGCACCTGCTTAAGCTGCCGCTTGGCTACTTTGACACGCACGCCACCGGTGAGCTGCGCCGTATTGTAGACGGATGCGCCGCCTCCACCGAGACCCTGCTCGCGCACATGCTGCCCGATATCGCCGGCGCCACTGCCATGGTCGCAGGCTTGCTCGTGCTGCTTTTCGCCCTCGATTGGCGCTTGGGGGCGGCATGCCTTATCTCGGTCGTCGTTTCGTTTGGCGCCATGGCCACCATGATGGGCGGCAAGGGCGGCGAGTTTATGAAGGCCTACATGGGAGCGCTGGTCAAGATGAACAAGACCGGCACCGAATACGTACGCGGCATCCCCGTGGTCAAGGTGTTTCAGCAGACGGTCTACTCCTTTAAGGCCTTCCACGATGCGATCGCCGAATACGCCGACATGGCACAAAACTATTCGGGCACGTTCTGCCGAGGTCCGCAGGTACTCAACCTTACCGCGCTCAATGGTCTTGTGGCATTCCTGTTGCCCGTGGCGTTGCTGTTGGCACCGGGTGAGACGGACTTCGCGCATTTTATGGTCAACTTCACGTTTTACGCGATATTTTCGGCCGTGGTGCCGACGGCCATGACCAAGCTCATGTTTGTGGGCGAGGCCTCTCAGATGAGTGCTGATTCGCTGGCTCGCATTCGAAGCGTCATGGATTCCAAGCAGCTCTCCGTGCCCGCCCAACCCAAGCACCCTGCCGGCGGCGACGTGCGATTTGAGGACGTGAGCTTTACGTACGAGGGTGCCGAAGCACCTGCTGTCAGCCATGTGAGTTTTAGCGTTTCCGCTGGTAGCACCCTCGCCCTGGTGGGTCCCTCGGGTGGCGGTAAGTCAACCTGCGCAAGCCTGATCCCGCGTTTTTGGGATGTTTCCTCGGGTCGAGTGCTCGTAGGCGGTGTGGACGTTCGCGATATGGATCCGCACGAGCTTATGGACCAGGTCGCCTTCGTGTTCCAGACCAACCAGCTGTTCCGGCAAACACTTGCCGATAACGTGCGCGCCTCCAAGCCTACGGCCACTGACGACGAAGTGCGTGCGGCCCTCTCCGCAGCTCAGTGCGACGACATTGTGGCCAAGCTCCCGCAGGGCATCAATACCATGCTCGGTGCCGGCGGAGCATATCTTTCGGGCGGCGAGGTCCAGCGCGTGGCCCTCGCCCGCGCGATCCTTAAAGACGCGCCTATCGTGGTGCTCGATGAGGCCACGGCGTTTGCCGATCCCGAGAACGAGGCGCTCATTCAGCGCGCCTTTAGCAAGCTGGCGGCGGGTCGCACGGTCATTATGATTGCGCACCGGCTTTCGACCGTGGTGGGCGCAGACCAAATCGTGGTGCTCAACCAGGGCAGCGTGCAGGAGTCGGGTACCCATGCCGAGTTGCTGTCCCAAAATGGCCTGTATGCCAAGATGTGGGCCGAATACGAACAGGCCGCGAGCTGGAAAATCACTGCAGCGACCGCGGATGCCGCCGTCACGAAGGGAGGCGAGGCCTAAATGTTCGCCTCATTCCAAAAGAAGTATTTCCTATCCGATAAAGGCGTCGCCGGCGTAAAACGCGGCATTTTCTGGACCACGCTCACCAATCTTATTACCATGGCCGGCATGGGCTTTTTATTCCTGGTTATGGCCGGTTTTGTCGAACACCTCGCCAGCGGGGCTGACCTGCCGGATGCCCTGCCGATCGTGGGCGGCCTCCTGGTCTTTTTTGTGTTGCTCTTCGCTTCTAACTGGCAGCAGTATTACTACACCTACTGCATCTTTTACGAGGAGTGCGGCAAGCAGCGTATGGAGATTGCCGAGCGCTTGCGCAAACTGCCGCTGTCGTTTTTTGGTCGTCGTGATCTGGCCGATTTAACCGAGACCATCATGGGTGACGTCCAGGCCATGGAGCACGCCTACAGCCACGTGCTGGGAGAGCTTTGGGGTGCCATCATCGCAAGCGCCATTGTGTTCGTGGCGTCGCTGTTCTTTTGCTGGCAGCTGGCGATCGCGGCGTTTTGGAGCGTTCCCGTGGCCTTTGCCGTGCTGTATCTAACACGCGGCCCCATGACTCCGGTGTTCGATCGCGTGCGCGCCGAGAAGGTCAAGGTTACCGAGGCGATTCAAGAGACGCTCGACTGCGTTCGCGAGATCCGCGCCACCAACCAAGAGGCCCATTATCTTGAGGGACTCAACGTTGTGATCGATGCCGAGGAGCGCGAGACCACCAAGGGCGAGCTCGCTAACGGGCTTTTGGTCAACTCCGCCTTTGCCATCCTGCGTCTGGGCATTGCCACTACGCTGGTCACGGGTGCTGCGATGGTCGCCTCCGGGCAGGTCGACTTTTTGGTGATGTTTGCCTTCCTGCTTATGGTGAGCCGTATCTATGCGCCGTTTGACCAGGCGTTAATGTTAATGTCCGAGCTGTTTGTCGCCGAGTCGTCTGCCAAGCGCATGCGTTCCATCATGGAAGAGCCTGTGGCGCGGGGCAGCGAGAAATTTGAGCCCGCGGGCCACGATGTGGTGTTCGATCACGTGGCATTTGGCTATGGTGCGGGCGAGGACGGGCGCGCCGGCGAGAAAGTTCTTACCGATGTGAGCTTTACCGCCAAGGAAGGCGAAGTTACGGCGCTGGTCGGTCCTTCGGGTTCCGGTAAGTCTACGGTGAGCCGCCTGGCCGCACGCTTTTGGGATGCCACCGCGGGCAAGGTTACCGTGGGTGGCGTGGATGTTGCGAGCGTCGATCCCGAGGTACTCCTGCGCGACTACGCCATTGTGTTCCAAGACGTACTGCTCTTTGACGACACAGTGATGGGAAACATCCGCCTCGGGCGTCGTGACGCCACCGATGAGGAAGTCTTGGCTGCCGCACATGCCGCCAACTGCGATGAGTTCGTGAGTCGTATGCCGCAGGGCTACGACACCATGATCGGCGAGAACGGCTCCAAGCTCTCCGGCGGCGAGCGCCAGCGCATCTCCATCGCCCGTGCGCTGCTTAAGGACGCGCCCATCGTGCTGTTGGACGAGGCGACGGCAAGCTTGGATGTGGAGAACGAGACCGTGGTGCAGCAGGCGCTCTCCCGTCTGCTTGCAGGTAAGACGGTTATCGTTATTGCCCACCGTATGCGTACGGTGGAAAATGCCGACAAAATCGTTGTGCTCAAGGATGGTGTGGTTGCCGAGCAGGGCACTCCGGCACAGCTCAAGGCGGCAGGTGGAGAATTCGCCCGCATGGTTGCGCTGCAAAAGGAAGCGGCTGCCTGGCGGCTATAGGAATGTGACAAAGGGACAATCCCTTTGTCACATTGAGTTCATCCCCATAGTTTCCAAAAAGTTAGCCATTGTTGACCAAATAGTTATACTAAACTATTTTCAAAAGCGTGCTCGAGCAAACTAATGAACTCGGGTGCTAAGGCACCATGCCGCGCTTGTGCGGCAAAAGGGAGAAGCAACATGAAGAAGTCGACGTTTAACACCCTGCTTGTCGGTGGCGGTTTTCTGCTTGGTACGGCCGGCATCAAGCTGCTCACCAGCGCTCCGGTAAAGAACGCCTGCGTGCAGGGCATCGCGTGCGGTATGCGCGTCAAGAACTGCTACCAGGACATGGTCGAGCAGGCCAAGGCCAATGTCGATGACATGGTTGCCGAGGCTGCCTACATCACCCAGAGCGAGGCCGCTGCTGACGAGGCAGCCGAGTAGCGCTCCCAGGCACAAACTATGAGATTCTCGATTATTAGCGAGATCCCCGGCAGGACCCGTCTTCAATTGGCGGGTCCTGTGCCAGAGAGCGATCTCGATGCACTTCTTAAGCTCAGCGGCGATATCGACGGCGTGCACAAGGTGCGCGTCTACGGCCGTATTGGCCAGATGGCGCTCGAATATGACGAGCGATGTCGTGCGAGCGTGCTCGACGCCCTGGGCGCACTCGATGCTCAAGCTATCGCCGATGCCAAGTCGGGCTACGTGATGCAACTCGAGCCGCGCAAGCATAAACTCGTTATGGACCTGGCGACACTCGTCGGTGCCCATTACGCACGTCGTTGGTTCTTGCCGACGCCTCTGCGCGCGGTGTTTGTCGTGGCCGGTTACATGGCATTTTTGCGCGCTGCCCTTCATGAGCTGGCGCAGCCGCGCCTGACCGTTCCCGTGCTCGACGCTTCGGCCATCGGCATTTCGTTCGTCAAGCGTGATGTCGACACCGCGGGCCAGACGATGTTCCTGCTCAACGTGGGCGAGCTGCTCGAGGACTACACCCGCGCCATGAGCGAAAACGAGCTCATCAACTCGCTGCTCGATGTGCCCGACAAGGCGCAAAAGGTTGTCGGCGACACCGAAGTGGGTGTTGCCGCGACCGAGCTCGAGCCCGGCGATCTGGTCGCTGTGCGCACTGGCATGTCCATCTGCATCGACGGCGTGGTTGAGCAGGGGAGCGCCATGGTCAACCAGGCGACCCTGACCGGCGAGCCGCTGGCCGTCGAGCGCAGCGCAGGCGACGACGTATTCGCCGGCACCGTCGTGGAAGACGGCAGCATCTTGGTGCGCGTGCGCGCCAACACGGCACAGACCAAGCTGCGCTCAATCGTCTCGCTCGTGCAGACGGCCGACTCGCTCAAGTCCGAGGGCCAGTCGCATATGGAGGACCTTGCCAACAAGATCGTCCCGTGGAACTTCCTGCTCGCGGGCCTGGTTGCGCTTACCACCCGCAGCCTCATCAAGACCTCGGCGGCGCTGATGGTCGACTACTCGTGCGCACTCAAGCTCACGGGTTCCGTCGCCGTCATGACTGCCATGAGCGACGCCGCCAAGATGGGCGTAATGGTCAAGGGCGCGAAGTACTTTGAGTCGTTTGCCAAGGCCGACACCATTGTGTTTGATAAGACCGGTACGCTCACCGAGGCGCAGCCGCGTCTTGCCTGCGTACTCACCACCGATGGCTGGAGCGAGGACGAGGTCCTGCGCCTTTCCGCTTGCCTGGAGGAGCATTTTCCGCATCCGGTGGCGCGCGCCGTGGTCAATGCGGCACGTGAGCGCGGGCTCGAGCATCGCGAGCGCCACGCCGCCGTCGAGTACATCGTGGCGCACGGCATTGCCTCGTCCATCGAAGGGCGTCGCGCTATCATCGGTTCCGCGCACTTTGTATTTGAGGACGAGGGCGCGCAGCTCGATTCCGACATCAAGGAACGCATTGAGTCCCAGATGCAGGGCCTGTCGCCGCTGTACCTGGCGGTCGATGGCAAGGTCGTCGGCGTGCTCGGTATCGAGGATCCGCTCAAGGCCGGGGTCCGTGAGGCCATCGCCGACTTGCACGCGTTGGGCGTTAAGCACGTGGTCATGCTTACGGGCGACTCCGAGCGCACGGCCGAGCGCATTGCTCGCGAGGCAGGTGTCGACGAGTTTAAGGCCGAGCTGCTGCCCGAGGACAAGTACGCGTATGTTGAGCGCATTAAGGGCGAGGGGCGCCACGTTGCCATGGTGGGCGACGGCGTCAACGATTCGCCGGCGCTCGGTTTGGCCGACGTGGGGCTGGCAATGGGCGGCGGAAGCGACATCGCCAAGGAGGTCGCCGATATCATCCTGACCGATACGGATCTGGCCGCAATCGTGCGTCTGCGCCGTATGAGTCAGGGGCTTATCGACCGTCTGACGAGTTCATATTCCAAGGTGATGCTCACCAACTCGGCGCTGTTGGCATTGGGTATTACCGGCATGATTACTCCGCAGACGTCGTCACTGCTGCATAACGGCTCGACGATCGCCTACAGCCTGGGCAACGCAAAGGCTTACCTGCGCTAGCAGACGTGTTCGCGCACGTTATCTGGCCTGCGCCCAGACGGCATCGGTGTCGTCCGGGCGCAGGCCTTTTGCATTTGACCATGTGCTAGCTTCTCTATATAGTGTTGCTAGCAGGGCTAGCAATTGAAGGGAGCGAGATCGACGTGGGTGCTGTTAGCGGCATGGCGCAGGTGAACGTTCGCGTGGATCGCCAGGTCAAGAACCGTGCCGAGGAGGCGCTGCGGCTTTCGGGCGGGTCGCTGTCCGAGCTCATCAAAAAGGTGGTGGCCAAGGTCGCGCAGGGTGGCGGGCAGTGCGAGGAAGTGCTTGCGGCCGTCGACGACCGGCAGCAGACCGTCGCGCCCGATACTCCGTTCGCCGCGTCGTGGGCAGCGGCAGACCGGCTCTATGCAGACTTGGGCATCGCTGCGTCGCCCGTATCCGACGATCGCGGTTGGGACACAATCTATTCCGAAGCCATGGACGAGCGCTATCGCCAAAAGGGGATGATCCAGTGAGTGGGGCTCCCCTCAAAATAATGGTAGACGCCAACGTATGGGTCGATTCGTTTTGCGTCGACCATGCCGAGTCGCTTGCCGCGCGTGCGTTTATTGGGCAGGCGACGGAGGCGGGGGCGTTGCTGTTCTTCCCGGTGCATATCGCTAAGGACGTGCTGTACGTTGTCCAACACGAGCTGAAGCGTAGCGTTCTTGCCAGCGGGGGAGCGCTCGACGAGGCATCTGCCCGCGCAATTGGCGATGCGGCGTTGGCGTTTGTTCGGAACATGACCGAAAACGCCACGGCCGTGGGTGCAGATGCGTCGGACCTTTGGCTGGCCGACAAATACTTAGCGCTCCATCGCGATTACGAGGACAACTTGGTGCTTGCCGCATGCAAGCGCGCGCAGGTCGATTACTTGGTGACTAGCGATCGCAAACTGCTCGAACATGCCGATCTTGCAGCAAAGACCCCGCGCCAAATGATGCCGATTCTGACTTTGGCCGAACGCGGCGGCGCGGCTATCGGTTGACGCGAACTGTTTGCGGGCCTCTTGGACGACGATGCGCCAAGGGGCCCGCGCCTGCTATTTACAAAAGCTCGGCCTTGATGGTGGGACTTTCTGCGAGCTGCTCGGCTGCCTTTTCATCGGAGCTGTCGACTGCTGCCAGACTACGGTAGACCCACTCGTTGACCTGGGTGTTCTTGACGCCTGCGGTCTGCATAAGGGTACCTACCTCGCGGATTGCTGCGAGCAGATCGGCCTTGGGACCTGCGAGCTCTACCTCGATGCCGTGGTAGGCGGCCACGCCGCGGTTCTCACTCACGTGGTCGATAAAGCCCTCGACGGTCTCAAGCTGCTGGGCGAGAGCTGCATCATCGTCGGCGTCCAGCGCGACGAGTGCGTTCGATACCGTGAGGGCGGGATGTCCGCAGGGGACAAAGCCTTCGATGACATCCATAGCTTCGGTAATGGTTGAGCCCAGGCCTGCGAGGGCATTGACGAGTTGCTGCTTGGTATCCATGGCGGTCCTTTCGACGGGTCAATTTTGCTTGGCGAAAATATACGTGACGCGATCGGTAGCAAAAGTGCGAAGTGCGGCGCACATTGGGGTCTTCACAGCTCGTGCATAGAACAGCTGTCCGCTTTCAGAACGTGGTAAGATAACACTCCACAAGCGGGGCTCGCCCCGCATGTTCCTTGAAAAGTCGACGGGTGTTGGGTGCTCGTGCCCAATGCCATCCAGACTTTCCCGACATTCGGGGGCGACTGGTTTCGACACGATAGCTCTGAGAGAGGAAGCAAGCCGAGGTCTCCTCGCCTCGTTAAACAGGGGTACCGTCAAATTGAATTGACAACAACTCTTCTTTTGAGCCTATGGCTCTCGCTGCTTAATTTATAGCGGCGCGTCAACCCGGTGATTTCCCCGCCACCGGTGCGACGTCATTTTAGGGGAATGCTCCTGCGCACGTAATCGGTATGGCGCAGGCTAAGACCGAACCGGTTAGGACGCCGCGAGCGTGTCGCTGCGCGCAAAGCGTCCGAGACTAAACCAGCGACTGAGCTTGGAGATGCCAATCAGGGGGCTTTCGCGGACCGGAGTTCGATTCTCCGCGCCTCCACCAGAAGTAACAGGCAGGTAGATATTCGTATCTACCTGCCTTTTTATTTCTAGTCCGCACCGCGGAGAATCGAACTCTGTGCAGGGCGTGAGCGTTTTTAGCCCGCGGGTGAGGACGCCGGCAGGCGGCCGAAGCCGGTGCGGATTTGCGAAGCAAATACGCGGATTCTCCGCGCAATGCCCCAGCTAGATATAGATGCGATGCCGATCGGGCGTCTTGCCCCGGCCTCAACCCATCAACGGATTCCCCAAACCGCGGAGAATCGAACTCTATGCAGGGCGCGGCCGTAAAGAAAACGCCTTGGCAACGCAGACCGGGACACGCTTTCCCAATGGCGGCCCAGGCGGAAAGTCCATCCCGGAATCCGCGCTCAGACCGGGATGTAGTTTCCGGATGATGCCTCAAGCGGAAACTGCGACCCGGAATCGAGCCGTAGAGTGGGATATGCTTTCCCAATGGCAGCTCAAGCGGAAAGTACATCCCGGAATCCTCGTTCGGAATGGGATGCAGTTTCCAAATGAATGGCTAGCGGAAAGTTCATCCCGGAATCCGCGCTCAGAACGGGACGCGCTTTCCCAGCGGCGGTCCAAGCGGAAAGCGCATCCCGGAATCTCGCCTCAAACTGGGACACACTTTCCGCTTCACTTGCCGCCTCAAAAAACCTGCGCTCTCGCCATCCCAAAACTGGGTAGAAGAAAGCCAAAACGCAATCGCAGGAGGTCAACATGACTGCAGAAGATAAGGCAAAGAACGCCGGCAAGGTCGCGCTCGTCCTGGAGGGCGGTAGCTTTCGCGGGCAATTTACCGCAGGCGTGCTCGACGTTCTCATGGAGGCTGGCGTCGAGATTCCGGCTGTCTACGGTGTATCGGCCGGCGCCCTCAACGGCGTGAACTACAAATCGCACCAGATCGGCCGTGCCAACCGCATCAACCTGGCTTTCTGTAACGACAACCGCTTCATGGGCGCCGCGTCGTTTGCGGCCACGGGCTCTATCGTCGGCTACGATTTTATCTTCAACGATGTCCAGGACCGCCTGGACCCCTTTGACAACGAGACGTTCGATGCGAGCCCCATCGAGATGTACGCCGTCGCGACGGACATGCTCTTTGGAACCGCCACGTACCTCCCGGTCAAAAGCGCCGTGCTCGACCTCGACGCTGTGCGCGCATCGACCTCGTTGCCGCTGGTGACACCGCCGGTCGAGATAGACGGGCACAAATACGTCGACGGCGGCGTGGCCGATTCGGTTCCTATCGAGCATGTGCTGGAGGAGGCGGGCTTCGACCGTGCGGTCGTCATCGTCACGCAGGACCGCTCGTACGAGAAAAAGCCCTACGAGTTTTTGCCGGCCGCGCGCGCCCGCTATGCCGACTACCCCTATCTGCTCGAGGCTATCGAGACGCGCCACGACCGTTACAACATCCAGCGCATGCACCTGTGGAAGTATGAGCGCGAGGGCCGTGCGTTGGTCGTCGCTCCGCAAAAGCCGGTCGAGGTCGGCCATGTTGAGCACGATCCGGCAAAGCTTCTGGACCTGTATATCCAGGGCCGCCAGGAGGCAAAGCGCCTGCTCGCGGAAATCCAAGAGTTCGTTGAGCGCTAGCGACGGCGAACCCTCAAAAAATGACAACAGCTAAAGAGCTGGAAAATCACGGCTCGTGGATGACATGTGCAGAAACTCTGGTCGGAGCCAAAATACCTGTTGACTCGTACGGCGAGCGGGGTAATATGGACGGGTTACTTGCAGAGCCCCGTGAATCTCTGTAACAACACGTACTGTACATGGAGGAGTCTAAGTGATTTCGAAATCGACTCACTACGCCAAGCAGGGCGAGGTCCAGCGCAACTGGGTTCTCGTCGACGCCGATGGTGCTGTCCTGGGCCGTCTTGCCACCCAGATCGCAATGATCCTGCGCGGTAAGAACAAGCCCCAGTTCACGCCCAACAGCGACTGCGGCGACTTCGTTGTCGTCATCAACGCCGATAAGGTCCAGCTTACCGGTAACAAGGCCGACACGAAGACCTATTATCGCCACAGCGGCTACAACGGCGGCCTCAAGGCTGAGAGCTTCCGCCAGGCTATGGAGAAGCACCCGGAGAAGGTCATCGAGCGCGCCGTTCGCGGCATGCTGCCCAAGACCACCCTCGGCCGTGCCCAGATGACCAAGCTTAAGGTCTACGCTGGTGCCGAGCATCCGCACGCTGCCCAGAACCCCACGAAGATTGAGCTGGAGGCTTAAAGATGGCTGAGAACACCGTTGTCTACCAGGGTACCGGCCGTCGTAAGAACGCCGTCGCCCGCGTCCGTCTCGTCCCCGGCACCGGCAAGGTGACCATCAACAAGCGTGATGCCGAGCAGTATTTCGGCCGTCATCAGCTCGTTGAGAACGCCCTTGCTCCCTTCAAGGTGACCGACACCGCCGGTCAGTTCGACGTTATCGCTTTGTGCGATGGCGGCGGCATCTCCGGTCAGTCCGGCGCTCTGCGCCTGGGCATCGCTCGTGCTCTTCTGAACGCTGGCGATTACCGTGCTGACCTCAAGAAGGCCGGTTTCCTTACGCGCGATGCTCGCGTGGTCGAGCGCAAGAAGTACGGCCTCAAGAAGGCCCGCCGCGCTCCCCAGTTCTCCAAGCGCTAAGGTTTTATCTCCTTACGAGATACAATGTACAAGCGGGGCCTGCCGATTGCTCGGCGGGTCCCGCTTTTCTTTTTCGACTAGGGTGGGCGACTGCGTTTTGCCCACTTGGGAAGGAGCGATCCTATGCCCCAGAACATCTTCGGTACCGACGGCGTCCGTGGCGTCGCCAACGCCGACCTCTCGTGCGACCTCGCGTTTCGCCTGGGTCGCGCGGCGACCAAGTTTCTTGGTCCGGATATCTGCATCGGCCGTGACACGCGCCTTTCGGGCACCATGCTCGAGAGCGCTCTGACCGCCGGCATCATGGCCGAGGGCGGCCGTCCGCATTGCTGTGGCGTCATCCCCACGCCTGCTGTGGCGCTGCTCACTGTTCAAAACGAGCTCGATGGCGGCATCGTCATCTCCGCTTCGCATAATCCGCCGGAGTTCAACGGCATCAAGTTCTTTAGCCGCAAGGGCATGAAGCTTCCCGATGCTGTCGAGGAAGAGATCAGCGCCTGGGTCATGTCCGAGGAAGCCATGGCTGCCGACACGCTGCCGACCGGTGCCGGCGTGGGCCACATTATCAAGATGAAGGACGCTCGCAAGGCATACGTCGACCACGCCATCGATACGCTTGATGGCCTGAGGCTCGACGGCCTGGTCGTTGCCGTCGACTGCGGTCACGGTGCTTCCTGCCAGACTACGCCCGCCGCGCTGCAGCGCCTGGGTGCCACGGTCCATGCCATCAACACCGATTACTGCGGCACCGACATCAACGTTGAGTGCGGCTCCACCCATCTTGAGCCCCTGCGCGAGCTCGTGCTGCGCACCCATGCCGACATCGGCCTGGCCCACGACGGCGACGCCGACCGCGTACTGTTCGTGGACAGCGAGGGCAATGAGATCGACGGTGACTACATCCTGGCTATCTGCGGTTCTGACCTCGCCGCTCGCGGCAAGCTCGCCAACTCCGAGATCGTTTCGACCGTCATGTGCAACCTGGGCTTCTCCATCGCTATGAAGGAGCAGGGCTTCGAGATGGTCCAGACCGCCGTGGGCGACCGCTACGTTCTGGAGCGCATGCTCGCGGACGGCGCCGTCATCGGCGGCGAACAGTCCGGCCACATCATCTTCCTGGAGCACAACACCACCGGTGACGGCCTGGTGACGGCTCTGCAGCTGCTGGCCGTGCTCAAGCGCACCGGTCGCACCCTCACCGATCTTGCCGGTATCATGAAGAAGTACCCGCAGGTACTCGTCAACGTGCATTCCGACAACAAGGCTGGTCTGGACGATTGCCAGCCCATCTGGGATGCTGTCGCTGCTGCCGAGAAGGAGCTTGACGGCCGTGGCCGCATTCTGGTGCGCCCGAGCGGTACCGAGCCGCTGGTCCGCGTGATGGCCGAGGCCGAGACGCATGAGTTGACCCAGCGCGTTGTCGACGACATCGTCGAGGTTGTCAAGCGCGAACTTCCCTAATGGTCAAAAACCGTTGCCAAGTGGTAAACTGTTAAGGTTATTTTGATTGATCGGTATGTCCGAGGGGGAGCATGTTCACTAAAGTCCTAAGGTCTTTTGGTATGCGTGGTCGAGTCCTTACGCTGGATGCTCCCATCTCGGGCGACGTCATTCCGCTTTCCGAGGTAAACGACCAGACGTTTGCCACCGGCCTTTTGGGCCAGGGTGTGGCGATTCGGCCCACCGGAACGCGTGTGATTGCACCGGCTGATGCCAAGGTCGAGGCCATTTTTCCCACGGGACACGCTGTTGCGCTTAACACGGTCGATGGCTTGGACGTGCTCATCCACGTTGGTTTGGACACTGTTCAGCTCGAGGGCAAGCACTTTACCGTACATGCGCAAGTGGGTGACATCGTCCATAAGGGCGATGTACTCATTGAGTTCGATCGCGAGGCAATTGCTGCCGAGGGCTACGATGTGACGGTTCCCATCTTGGTATGCAACTCCGTTGAGTTCTCGAGTATCAAGGGCTCCGTTGGTGTGCATGTCGCAGAGATGGACCAGCTCATCGTTGCTCGCGAGCGCTAGCAAGTGCACGTGGCCATTAGCCTACAATTCAAACACGTTTACGGAGGGCGCCCTTGAAAGAGGACGCCCTCCGTGGCAAGATGGGAAACGTCCGAGGCTAAACAGCTTCGGGTCACCGTGGACGGGCAGGGGCCTCGACGCGGCTAGACACGAGACACATACATTACGCGACCTCGCCCTGGTGGCCGCACACGTTGGTTGCGGCCGACGCGGGCCGCGGGCAAGTGCTTGTAAGGGAGCCTTGCCTCTCTTGTACGAGAAAGGACGCGTAATGAAGATCATTAAAGCTAAAGACTACGAGGATATGAGCCGCAAGGCCGCTAATATCATCTCGGCCCAGGTTATCCTCAAGCCCGACTGTGTGCTGGGTCTTGCCACCGGCTCCACCCCGATCGGTGCCTACAAGCAGCTCGCTGCTTGGTACGAGAAGGGCGACGTCGACTTTGCCGAGGTCAGCACCTACAACCTGGACGAGTATCGCGGCCTTTCGCACAACGATCCCCAGAGCTATCACTACTTCATGCGCGAGAACTTCTTCGATCACATCAACATCGACCTGAACAACACGCATGTGCCCGATGGCTCCAACCCCGACGCCGCCGCTGCCTGCTCTGAGTACGACAAGATTGTCGCCGCCGCCGGTTACCCGGATCTGCAGCTGCTCGGCATTGGCAACAACGGCCACATCGGCTTCAACGAGCCCGATGACCACTTCTCCAAGGGCACGCACTGCGTCGACCTCACCGAGAGCACCATTCAGGCCAACAGCCGCCTGTTCGACAGCATCGACGATGTTCCCCGTCAGGCCTACACCATGGGTACCCAGACCATCATGTATGCCCGCATGATCCTGGTCGTCGCCAACGGCGAGGCCAAGGCTCAGGCTGTGCATGACATGTGCTATGGTCCGGTTACGCCCGAGTGCCCGGCTTCGATCCTGCAGCTGCACACCAACTGCGTTGTCGTTGCCGACGAGGCCGCCCTTTCGCTCTGCGAGTAACGCGAATCCTGCAGCTCGACATAGCCTTGCCTAAGGCCTCCGCTTTGCGGGGGCCTTTTTGCTATCCCTTTCCGCCCATTTGACCAAAAACTTGCCGCAAGCTTGACGAATGCCGGATGTCCAACAGATTGATTCATTCTATACCAGATTCTATGCAAAAATGCCACTAGAAGGTCGTAGACGGTAGCGGGTGCTAGGCGAGTTGAATGACATGGCTGAACCTTGTTCATCTGCGTTACACTGCCGCTTAGATGGGACAAGCTGACAAGCTCATTTACCTGCTTAAAGACCGATTAGTCGGGGGATTAATAACAATCGGCCCTCGCTGTACAAAAACTTGCCGCTTGCGTACCAAAAGACAACCTAAAACACAAGGTCGCTCTATTCATAGCGCGGCTTGTATGGTCTTGCGGCTACAGTGTCCATACGGTCGAGTTGAGGAGCGGGCATGGTAAACGATTTGAGCGGTATAGACGACCTCGAGCTGATGCCGCTGGGTGGAGGCTATATGGTGCGACGCGAACGCTTGATGAATGAGCTTATCACCAAGGGCCGAAAGGCCGGCATCGTGGTGCTTTATGCGCCCGACGGGTTTGGGAAGACCTCGGTGCTGCTGCAGTACACCCATGAGGTTAAATGCGACCCGACGCGAGGCCCCGTGCGGATTATCGAGGCCGATCGCGCTATTGGGCGCGAGGTGTTTATGCAGCTCGAGGTGGTTACCGAAGAACTCAAAGACAAACCGCACTCCCTTATCGCGATTGATAATGTGCCAAACCTCGATCAGCACGATACCGAAGACCTCATCGACAGGATTCGCGGCCTGCGCGCTATGGGGGTAGGGGTCTTTATCTCCTGCCGTCCTTCAAATCGTCAGCTGATTCATGGGCTGGGCGATTCGGTTAAGATCAATGCGCAGATGCTCAAGGTGCATGCCTATGAGTATTCGGCGTGGGCATCGGCGTTTTCGATCAGCACATCGCTCGACTTTTATCAGCTCACGCAGGGCGTGCCCGAGCTCGTTTCGGCATTGCAGACAGGTCTGTATGGCCAAGGCGACGTAGCCGGCCTGCTCGAAAACGAGATTGTCAACGTGTATGGCGCGGCACTTGCCGATCTGGCTTCACTCGACAATAATGCGCTGTTTTGCGTGGCATGTCTCATGGTTTTGATGGGCGAGGGCAATATCGCAGAACTCGAGGCCTGTAGGGTGAGGCTGTCGATGGTCGACCAGTCCTACTTTGTACGCGACTACCCGATCTTTGGCTTGGATCCCGCCGAGCGGAGTTTTACGTGTCTGGGCACGGAGGATAACGGACGCTTGCGCTTGCGTAAGTTGGTGGCCGAGGTTCGCCCCGAACTTGTTCCGAGGGCGGCCCGGATTTTACTTAAGGCGGGCCGATGCGATGCGGCGATGGGCCTGGCGGACGCCTTTCTGGACCGTGAAGCGGTCCTTGAACTTGCTGGGCAGTATGGGGTCGATCTGGCTCTGACGGGGCACGGGGCCGATATCTGCCGAGCGGCGCTGAGCACGATCGATGCCGACGATCCGGCTCCAGAGCCAACGCCTGCCGAAGCGCTTGGCGTATATCTGGCAGCGGTCAGCGTGTCCAATACAAAGCTCGCTCGCTATATGGCATCGGTCATCGAGCGCGGGGGCGAACGGGCGGCCTGCGAAATAGACCCCGTTTCATGGAGGGTGGCCCAGACGCTGACGGCTGTTTGCTATGGGGACAACGGGCTTGGGCTTCCTACGAACCTGGCCGTGCCAGAAATCGAGACATCCCATACCGCACTCGATATGTTGTCCGCGCATATCGAGGTCAAGCGATGCCTGACCGAACGGGGAGATGACGGCGGCGTTCTACAACAGCTCAAAACGAGCAAGGCCTACGACTGCGAGCTCGACATCGCGGGGATTGTTATACGGGCCGATAGTATGCTGGTGGAGCTCTTTGACGGGTCGTTTGCGGGAACCGACGAGCGCGACGACGAGATGACGGTGGTGCGGGAGGCGCTCGACGTACGCGGGCTTAAGGCGATGGCTATCTGGGTGCGCATGGTGTTGGCGGCACGGCGGCTCCTTTCCGGCTTGCCGGTAACCGACGACGCGGCGTTCAACGAGCTCGATCGTTTTGCTGTGCGCATGCGCGACAACCAGATTCAGCTGTTTGGCCTGTTGCTAGAAGGCTGGCAGTCGCTGGCAGAGGGACGGCCGGTTAATGCAAAGTTCCGTGCGGTCCAAGTGCTCAAACTTGCCGAGGAGTCGATTGCGTACATGCGCGATAACGCATTGCTGCTGGAACGCGCGGCATATCTGCGTAACACCTCGATGGTTTCGGTGCGCGAGGAAGCGGAGTTGCTCGATATAAGCCAGACGCAGGTTGGTGGAGCGGAGGCCTGGATGGTGGCGCTGCATTTGGCCTGTGCGGGCCGAGACAGCGATCTTGCGGCCTGGATGTCCATGAATCGTGCGGGGATTCTAGAGCCATCGTATCGGCTCTTTGCGCGCCTTGCCATGCATTGTCTGGGCGAGCCGGCGGCCAGGATACGCAAGAAGCTTCCCGTGCGCGAGCTGTCGCGGTACTCGCTGCGCGACGATTTGGAAGGGGAGGGCGAGCGCCTATTCCAGGCCGGCGAGGTTGAAGCCGTTGATACCATCGACCATATCGAGATTCGCATGTTTGGTGCGTTTCGCGCCGAGCGCGACGGGTTTCCCATCACGGACAAAATGTGGCGCCGCAAGAAGGCGGCGACACTTGCCGAGCGGCTTGCGCTGGGCATGGATGCGCTCGTCGATCGTGAGACGCTGGCCATGGAGCTGTGGCCCCATGCCGAGTTTAATAGCGCCCGCAACAACCTGTACTCGACGATATCGCGCTTGCGGTCGGCTTTGGGGCCGACGCCGGATGGCAAGTCATGTGTGCTCATCCAAAATGAATGCATCGGACTCAATGGCGACTACGTTAAGACCGATGTGCGGCTGTTTGACCAGATAAGCCGCGAGGTTTTGGGAAATCGCACGGGTGCGAGCGGGCCCCATTTAGTTGAGCTGTGCCTTAAGATTGAGCAGCTTTATGCCGGACCGCTGTATGTTCCCAATGGCTGTAATCCCACCTACTTTTTGCGCATGCGGCGCATTATGCAGTCAAAGTACATCGATTGCATGATTAAGGGAGCAAATGCCGCTCTAGAAGAAAACGATCTGCAGTCGGCGATTTGGCTGGCGGAGTCGGGGCTTCGACAGGAAACGGCGCGTGAGGATATGGTGCGCTGCGCCATGCGCGTCTACAGTGCGGCGGGGCGGCGGCGCGATATCGTCGAGCTGTACAGCGGGCATATGCACCACCTGAGGGAGCAGGTCAATGGCGTGCCCGAGCCCGAGACGCGGCGTCTATACGAGCGCTTGGTGGAGGGGCGGCTCAATCGCGTGCTGGTCGAGCGATAAAAAACGGGCGCCCGAAGTACTTGGGCACCCGTAAGCTTGCTATGTGTTGGATCGCCGGATCATTGGCTCTTAGACGAGCTTGATCTTCTCGATGTCCTTGCGCGAGGACTCGCGATATAGTGAGAACTTGCGGCCGATGACCTGGACGACCTCGGCGTGGCAACGCTCGGCGAGCTCCTCGGCGGCCTCGCGGGCGGAAAGGCTGGAGCCATCGAGCACGGAGCACTTAACGAGCTCGTGCTTCTCCAGGTAGGCGACCGTCTGCTCGACGGTGCCCTCGTTGATATCGGACTTGCCGATGATGATGGCGGGGTTGAGGTGATGGGCCATGCTGCGAAGCTGCTTGACCTGGGCTCCTGTCAGTGCCATGGGTTCTCGCTTTCTATGTATGGGGCGCCCCGCGACGGGGCCTTAATCTACGTGAACTGTCCCACGATAGCGCAGGAACGGCGCGGTGTGGAGCGCGTTTGCCCAGTTCGCAAAGAATGCGGATGCCGAGTGAGTGGGCGGTGCGGGCTGCGAACAGGCTATGAGCTGGGCGCAGAGACCGGCTCCCATGCAATAAACGCCCAACGAACCTTGCGGACATGATCGAGCATATAGCGCCCCTGCGGCACGCCCTTGGAGCCCGGCTCACCGGCATGGGGATTCTCGATCATGTGCTGGGCGATGTAGTCGCGCAGACGGTCGACCTTATCCTCGTTGCCATGCTCAAGCATGCGGGAAAAGTCCGCCACGCCTGCCTCGAGGCTATTAAAGGTATCGCGACGAGGCGATTCAAAGTATGTAACCAGCGGCAACGCACCCATCTGAATGAGGATGTTGAAGGCGTACACAAAGCCATTACTGCAGGTAACCGAGGCGCCGATGGCGTTCATCACGTGCAGGTCGTAGCGCGGGCTGGAGTTGGCGACCATCGTGACAGCACAACGCCGGCGAGCCGTGCGGTCGAGCTTGGCAAGCGCGCCTTTTAGGTTGGTCGTGGTGACAGAGCGACTGGCAAAGGCAACATCCACCGCTTTCGCGACCGGTCCAACCAAATCCCAATCATCATCCCAAGCAAGCTCAAGCGGCGTTATACGCCCCTCGAGCCCGTAGTACTCAATGCCGGCATCAAGCGTGCCCAACATGGCAGGGGAAAAATCAGCGGCAATCACGGGATGTCCGTCTTGCGCAAGCGGAATAGCAATCGACCCAGCCCCACACCCCATATCAAGCACCGATTCACCAGGCTTTAACGCCAACAGCTTCATAAAGTCTCGGGCATACGGAGCAGTCTCAAGCGGCCGAAAATGCCGAGCCCTTTTATCCCACTCAAAAGAATCATCAGCCCGTCGCCGAGCAGCTTGCAGGCGCATCCATTCGCCATTCCAATCCGCAGCAAGCAGCTCAGAACGAATCAAATCATCAGCCACGGGCCAACCTCCTAGCAACAAAAAAGCGACTCCTCCCAAAAGAAGAGCCGCAACCAGCATATATCAGAAAGAACCGTTCCAACGCCAAACCGCCCTCACAACCAAGGCGGGCAGGAGCGAAGCGACTGCCATACGGGATAGAACCCAACTGAGGTCCCGTTGTGCGAGGAGTCCCGGGGAGGGCAAATGTATAAGGTCGATCGCGAGTTCCGCACGAGCCGGAGAGCACTTAATGTGCTCTCCGTGCGAGTCAGGACTGTCCGAGCAGGCGACCTTATATATTTGCCCTCCTCGGGACTCCTCGCCCGAACCCCTCAGCTAGTTCTTGAGCGAGTTCAGCGGCGCCGGGAAGCGTCCGCCACGGTGGGCAAGCACGGTGCCGGCGTTGGGGTTCACCGGCATGATGGGCGCACGGCCAAACAGGCCGCCATACTCGACGCAGTCGCCCACGCCCTTGCCGATGGCAGGGATCACGCGCACGGCCGTGGTCTTGTTGTTGATGACGCCGATGGCCATCTCGTCGGCGATGATGCCGGCGATGGTCTCGACCGGGGTGTCACCGGGGATGGCGATCATGTCCAGGCCGACGGAGCACACGCAGGTCATGGCCTCGAGCTTCTCGAGGGAAAGCGCGCCGGCTTCGACGGCGGCGATCATGCCGGCGTCCTCGGACACGGGGATAAAGGCGCCGGAGAGACCGCCCACGCTGGAACTGGCCATGACGCCGCCCTTCTTGACGGCATCGTTGAGCATGGCGAGCGCGCAGGTCGTGCCGGGGCCACCGCAGGTGCCCACGCCGATGATCTCGAGGATGCGCGCGACGGAGTCGCCGATGGCAGGCGTGGGAGCCAGCGACAGGTCGACAATGCCCTTCTCGACACCCAGACGATGGGCGGCCTCGCGGCTCATGAGCTCGCCGGCACGGGTGATCTTAAAGGCGGTCTGCTTGATCTTTTCGGCGACTTCCATCATCGATGCGGAATCGGGCAGCGTCTCCAGGGCTGCGGCCATAACGCCGGGGCCCGAGACGCCTACGTTGATGACGGCGTCGGCCTCGCCACCGCCGTGGACGGCGCCCGCCATAAACGGGGAGTCCTCGACCATATTGGCAAAGCAGACAAATTTGGAAGCGCCGACGGAGTCCTGGTCGGCCGTGAGTTTAGCGGCATCGATGATGGTCTGGGCGGCCATAAGCACGGCGTCCATGTTGATACCGGCGCGCAGGCTGGCGACGTTGACGCTGGAGCAGACGCGGCTCGTGGTGGCGAGCGCCTGGGGGATGGACTGGATGACGCGACGGTCGGCGTCGCCGATGCCCTTCTGGACGAGCGCGGAGAAGCCGCCCAGGTAGTCGATGCCGAGCGTCTCGGCCGCGCGGTCGAGGGCATGCGCGATGGGGGTGAGGTCCTCATCCTTGCAGCACGCGGCAATCTGCGCCACCGGGGTGACGGAAACGCGCTTGTTGACGATGGGGATACCGTACTCGCGCTCGAGGTTCTCGGCGGTCTCGACCAGATGCTCAGCCGTGTGCGTCACGTGGTCGTAGATCTTCGTGCACATGCGGTCGAGGTTCTCGTCGCCGCAACCCATGAGCGAAACACCCATGGTGATGGTCCTGATGTCGAGGTTCTGCTCCTCAACCATGCCGCGGGTTTCCGCGATTTCTGCGGGCGTGATCGCCATCCTTGCGCTCCTATCTGCCAAAACGAGCATAGTCTTATCTATTTTAACGTGCCGCACGTGCCAAGTGGCGCATGCGGCACGTTTTGGTGCTCGGTTGTTTCCGTTGTGTTACTGCCCAAAGACCTCTTCGGCGATACGAGCGCTTTCGGCGGCGTCCTTGGCGTAGTAGTCCGCGCCGATCTGCTTGGCGTATTCGGGGGTGAGTACGGCGCCGCCTACGATGATCTTGACGCCCGGCACCTCGGCATGGAGCAGCTTGATGGTCTCCTCCATGGCGACGACCGTGGTAGTCATAAGCGCCGAGAGGCCGACGAGTTTGATATCGCGCTCCTTGACGGTCTTGAGTACCTCCTGCGGATCGACGTCGCGGCCCAGGTCAAAGACGGTGTAGCCGTAGTTATCGAGCAACATTTTGACGATGTTCTTGCCAATATCGTGGATGTCGCCCTTGACGGTGGCCACGCAGATCTTGCCCTTGTCGGCAATCTCGCCGGCGGGCATCAGGCGCTTGATGGTGTCGAAGCCCACGCGTGCCGCCTCGGCCGAGGCCATGAGCTGCGGCAAGAAGAACTTGCCCCGGTCAAAGAGGACGCCAACTTCGTCGAGGGCGGGGATAAAGTGATTGTTGATGAGGTCCATGGCGTCGTGGTCGGCCAGCAGGCGCTCGGTCTCGGCAGCGATCTCGCCTTTGCGACCCGAGACGACCATGCGACGAATCGGGTCGTCGTTGCCGTCGGTGCCGGCGGTGCCAGCAGCGGGCACAGCGTCGGTCGATACTGCCTGAGCAGCTGCCGGGTTGGCGGCGATCTTGTACGGATCGGTCCAGCCGGCATAGCGCTCGATGTATCCGGTCGAGCCCTCGTCCTCAACGCTCAGGACGCGATAGCTGTAGACGGTATCCATAAAGCGCTTGGAGCCCGGGTTCATGATGGGGGCGTCCAGGCCCGCGCCAAAGGCGGCGGCCAAAAAGACCGAACCCAGCAGCGGGCGGGCAGGCAGGCCAAAGCTGATGTTCGACACGCCGAGCGCACATTTGACGCCCAGGCGCTCCTTGCACAGGGACATGGCGCGCAGGATCTGCTCGGCCTGGCGCTGGTTGGTCGAGGCGGTCATGACCAGGCAGTCGATGAGGATGCGGTCCGGTCCGATGCCGTAACGGGCAGCCTCGGCCACGATGTGCTCGGCGATGGTGAAGCGAGCCTCGGCGGTATCGGGGATGCCGCCTTCGTCGAGCGTAAGGCCGACAACGTTGGTGCCGTAGTGGGCGACCAGCGGAAAGATCTCATCCATGATCTGCTGCTTGCCATTGACCGAGTTGATGATGGGCTTGCCGGCGTAGCGGCGCACGGCGGCCTCGACGGCTGCGGGGTCGGTGGAGTCGATCTGCAGCGGCAGCAGCGTGGAGCCCTGGAGCTGTTCGGTCGCCTGTTGGATGATCTTGACCTCGTCGATCTCGGGCAGGCCGACGTTGACGTCCAGGATATCGGCGCCCTGTTCCTGCTGGCTGATGCCCTGGCTCACGACGTAGTCCAGGTCGCCGTCGCGCAGGGCCTGCTGCAGGCGCTTTTTGCCGGTGGGGTTGATGCGCTCGCCGATGACGGCGATCTTGTGGCCGTCGCAGGGAAGGTCCACGACCGTTTGGGCGCTCGTGACCGACATGCTGGGCTTGCGGCGGCGCGGGCTGGGCGTGTGGTTGTCGATAAGCGTGCGCAAGGCCGCCATGTGCGCCGGCGTGGTGCCGCAGCAACCGCCCACGACGCTCACGCCGTCGGCGATCATGCCGGCGACGGCTTCGGCGTATTCGGGGGCCTGGATATCAAAGACGGTATTGCCGTCGTCGTCCACGTGGGGCAGTCCTGCGTTGGCCTGCACCATAACAGGCTTGTCGGTAACGGTGAGCATACGCGCGGCGAGTCCTCGGAGCTCGGCCGGTCCTTGGCTGCAGTTGATGCCCAAAACGTCGGCGCCGATGGCGTCGAGCGTGATGGCGGCAACCTCGGGACTCGTACCCAGGAATGTGCGACCGTCTTCCTCGAAGGTCATGGTGGCAAAGACGGGCAGGTCGGAGTTCTCGCGGCAGGCGAGGACGGCCGCCTTGATCTCGGCCAGGTCGGTCATAGTCTCGATAATAAAGAGGTCCACACCCGCGGCGACGCCTGCGCGCACTTCCTCGGTAAAGAGGTCATAGGCCTCGTCGAAGCTGAGGGTGCCCAGGGGGCGAAGCAGCGCGCCGATGGGGCCGATGTCACCGGCGACGTAGCGGGCGCCGGCCTCGCGGGCACAGGCGACGGCCGCGGCAAAGACGTCTGCCACGGTGGCGGCACCGTCGAGCTTGTGGGCGTTGGCGCCAAAGGTGTTGGCGGTAATCACGTCGCAGCCGGCCTCGACATATTGACGTTGGATATCGGTGATAACCTGGGGTTCCTCAAAGTTGAGCAGCTCGGGCAGGGCGCCCGCCTTCATGCCAGCGGCCTGCAACATGGTGCCCATGCCGCCGTCGAACAGCAGGTGCCCCGTGCCCTCGATGGCGGCGCGCAGGCGATCGTCCTTAATGCGCAGATCGTCGATCGTGCGCGTCTTGTACGTGGCACCGTTGCGACGTGCGGCATCAACGGGTGCCGCCAATGCAGTGCCGTCAGAATCATGAGTGATAAGTATGTTTGAGCTATTCGCCATGTGCATCCATTTCGTCTAGAGCCCACTGAGGAATTTCTATTTGAAGAGATTTGTCGGGCTCGATATCTTCGATTCGCTTGTTGTAGTGGGCAAGAAGCCGTGCGACATTTAATCGAATTAGGCCTCGCTTGTAGAACGATAACTCTTCAATATTGATGCCGATAAACGATTCGAGCGCGATAACCTGTACGCGATTGCCGAGTCCCTCACTTTCGAACAGTCCGTAAGCGAAGGAAACTTTATCGTGGGGGACAACGACGATGGGCCGAATGCCATTTCGAATGTTATCTCGGCATCGATCGGTCAATTTGGCCATTGGCGATACAGTCACATGAAATGCAGCATCATTGATTTGGAAATCGCCAGAACGGTCTGTCTGCTGGTCGGCGGCGTTTGAGTTGTCCTTTCCGATTTCTATGGTTGGAAATAACATCTCAAGTTTTGCACCTACCAGGTGCTGTGCGACGGTACCCGTTGGCTTATCGGACCGTAGGCTTGCTTCGGCTAGGATATCATCGACAATGACAGAAATTGGTTTTTGAAGATCGATTTCGACTTTGATTCTCTGCCGGTTAAAGAAATCGACCTGGATTCGCTCGACGAAGAAATTGGCGATTGCATTCGCAGCTTCAAGACGAGTGTCTTCGCAAATGTCACTGGGTAGGGCAGAGTTGATAATTGTGGCAAGCTCAAGCGCCATCGGGAGTGTGCCGCGTGAGGTTCTGCCGCCCTCTGACGCGAAGGCACGCGTTTCCCCATGTCTGGCTAAAACTGTTTTGATGCATGCTCCACTTAGGCCTCGTACTTGGCTCCCCTTGTCCGATTGCACATAATCGTCGGTGAGCGGAAAACGGTTTTGCAGCAGCTCGCTTATGCCTATGCCAACCGCCATAACGTTACGGTTGACATTGCCTCGCTTGTTGCGCTTGGATTCGTACCAGAGTTCAATGGCATCCAAGATACCTTTATCGGGCTCGCTCAAGGAGCAATTGGTCATTTCCATTATTGTTCACTCCGTTCCTTGAAGACATAAGCGCGGGTTTGACTGCATTTTTTATAAGCCAAGTGACAACTGGCACGGCAACTGCATCGCCGAATGCGTAGCGAATCTGAGCATCCGAGAAGCCGCTAAACTGACATGAGTCAGCACCTTGGAGACGGGCATATTCAGTTCCAGTCATCCAGCGAACTTCTATTTTTCCGTTTTCGCATATAACGACTGCCTGTCTTGATGAGCCGCCGCGAGCCGTTCTTAGACATCCGGCAATTTCTTCTTCACGGATTTCCCAGCGCACAACGCCCGATCGCGTGCGACGGTAAGCAGTGCGAACAATTTTTTCTTTGGCATTTAAGAAGCGCTGAAGGCGCTCTGCTTGATGCGGTGCAAGTGAGTCGATAAATGCTTGCACTTGGTTTTTGTTCCACCAACGCTTGTCGTCCTCGGGAATATTTTCAACAACCGTTGCAAGGCCCCTCATGCGAAGTGGGCTCGGTTCGTTTAGGTGAGAGACGTGCGTAATGAGTGAAGGGTCGGAGTGAATCCAGGAGACCTTTTCAGGTCGAAGCGAGGAATCGAGTCGGCTGTTGGGAAGAGGGTTTTTTAATCCGACGACAAACATGCGGGGGCGTGACTGGGGAAGCCAGTGCCGTGCATCGATAAAATAGGCGTCGCATGAATAGCCTAAACGATTAAATTCCTGGCAAACGAGTCTAAAGTCATCACTGTTATTAGACGTGGCAAGGCCGATGACATTTTCGAGAACAAGTGCCCGCGGGGCACGATCGCTCATTCCTTCGATGGCCTTAATAAAGCCAAAGAACGCACTGGACTCTTTGCCAGAGATAAGTCCCTCCCTGTTTCCCGCGAGAGATAAGTTTGTGCAAGGGCTTGACGCCCATGCGATGTCGGCTTGGGGTATTAGGTCGGGGTCGAGTGTGTGAACATCCTGCTCGACTAGATGTTCATCGCCCCAACACTGGCTGTACATGGCGCATTTAGTATGGTCTATGTCATTTGCCCAGATTGTTTTGATTCCGGCTTTTGCCATGCCGGCACGAGCCAAGCCAATGCCTGAAAAAAACTCAAGCGCGGTTAGTTGTGGCGAGAACTGCAGAATGTTGTGCATGTACTGGCTTTCAGATAGTTGTTATTTGGCATCTAATGGTACTTGTTTGTGAGGACATCCGCTTACATACGGATGAGATTCCCTCGATACCGTGCCATCAATTGACATTTTATTCAGAATGCGAATAGCAGGTGGTGTGGGCGGCACGGAAGCGGCAGTTCTCGCGCATGCGGCAGATATTGCAGGTGGGGCGGCTTTGGGCGTCGTGGACCTCGCCATCGAACAGGCCGATCACCGCGGTCACGCTTTTGGTGGGCATGAGCAGGCTGGTGGGCGTGACGGTCAGGCCGATAAGCCGCGTGGCGTTGAGCGCATTGACGATCGAGCGCTGGGCCGAGAGCGGGCAGTCGCCGTAGCCGGGGCTAAAGCGCCAGTTGCCGGCGAGCCCATGAACGGCGGCGTCCGTCTTGACCTGCTGGTCCATTTGCTCAACGGCGGCTTCCACGTAAGCGGAGCACGCGGCGTCGAGCACGGCGCCCTCCAGGGGATGTTGGGCTCCCGTGGTGCGCAGGCGACGCTCGGCGTCCATGCCGAGGGTGCATGCCATGAGCGCGGCAAAGCGGGCGTCTTTGAGATGTCGATAGATATCACGACCGCGCAGCTCAACGTTGGTGCCGACCAGACGGATGCAAGGCTTGCCCTGCTCGTCCACGCCCGTGGCATCGATGGCAAATACGCGGCGCACGCCACGGGGCTCAATGTCCAATTCCAGACGCTCGACCACAAGCTCAATACGCTGCGACAGCTCGGGCTCAATCTGCTGGCCGCCGTAACCCAGATACCGCAGCATCTCGGCACGGTCGACACGGGGATGGTGCGCAGCATCGACACGGTAAAGCGCCGGCGACGCAAGGTCGGCCGGCACTTCGACAGCGGTTGTATCGATGTGCGGTTTTTCCATTACCCCAGGCGCTCCATAATGGTCGCGGCGATCGCAGGACGGTTCATAGTGTACAGGTGCAGGCCGTCGGCGCCGTGCTCCTTGAGGTCGCAAAGCTGGCGGGCGGCATAATCTACACCGGCTGCCTGCAGGCTCTCGGGGTCATTCTCGTACTTGGCGAGAATCTTGATGACGGGGGAGGGCAGCGACGCGCCGCACATAAAGACCATGCGGCTGATCTGCGACTTGCCCATAAACGGCATGATGCCCGCGGTAATGGGCACGGTGATGCCGGCCTTGTCGGCAAGCTCGCGAAAACGGTAGAAGCACTCGTTATCAAAGAAGAGCTGCGTCACAAAGAAGCTCGCGCCGGCGTCCTGCTTTTGCTTGAGGTGTTCGACCGAGAGGTTGAGATCCTCACAGGCAATGTGGCCCTCGGGGTAGGCTGCGGCGCCCACGCAAAAGCCGGCGTCGACGAGCTCGGGGATGAGGTCACGGGCGTAGGCGTAGTCGGAGGCGGGCTTGTCGTCCTCGGTCGCGCCGGCAGGGAGATCGCCACGCAGCGCCAGAATGTTTTCAACGCCGGCGGTGCGATACTCGTCGATCTTGGCGGCGATGTCGGCGTGGGTGCGGCCCACGCAGGTGAGGTGTGCCACAGAGGGCGTGTCGAATTCGCTCGAAATCATATGCGCGATGGGGGCGGTGGTGGCGCCGTTGCCCGAGCCGCCGGCCGAGCAGGTGACCGAGACAAAGCTCGGCGAAAGCTTGCACAGATTGCCTGCCACTTCGCGAGCCGTGTCGAGGGTGAGCTCGCCCTTGGGCGGGAACATCTCAAACGAAACGGGCGCGGTGCCCTGGGATGCTGCCTGCTTAAAAACCTCGTCGACGCGCATATCGTGCTCCTCTAGATACGTAATAGTGTGATGTGCTGTAAGGATTCTACAGCACCACTGTGTCACGGTGGAGTTTCACTCGTTATTCGGGGATACCAATCAAAGATGCCTTGCTATCGGCTTTCTCTATAACAGAGCGGCTAATCTAGGCACGGACTATAAAGACTGGTATCTGATGCAAAATACCAGTTAATAGAGCTCCATCCCAAATTGTCTACCCTTAAACCATGGGGAGAGGTCTGCAATTTATGCAGTTGATTGGCTGTTGAGGGTGGCAACGCCGCCTCGATAGGGTAACCTCATTGATTGGTTTCGCGACAGCAACATAACGGTAATGTCGCGGAAACACGGCGAGTCTAAGCTATGGCTCGTTCGTTAGTAATCAACACCGCTTCTCACGCGGTGCCGATACGAAGGGAGTTCCGTATGGCCGAACTTACTGACCGCTTCGGGACCATGGTGTTCTCTGAGGAAGTCATGAAGGACTACCTCCCCAAGGACATTTGGAAGCGCCTTGCTGCAACCCTCGAGGGCGGTGAGCCGCTCGACCTGGATGTGGCCAACGCCGTTGCCCATGCCATGAAGGTCTGGGCCATCTCCAAGGGTGCGACGCACTATGCGCACTGGTTCCAGCCGCTTTCGGGCATTACTTCCGAGAAGCACGACAGCTTCCTGGAGCCCAACCACGACGGCACCGCCATTACCAAGTTTACGGGCAAGAACCTTATCCAGGGCGAGCCCGATGCCTCGAGCTTCCCCAACGGCGGCCTGCGTGCTACCTTCGAGGCCCGTGGCTACACCGCTTGGGACCCCACTAGCCCCGCCTTTATCAAGGACGATGTCCTGTGCATCCCCACGGCTTTCTGCTCCTACACGGGCGAGGCCCTGGACAAGAAGACCCCGCTGCTGCGTTCCATGACCGCGCTCTCGCGTGAGTCTAAGCGCGTTTTGGCGCTGTTCGGTAAGACCCCCAAGAAGGTCGTTCCTTCCGTGGGTGACGAGCAGGAGTACTTCCTGATCAAGAAGGACGCTTACCGCAAGCGCAAGGACCTGGTCATTACCGGCCGCACCCTCTTTGGCGCCGCTCCCTGCAAGGGCCAGGAGCTCGAGGAGCACTACTTTGGCGCTATCCGCCCCACCGTCTCGGCCTACATGAAGGACTTGGACGATGAGCTGTGGGCGCTCGGCATTCCCGCCAAGACCAAGCACAACGAGGTTGCTCCCTGCCAGCATGAGCTCGCCCCCGTCTATGGCGAAGTCAACGAGGCCATCGACCAGAACCTGGTCATGATGGAGAAAATGAAGCTCATCGCCTCCCGCCACGACTTGGTTTGCCTGCTGCACGAGAAACCCTTCGAGGGCATCAACGGTTCGGGCAAGCACAACAACTGGTCGCTTGGCACCGAGTCCGAGAATCTGCTCGATCCGGGCGACACCCCGCTCGACAACCTGCAGTTCATCGTCTTCCTCACCGCGGTGATCGAGGCCGTCGATAACTATCAGGAGCTCCTGCGTGCCTCCGTTGCCTCGGCCGGCAACGACCATCGTCTGGGCGCCAACGAGGCTCCTCCGGCGATTATGTCCATCTTCCTGGGCGACCAGCTTACCGAGGTCGTCGAGAAGATCATCGATGGCAAGGCTTCCGTCCATGCCACGCGCGGCGTGCTCGACCTGGGCGCCGATACTCTGCCCAAGCTGATGCAGGACAACACCGACCGCAACCGCACCTCCCCGTTTGCCTTCACCGGCAACAAGTTCGAGTTCCGTGCCTGCGGCTCCGAACAGAACGTCTCCGACTCCAACCTGGTGCTCGATGCCGCCGTGGCCAAGTCGCTCAAGTCCTTCGCCGACGCGCTTGAGGGTACGCCCGAGGATGAGTTCCAGGATGCCGCGCTCGAGTACTGCAAGAAGGTGTTGACCGATCACCAGCGCATCCTGTTCTCCGGCGACGGTTACTCCGACGAGTGGCCCATTGAGGCCGAGAAGCGCGGCCTTGCCAACAACAAGACCACGGCCGATGCCCTGCCCGCCTTTGTTTCCGATAAGGCTATCGCGCTCTTCGAGGAGACGGGTGTCCTGACCAAGGCCGAGGCTCAGTGCCGCTACGACTGCAAGCTCGAGAAGTACAACAAGCTCATGAACATCGAGGCTACCACGATGGTTCGCGAGGCGCGTCGTACCTATCGCCCGGTCATTACCGCCTATGCCACCAAGGTCGCTAAGGGCCTTGAGACTATTCGCGCCGCCGGCGCCGAGGCCGCCATGCAGTGCGAGCAGAATACGCTCAACAAGCTCTGCAACGGTATCACTGCCATCAACGACTCCATTAAGGCGCTCGACGCCGTGCATCAGAAGGCCGAGGCCCTCGATGGCCAGGAGCAGGCCAATGTGTATGCACACGAGGTCGTTCCCGCTATGGATACGCTGCGCGCCGCCGTGGATGCCATGGAGGAGATCGTGGCCGCCGACTACTGGCCGGTTCCGACCTACGACGACATTCTGTTCTATGTGTAGAACGTAACTGACATATCGTCACGGTATTGAGCCGGGGTCCGCATCGCGCGGGCCCCGGCTTTTTGTTTGCGAAGGACGCTTTGAAGCCCGTTTTGCCGCCGATGTGCCTAGGTATAAAGGGCTATGGGCAAAAAACGTCAAATATGAGTACTGTCACAAGTCCTGTAACATTATTTATTTGCAAAATATGTAGTGTTACGCAACATATGTCCAAGTACTTAGCCGATAAACGTCTGCAATTTTTCCGCCGTAGGACGCCTGACGGCTAAATCGCCTTCTGAAGGCATGAAATCGCTGTAACTAAAATGGTAACAGTACTCATATTTGCCATTTTTTGACCACAGGCCTTGCGATGATGCCGGGATCCGCACCCTGTCGGGTTCGAATCCCGGCACATGGATAGCAAAAAGCCCGCCACCGCGAGAGCAACGGGCTTCTCAGTTTAAATGGTGCCCCCAGCGGGATATCCGCGTGCGGCTGGCGCCGCCCGCTTCCGCTTCGTCGCTTCGCTCCTTGCGTGCTGCGCTGGAAAACGCTTGCGCGTTTCCTCAGCTCCGCACCCTGTCGGGTTCGAATCCCGGCATATCGGTAGCAAAAAGCCCGTCACCGCGGGGGTAACGGGCTTCTTAATTTAAATGGTGCCCCATTTGCAAAGATAGTCGAACCCAGGTACTGGCGCTCGGGCGCTCCGTGTTCATCAGGTTTTCCCGTGCCGCCTAAAATAGCAACTACTGAAAAAGGGGAGGTCCCGCGAGGAGCCTCCCCTTTACTTTTGGCTATCCCACCACCAGCACTTGGCCGGGGTAGATCACGTTCGGGTTCGCCAGCCCGTTCGCCTTGGCCAGCGTCTGGTAGTCCGTGCCGTACTCGGCGGCGATTCCCGAGAGCGTGTCGCCGCTCTTGACCGTGTAGGTCTTCTTGGACGACGCGCCGAGGCGGTCGTTGACCACGCCCTGCACCTCCGCATAGCGCCCGCCGAGCACGCGCTTGCGAAGCTCGCCGCTGCCGAGCTGCCCACGGATCACGGCGTCGGCCAGCTCCGTGGCGCTGGTCTTCAGGACGTAGTTCACCAGCTCCTGTACCTCGTCGTAGCGGTCGCCGAGCGCCTTCTCGCGCGCGTCGCCGTTGCCGTAGGTGCCGTCCATGACGCGGGCGGCCAGCTCGAGCGCCGTCTCCTGCGGCTGCGGGACCGTCCCGCTCGGCTTGGCATCTGGAACTGGCAGGCCCTTGGGGTTCGCCACCCTGTCCCAGCCGTCCGCATCGAGGTGCGCGATGTCGAGGTCGAGCGGCCCGGCGTATCCGTCGAGGCGGCCGTTGGAGCTGTACTGGTGGAGCGCGCACTCGTTCCACGCGCCGAAGCCGCCGGAGGGCAGCCACGGGGTCGCCTGGTATGCCGTGCGCTCCGTGTTGGCATATTGGGCGACCCACAGCGGGTGGTCCTTGGCCACGGCGCTCCAGTCGTCCTCGGTGCATACGCTGCGGCTCATGTAGACCGCGCAGCGGATGCCAGTCAGCTCATGGACGCGGTCGAGGAACTTCTTGGCACCTGCGGCCCCGTGGACCATGCCGTACATCTCGTAATCGAGCGCGGGCACGCCGTTGCCGAAGTAGTTCTTGGTCTGCGATACGAAGAACTCGGCCTGCTTCACCGGGTCTTCGCCGTTCAGGAAGTGGTAGAAGCCCCACTTCTTCCCGAGCGCCTTGGCCTTCTGGACGAAGCCGTCGCAGGTGTCGTGGACGATTCCGGTGCCCTCGGTCGCCTTGCAGATCATGAAGTCGAACGGGACCTTGTCGAGGTCGATACCCCTCTGGTAGTTGCTGATGTCGATGCCCTGCACCGTCAATCACTCCCTATAGCGATGAAGTACGCCCACGATACGCTGGCGAACTCGTCTGTGTTCAGATTCACTTGTCCCTCGTCTGGGTCGCGGATGTCGGCCGTGCCGCCGTCCCACCCGCATATGAGCACGATGTGGCCTCCGTAGGCCCTCCCGCCCTCATGGAGCTGGCCGGTCATGGAGCCGAACACCATCCAGCCGCGCCCGGCATACCCGAGCGCCTCCTGCTGGTCGTAGAGCAGGCCCGTGCTCGACAGGCTCCCGTCGTTCGCGCGCATCCACGCGCAGAACTTCTGCATGTCGTTCAGGCCGTCCGTGGTGCACGTGTCGCCGACGGTCAGCGCGAGCCGCAGCGGCGTCCACTCCTCGCCGGTGAGGCTGGTGTACGCCATGGCCGCGCTGGTGAGGCCGCAGCCGCTCGTGGCGATGTCGTCCCCGGCATAGGGGAGAGCGCCCCAGCGCCCGTCCGTCTGGAGGTAGGTCGGGACCTGCGCGGGGGCGCTCCTGTCGTAGACGGTCGGTATCGCCTTTCCGGCCGTCCGCACCTGCGGCATCCCTAGCTCGAGAGAGAGGAAGACGAGCACGGATGCCGCGAGTAGCGCTAGTGCCGCATCGCAAACGGCGAGGTACCCTCCTCGACCTCCGGGACTCCGGCGATTGAGGTGAGTACCGATACCACTGCGGTGCACGCGGCCACGGCCGCGATCTGGCCCCAGTCGAGCGACGTGATGGCCACGGCGGTCGAGCCGATGAGCGTCACCGCCGTCTGGGCGGCCGTCTTCACGGCGCGGACTCCTGCGGCGATGAGCCAGCGCTTGAGTGCGTCCTTGTTCATAGTTGCTCCTAACCATTGTGGTTCTCTGGGTGCGTGTACTCGGGGATGCTGCCGTGTATGTCCAAGGTGTTGGCGTGCGCCCTGATCGTCTCGATGTACGTGTCCCCGTGGAGGAGCGCGTAGTTGTCGGCGCGCTTGTTGAGCGTGTCCAGCTCCATGGCCGTGATGTAGCCCCGGGCCACCGCCTCCTCGTAGCTGCGCACGATGGAGGCCTTTAGTTGCGAGCGCTGCGCGGATATGACGGCCGAGTACTCCTTGCGGATGTCATGCAGCTGCCTGCCGAGATACCCGGCGAGGCCCGTCACCACCGCGAGCGTCAGTCCGCTGATAACGGTGGAGAGCATCAGGCCTCCTCGTCCAACATCTTCTGCACCTTCTCGCGCCAAAGCTCGGGCACCTCGTCGATGGTGCGCTTTCCGGCCTTGACTTGGCGGTAGTAGATCTTCGCCATTGCTACTCACCTCCCTTGATGGTCGCCACGAGGTCTCCGAGTTCGGCCAGGGCGGCCTCCTGGTCCTCGATTGCCGACTGCTGCTCCGCGACCATGTCGCCGAGCTCCGCGATGGCGTCGCCGCTGTCGCTGGCGCTCTGCTCGGTCTCGTCGACTCGCTCGTCGAGGGTCATGCCGTCGCGCACGGCCTGCTCCCAGAGCTGGTCGAACGCCTCGGTGGCCTCGTCCTTCGAGATGGCGGCGAGGACGTACTGCTCGTCAGCCTGCCACTCCACGGTGGCTTCTCCGGCAGGGTCGATCTGCTCGCGCGTCACCTTCTGGATGTTGCGGCGCAGCCTGATGTCCGCGAAGCCGTCCGGGCGCTCGTGGTAGTCCACGGCCTGAAGCTCCGCCGTCGAATAAACTCTCATCGAGTCTCCTCTCGGTCTCGGCAAGGCTCACGACGTCCTTGCACCGTGCGAATGTATCCTCGGCGTGATATTTCTCGATAACTCCCTTGCTGCAGCTGTGTTTCAGGTATCCGTAGTAGCTGATGCAGCGCCGGGCCAGCGGCAGCGGTATGACCTCCGACCGCCCGGCGAGCATGAAGGCCCGTCTGGCGCGCAGGAAGATGCCCGGCCGGATGGTTGTCTTGTAGGTGTAGAAGACGAAGCCGACCATATCCAGCGGCTCCTTATCCACGGCGCACACCTTCCACGGCTTTAGCTCGACGTGCAGCTCGTCGCTCACGAACTTGGACAGGCGGCGCGCGGCCATCTTGAGGTCGCGCTTGTCGTGGCCCATGAGAAGGATGTCGTCCATGTAGAACAGCACGTGGTCCACGAGGCGCTTGTCCGTCACCACGCCCGTGCGCCTGTTCACGCGCGTCTTGCGCAGGCGCTCCTGCGCGTAGTGGTACGCGCGCGAGGCGTAGTAGTTGGCCAGATATTGGCTTAAGAAAGAGCCGATATTCAGGCCGTGCGGGAACTGGTCGAGGAGGACGCCGACGAGGTAGAGCAGGGCCTCGTTCTTCACGTCGCGCGCGAGCATGGCGCGGAGCACGTCTTGGTCGATGCTCGGGTAGAACTTGCGGATGTCCAGCTTTATGAAGTACCTGGCCCCCGGCTCGCGTATCCACTTCTCGATGGCGTGCTTGGCGAATATCTGCCCGCGCCCCGGTATGGAGGCCGTCTGGTAGTCGCCTATCTTGGCCATGAGCATCTCGGCCAGACCGTTTACCGCGATGTAGTCGAAGCACTGGTGCTTCGGCGTCTCGCGCCCGATGATGCGGTGCTTGCCGTTGATCGGCTCGATTCTGTTGAAGTACTGGATGGGGGCGACTGTGACGCGCCGCTCGCGTATCTCGGCGGCGAGGGAGCGCGCCAGCTCCTCCTCGCCTCCGTATTCGTCCAGAAGCGCCTGCACCTCCCTGCGCCCGCTCTTGCCTCGCAGGAAGTCGCGGACCGCGACGAGGCAGAAACCCTCGTCCTCGATGTCCACGCGCTTGCAGTAACGCCTCATTGTTTCCTATCTGGTTTTGGCGTTCTTCGCCGCCTGGCTACCAAACGCCGTGGGGTTGATATTTTCGTCGGTTGACGGGGCAAGCCCGCTCGAAGCGGGTGGACTCGACGAGCGTGTTCCGCGTTTGACCAGATTTCCGACCGCCATAGTTCCACCTGTAGTTGCCGAGCCTGTTGTTCGAATTGCCGTAGAAGGCACCGTACATAGACCCATTCCTGAGATTGCCGAAGCACTGCAGAAGGCCGAGAACCAAGCGGCTACCGCCGAGAACCCCCAAGGGGCCTGGGAGGGGTGATGAGGGGGCGCTGCCCCCTCGCTTGCGCTTCACCCCCGCACCATGGCTAGGCCATGGTGACCCCCAGGCCAGATAGCCGACCGCCAAAGCTCCACCCGTAGTAGCCGAGCCCGTAGCTCGAATAGCCGCAGAAGGCACCGAACATAGACCCACCCCAGAGACCGCCGAAGCACAGCAGCTCTCGCAGGCCGGGGGATGAGATCGGGTCGGAATATATCGCGTCGCAGGTGCCCGTCGTCGATGTTCCCTTGGAACCTGTCGGCACGAGGAGGCCGGGGCACTTCGCGGACTCCTGCCAGTCCTCGTTGTACATCCACTGGCCGTTGGTCTTGCTGTCGCGCACGGGCAGCTCGAGGTCGAGCTTGACGTGGTTGGCGTCGAGGGACGAGGAGTACTTGCGCGAATCGAAGCACTTGTACAGCTCGCAGTGGCCCTCGTCGGCCGACGTCTTGACCTGATTCACGATCACGTCGCACAGCGGCTCGTACGCTCCGCAGAGCACCTCGATGCCCTGGATGCGGTACGGCTGGCGCTGCTTGGGCTTGCCAGCGATGGGATAGCCGTCCGTGCCGAGCAGGTTGTCGCACGTGCCTGTCTTCCACGGCATGGCGCTCACGTAGTCGTCGACGGCCGTGGTGAACGGTGCGCCGTCAACGTAGACCGCGCATCGGTCGCTCATCGCCTCGATCTTGGTGACGGTGCGGTAGGCGAACGTTGACTGGCCTGCGGTCGCGCCTCGGTCGCTGTTCGGTCCGCAGACCAGCGTGGAGCCGACGAGGAAGTAGTCGGCTGCCGCCTTCGGCAGGAGCACGCGGTTCACGCCCGTCTCGGCCTCGAGGACCTTGTACTGGTTCGCGTAGTCGGTGCAGCCGCCGAGGCTCTGGAGGTCCTGCGTGGCGTACTTGAGCATGAGCATGAGCTGGAGGTAGAAGTTGTCCGCTACGGTGCGGCCCGTGTAGCCCGCGCCCTTCTTCTTGCTGTAGCTGATTCCGGTGTCGTGCGAGCCGAACTGGAACGTGTGGACCTTGCCGGAGTAGCTGTGGGGCACGTTGTTGGAATCGCACCACGCGAGGTAGGGCGAGAACACGAGGAGCGGGCGCTCGGTGCCGTCGGCGTACTTCTGGCCGGGCAGCGGCCTCATGCCCTCGTACTTGGTGTCGGAGTAGAGCAGGCGCTTGTACCCGTTGCTGCGCGTGATGCTGTAGTAGCCGGGGCAGACCATGACCCAGACGTCGCCGTTGGAGCCGTCGGCCCTGAAGCGGCCGTCGCCCTTCATCGCCGTGCAGTGGAACTTGCCGTTGTCGTCGACCGTGCCGTTGACGGTGAAGTACTCGAAGGCGTTGAGCTTGGAGTAGTCGTCGCGGCCCGCCGTGGTGTTGGTGGCGGGCTGGCACACGAGGCCGACGTTGTCGCGCGTCTTGATGCCCTTGGGGTCGTTCGAGTAGGTGTACTCGGGGATGTCGACGCCGTACACCTTGCCGTCACGGCGCAGGCTGAACCACTCGCCGAGGTTGTCGTACTCGCCCTTGGTGCCGTCGTAATGGGGCGCGACGGCCACGGGGTTCGCCGAGGCCTTGTGCACCTTGGTGATGAGGTCGACGGTGTCGCCGAACGTCATGACCTTGTTTACCTGTACTGCCATTCTTTCTCCTTTACTGGCCGAATACCTTACCGAAGGCGTAGTCGTAGTCCTCCTGGGTGAGGCCTTCGAGGACCGTGTCGGTGCCGATTGCCGGGGCGATGATGGACTCGAACGCCTCGTCGATTTCCGCGTGCGTGGCGAAGACCACTCCGGCGCTCGCCATGGCGGCGATCTTCTCCTTCGCGTCGTCCGTCAGGTCGTCGTAGTCGACCTTGAGCGACGCGAGCGCGGCCTCGCAGCGGTCTGCCGCGCTGTCAGCCCGTCCGCGCGCGTTAATGACTTCGTCCATGATTGCCTGCCACTCGGACGCGCGCACATCCTCGGCGTTGCCGTAGGTGACGCGCTGCGCCTCGAGCGCGTTGATGAGGTGGTCGATCTCGGGGATGTAGTCGCCGCCCGTGGCCTCGATGGCCACCGAGGGCACGACCCTGATGGCGATGTTGCCCGTGGATGCCGACCAGTCGCCCGAGCTGATGCGGATGTACGAGGTCGGGATGTCACCGGCCGCCTGCGTGAGCTTGGCGGGGACGGTGTACTGCACGATTCCGTCTGGCGCGGAGAGCACCGCGACGTTCTCGCCGTCGATGACCTTCCCGCCGTCCGGCCGCAGCGCGTAGAAGCGCACGGTCATGCCGGTTAGGTCGAGCACCGCGCCTCCCTGCCGCAGGTTGACGTTGAACACGTACGCCTCGGCGTCCTGCTGCCGAAGCGTGATGGGGTTGTCGAGCGTCGAGAAGCGGTTGGTGCCCTTCTCGATGTCGAGCGTGAGGTCTATGAGCATCTAGACCGCCTTCCCGAGCACTACTGCTCCTTGCTTGAACACGAGCACCAGCACGCGGTCCCCGGCCTTCACCTCGGCCAGGCACGTGCAGGTGGTCGATATGGATGGGTTGAGCCGCACGTCGGCGGTCCCGTCTTGGTTGACTGCGGCGACGGTGCCCCACGTATGGGACTCCTTTGCGCCCGTCCCGCCGAACAGCAGCTCGTACAGCTCGTGGCCGCTTACCATGACCCTCCCTCCGTCTCGGTGACGAAGCCGGAGCGGATGAAGCGGCGGGCCTTGCCCGTCACCGCGCAGTGGCCTCCGACCTCTATCTCCTGCTCCGTTATCGCACCGCGCCAATTTAGCCCGGCGGTGAGATAGTCGATGCCGACCGCGTCGTTGGGCAGCAGGGGCACCCACGGGTGGCCCCACTCGACGTACTCGATGGACGATGAGTTGTCCACGAGCTTCGTCTTGGCCTTGGCCTTGAGGGCCTTGAGGCGCTCGTCCTTGGTTGCGCCCGTGAGCTCCGTCACCTGGTCGACGAGCGGGACCTCGTAGCCCCTGTACGGGATGGACGCGCGGGAGTTTGGGTCGGTGTTCCGGCACACGGCCCAGAGGCTCTCCTCCTCCGTCTCGTAGGTCAGGTACACGGCGTTGGGGATGTCGTCCGCGTTGTCCGATCTGGATACCTCGGGGAGCATGATGGAGTCTTCGCCGTCGTTGAACGTGCGCACCGGCTTGCGCGCCTGCGGCTCGACGTACGGGACCATCTGGATAACGCCGTATGCGTCGGGGTAGGCCGATGCGAACCCGGCCATGGCGAGGAGGTCGTTGGCTATGGTCAGCCAGCTGTCGTCCGGCCCGTACACCACGTCCCTCGGCAGGACGTAGTCGCAGCGCGGCTCGTTCGTGCGGAGGCCGAGGCGCTTGAAGATGCCGTCGGCGTGCGCGACCGCGTTGGTCCCCGCCTTCACCGTGTAGTAGCGGCCGTACTTGCCCTTCACCGCGAGGCGCAGCGTCGATTCGAGGTCGACGCTGCCGGATACCAGCGGCCCGTTGTATTTAGGCGTGCCGATGCTGCAGAAGTACGTCCCGAGGGCGAATGTCCCCGCCTCGCCGCGCTCGTCCTCCATCTGGTAGTACACGCGCACTAGGTCGTGCTCGTCGGGTATGGCGCTGCCGGAGAAGTCGAGCGTGCCCTGGGAGCGGAGCTGCGATAGCGCGGAGTGCGTGAGCCGCCCGCCGGTGAACATGCCGTAGTCCTCGGCCTCGACGAGGCCGGGCCACGTGACCCGGCGGTAGATGTACGACTCCTGCCTAAAACCTGTCCAGATCACAGGGCCTCACCGTCCACCCTCGTCAGCGAGAGGCTGATGTCGGCGTGCGTCGTCGGCATGCACAGGTCGCGGTTCACGCTCACGTCGGCGGCGACGTGGAACACGTCACCGGCCACGCTCTTGAAGATGGCGCGCGGGTAGAGGATGAGGTCCTCGAAGGCGCGAACCTCCTCCTCGCCTATGACGTGCGCGGTCAGCGGACGGGTGTCGCTGATGCCGCCCGCGTCGTATAGGACGGGATGGGACCTGCCCGCGTAGCGCACGAGCGTGCGGTTGGCGCGCTCGAGGTTGCGCTGCTCGGTAGGGTCGAACTGCGCTCGGGCCATGAGGCCGTCGCCGTAGTAGACGAAGCAGTAGGGCGTCTTGATGCTGCCGGGGTGCTCGGTCGCCCTCGATGCACCGGAGGCCGCATATGCCGCCACGCGGTAGCTGTACTCCGTGTTCAGCGGCGCGTAGCGGTCGACCACCGACGAGCCGTCGGACAGGTCGGAGGCGATCAGCCTCTCGCCGTCGCGCGTGACGCGCCAGATGCTAAGGCTCTCGACGTCCTGCCCCTCGTCGTTGTTGTCGACGATGCACTGCAGCTCGGCGTATCCGCGCTCGATGTCGGCCTCGATGCGGAGGGAGGCGCGGCGCGGCAGCTCGAACTCCACGCGGAATGGCATGGAGGCCGTCGACTGCAGGCCGCTCGTGCTTCGCGCCGTGGCCACGATTCGGTACTCGCCACCGTCCTCCGGCATCCACTCGTCCTTGGTGACGCTCGTGGCCGTGGAGGTCCCGAGCGCCTCCTCGTAGAGCACGTTGCCGCCCATATCGGTAATGGCCACGGCCATGGCCGCGAGCGCGCCGGATGCGTCGACGTACTGCACGCTCACGCCGACCGGCACGTTGCGCACGGTCTGGCCGGGCGCGTCGAAGGCGAGCTGCGGGGGCTGCCGGACGTAGAACGAGCTGTTGCCGGACCAGGGGCCGAAGTCCGCGTGCACGCCCTTGGTGCGCACGCGCCAGTAGACGGTGGAGTTGAGGGGGAAGTTCGGCACGCTCGCGCTCTGGGCGGTCGCGGCCGTCACCGTCTTCCATGCGGTGCCGTCCGTGGAGTACTGGACCTCGGCCGCGCTCTGCGCCGAGCCGTCGATGGGGTTGTGGTGCCACGTGAACGTGACCCTGCCCTGCGAGACGAGCAGCACCTCGCCGCTCGTCGGCGTGAGGAGCGTCGGTGCCGCCGGGGCGCAGATTGTGACGACGGCCTCGGACGGCTCGGACCACGCGGAGACGAGGCCGCCTCGCAGGTTGCGCGCGCGGTAGTAGAACGTGCCGCCTCCGGGGTTGTCACCGAACGACAGCGCCTTGCCGGTCACCGTGGCGATGGTGGACCAGCTCTTGCGGTCGCGCGAGCGCTGAATCTCGGTGGCGCTCGCGGTGCGCGACAGGTTCGGGATGGTCAGCTCGACGGAGGTGTCTCCCGTGCGCTGGCCGCTCGGCTTGAGCGGAGCGGACGGCGTGTTGAACGTGCGGTCGGTCATGACGCGCTCGGAGTAGCCGCTCTCGTTGTACGCGCGTACCAGATAGCGGTAGTAGTGGTCGGCCGAGCACGTCGGGTCTGTGTAGGAGGATGCCGAGCCGCTCACGTGGGCGATCTGGACGGAGCCGCCCCCGTCCGTGCTGCGCTCGATGCGCACCTCGGAGTAGGGGGCCTCGTCCGTGGCGTGGTTGGCCCACGTGACGAGGTTCTTCTCGTCGTTCAGTCGCTCGACCTTGGCACCGCTCGGCGCTGCGGGCTTCTCCGGCGGGTTGCGCAGCGTCTCGGTGTAGGAGTGGCCACCGGCGTTTCCGGCCGTGTTGTATGCGCCGATTCGGTAGCGGTACGTGTGGTTTGGGCGCACCGTGTCGTCGCTGTACTCCGTCTTGTCGCCGCCCGGCTTGGCGATGTTCTCCCACTCGCCGCCGTCGGTCTGGCGGTCGACGTAGATGCCGTCGTACGGTCGGGCCGCTGTGGTGTTGCGCGTCCACGTGATCACGTTCAGGGTCTGGGACTTGCGCACGGCCTTGGCGTTGCTCGGCGTCTGGGGAGTCCAGACCGGGGCCGAGGGACTGAAGGTGTCCCTGCACGTCGACTTGCGGAAGGTGCCGGAGTAGCTCGTGTACCACGCCGAGCACTCGCGCGTGACGTGGTCTCCGTAGTTGACCCAGCCGACGTCGAGCCAGCCGGAATCGCCGTACCAGCCGGGGCCGTACATGCGGTACTGGCCGCCCCACGAGCGGTTGAGGATAGTGCCCTGCATGTCGCCGCACTTGACGTAGGAGCTGTACTTGACCTGCACGTAGCAGGAGTTCTCGCCGTACTCCTTTATCTTCCACTCGATATATGTGTTCCAGGCGGTCTGGCCCGTAGGCCAGACCTCGTTGCCCCATGCCATTTACATCCCTGCCTTCGCCTTGCGGACGGTCTGGAAGAAGTCGTTGAGTGTCATGAACTCGCTTATCGAGGAGGCGTCGATCTTGACGTCGCCCAGCGAGTAGTAGTTGTTGACCACGGTGGTCTTGGTGCCGCCGTTGCCCGTGTAGGCCACGTTCCCGTCGAGCTGCGCCGTGGCCATGAGGCGCTTGGCGCTGTCCCTCACGTCCGCGCGGGCCTCGAGCATGCCGTGGGCGAAGTTCTCGCCGAGGTGGCGTCCAGAGGTCTCGCCGCCCTTCTCGGCACCGGACCATGGACCGTCCTCTGGAACGGAGAAGCCCATGACGCTCTTGGCCGCATTGACTAGCGACGTGGCGAAGCTGCGGACGGAGTTCCACGCCGAGCCGATGCCGCTGGCGAACTGCTGGCCGAGGTGCGAGCCGCTCGTGTACGCGCTCCACCCGCTCGCGCCGGAGGAGGCGCTGCTGGCGAGCGACGAGCCGCTCGCCCTCGATGCGCCTGCGGCCGCGCCGACGCCCTGTGCGTAGCTCGAACCGGCCGAGCTACCGGTGCCGCCGAGGGCACCGGGGGAGGAGGAGACGCCCGACTTGGCGTTGCTGGCCAGCGAGCGCGCGTTGGCGCTGGTGCTGCCGGACGCGGAGCCGATTCCGCTGGCGAACAGCGCGCCCGCCGACTTGCCCGTGCTGGATGCGTCGCCGGGCGCGGGGGCGATGCCGCCGGACAGGGCCGCGCGCAGCCCTGCGGCGTTGCTGGATGTCTGCGGCGTGTTGTCGGCGATGCCCTGCGCGAAGCCCGCTCCTGCGGAGTTGCCCGTCGCGGATGCGTCACCGGGGGCGGTGGAGATGCCGCCCGCCAGCGCTGCGGCCAGCGCGGCCGCGTTGCCCTCGGTCGGTGCGCCTCCGGTGGTGATGCCCTCGGCGAACAGCGCTCCGGCGAGGGTTCCCGCGTCGGAGCCGCCCTGCTTGGCCTCGTCGAGGCCGCCAACGGCCTCCCTGGCCTTTGCCGCCGCCACGTCGTAGGTGTCGCCCTGGGCGAGCGCGTTGGCGAAGGCCGTCACGGCGGCGTCTCCGGCGATGCCGTAGTCGTCGCAGTTGCGCTTGAACTCCTCGAGCGTGGAACCGGTGACCTGCTGGGCCGCGCCGATAGCGCTCTGCGCGCCCGCGCTTAGGCCGCTGGCCCAGTTGTCGGCCGCCGCCTGCCCCTGCGTCTTGCACTTGATGCCCATGTCGCCGAGGGCCTTGATGATGCTCCCGGTGGTGCCGTCCCACGAGGCGGATAGCTTGATCAGCTGCTCGTCGTTCAGGCTCTGGAAGTCCTCGACGCTGATTCCGGCATTTTGGAGGTCGTCGCAGAACTGGCCGAGGTCCTTGTCGAGGCCGAGGAACGCGGAGGAGACGGCCGGGGACGCCGCAGCGAGGTCCTTCACGCTCGCGGTGGCCCCGTCTGCCACGGCCACGGATGCGCCGAGGCTCTCCGTGACGGTGTCGATGGAGTTGTTCACCGCGCCGAGCGCGGCTTTGGCCTCGTCGAGCGCCTTGCCCTGTTTCGAGTAGCTCATGGTCAGTTCGGCCTGCTCGCGCGTCATCTGCGGGTTGTTTTTCATGCAGCGGTTGACTTCGTCGTTGTAGTCCTTCTGGGCCACGGCGAGCGTCTGGATGTCCTGCGCCTGCTGCTCGTAGAGGGCCGTCAGGTTCGACTGCTGCGCGTCTATCCTGATCTGCTCGAGTTTCTTCTCGACGTACTCGCCGAGCGCCCCGGTGACGTCGCTGATTGCGCCGTGCTCGTCGGCGAGCTTGCCGTTCGCCTGGTCGACGACGCTTATCTGCGTGCCGCACATCGAGTTGACCGTATCGACCGCAGCGCGCAGGCGGCCCTGCGCCTCGGTGCTCAGGTCGCTCTTGTTCGCGTACTCCCTGATGGTGTCGTATGCGGCCGTGAGCTGTGCGGATTGCGCGGCGGCCGATGTGTTGGTCTCCTTGAGCGTGCTGGCGAGCTGCGCCTGGCTCTCGAGCATCTTGTCGACGTCGGCCTTGGCGCTGCCCGTGGAGCCCGTGAGGACGTCGAAGGCCCCAGCCTCCTCCTTGACCTCGTTCTTGGCCCCAGCGGCGGCGGCCTCCAGCTCGGTGGTCGATGCCTTCAGGTTGTCGGCGTGCTTCTTGGCGTCCTCCATGCTCTGGACGAAGGCAGTGATGCCAGCGATAACGAGCGCCGGTCCGACGGCGGCGAAGGCCAGCTTGGCAACGTCTGCCGCCTTCGATAGCGTCATGAGGCCTGCGGCTTGCGCCTTGGTGGCAGCCTCGGTCGTCTTTGCCGCTGCTGCCTCCTGCTTGTATCCGTTCACCAGCTCTTTAGAGCGGTTCATGGCGTTGCGCTTCTCGTCGACTTCCTTCTTGAGGCTCTCGACGAGTTCGGCGTTGGCCTTGCTGCCCTTCTTCTGCTCGTTCGATAGCTTGCTGACGGCCGAGTCGTACTTGGATGTGTTTTTGCTGGCGTTCTGCACGGCCTCGACGTACTTGTCCACGCCGCCAGCCGCCTTGGCCGCCGGGTTCTTCTCGAGGGCCTTGTTTAGCTTTTCGTTCTCGCTGTACGCCTTCAGTGCGGCTGCATTCGTGGTGGTCAGCGCGTCGGCGTAGACGCCCCACTCCTGCTTGGCCTTGCCCACGGCCGTGACGGCGTTGCCCACGGTCTTGACGATTCGGCCCGTGGTGGTGAGGAATGGCGAGGCGGCTGCGGCCACGGCGGCGAGCGTGATGATATTGCGCTGCGCGCCCTCGTCCATGTCGGCGAAGCCCTGCGTCACGTTCTCGACGGCCTCGAACAGCGGCTCGGCCGCGTCGACGGCGTCGGTGGCTGCGTTCACCAGCGGCGTGCCGATGTCCTCGGCCACCGCTGTGACCTTGTTCTGCAGGATCTCCAGCTTGGCGGCCATGGAGTCGTTTCGGTTGTTGACCTCGTCCTGCAGCGCGGTGTTCTCGCGCCAGCCGTCGTTGGATACATGAAGCGCCTGGCTCACGAGGTCCGTGTTGCCAGCGAGGCGCTTGAGCACGTCGGTCTGCCTGATTCCGGTCACGCCCATGGACTCCAGCGCCACGGTCATGTTCTCGGCGCTGTTGGTGCCCTTGAGGAGGGCCAGCATGGTGTCGGTGGCGCTCGTCCTCCAGCTCTGGGCGAACTGGTCGGCGCTCATTCCCGCGATGGACGCGAACGAGTCGAGCGCGTCGCCGCCCGTGGCCACGGCCTTGTCGATGGATGCGACGGTGTTGGAGAACGCCGTGCCACCGGCCTCGGCCTCGATGCCGAGGGAGGACATGGCACCGGACCATCCGAGGATGTCCGGCGTGCTCATGCCGACTTGGTTGGATGCGGCCGCGATGCGCTGCCCCATGGACGAGACGCTTGATTCGGTTGTGGCGAGGTTGTTGCCGAGGTTGACGATGGCCGAGCCGTAGCGGCTCACGTCGCTGTGGGACATCTTCACGATGTTGGCGAACTGCGCCAGCTCGGTGGCCGCCTGCTCGGCGTTCATATCGGTGGCGATGTCCAGACCGGATACCACGCGCGAGAACTCGTCAAGCTCGTCGATGGAGAAGCCGAGCTGCGCGCCAAGCGCCTGGATGTCGAGAATCTGGTCGGCGCTCACCGCGTTGGTCTTGGAGAACTCGATGGCCGATTCCTTGAGCTGGCGGTACTGCTCCTCGGTGCCGTCCACGGTCTTGCGCACGCCCGTGAGGGACGTGTCGATCTTGACGGCCGCAGCGCCCGTGGCCACGGCCACGCCCGCGATGGCTGCGGTCACGGGGACCAGCTTCTGCCCGGCGGCCTCGATTCTGGCCCCGGTGTTGTATATCGCGCCGCCCGCCTTGGCCAGACGGGAGCCTGATTCTACGAGGCTCCTGCCAGCGCCGTCGACGTTGCTCTCGGCAACGACGGCCTTCTTCGCCATAGTCTCTAGGCGGCGCTCGGCCTTCTCCAGCGCGGAGCCGTTATAGGAGCCTGTGACGGCGATGGAGATTGATGCCTTACCCATTTAGGTACCTCTGGATTACTTTCTCGATGCGCGACTCCACGCGGTCGCGCACCTCGTCCTCGTATTCGTCGACGGCGCGCATGAGCGCGCGCGGTTTCCCGGCATGGGGCACGCCCATGCGCCTGCCCGCCCTGGGGCCGCTCTGGTAGAGCGCGCCGTGGTTGGCGAACTCGATGGGGCCTGCGCCGGGGTCGCTGTTGGCGATCTTCACGCCCGCCGATATGGTCCGCATCGAGGCGTTTGCTGCGTACTGCCCGGAGCCGCCGAGGCCGCGCGCGTAGGATTGATAGGCTGCAAAAAGGGGCCGCACGTCCTCGCGCAGTCCCCTCTTTACTTCCTTCGGCAGCTCGCGGTCGATTTCGCGGAGGCCCTTCAGCGCCTCCGCGAGGCCCTCGACCCTGATGCTCAGGCTGCTCATTTCTTCCTCCCCATGCGGTCGAACAGGCGCTGCACGCGCTCGCCCCTCGTCCTCTCGCGCTTGGCCGCGAAGCCCTCGCCGCGTCGGTCGAACAGGGCCAGCCACTCCTCGAAGACGAACGGGTACTCGTCCAGGAGGCGCGCCATGTCGTATGGGGAGGCCCCGGTGATTCGCGCGGCGCTTGCTACTTGGCGGGCGCAGATGCTAAAGGGGCGTCCTTCTCCTTGGCGAGGAGCTTGGTGTTGTCGTCGATTACGACGTCGTCGTATTTGTCGGCGATGTACTCGGCGGCCTCGGCCAGCTCCATGCCCTCGATGCCGACCTCCTTGGCCTTGCCCGCCTGCTCGGCGGCGATCACGCACCACACGAAGTCGTTGTATGCGGCCTTATGCGGGGAGTCGGGGATGGATGCCATGGCGTCGATGGACTTCCAGTTGGAGGTGCGGCCCGCATCGAACTCGATGGGGTCGTTGTCGCCGTCGGTGAGGGTGAAGTGGAACTTGAGCATTTAGTGCCTCCTAGGCTGCTGCGTAGGTCTGAACCTTGTTGACGATGGTGATGGTCACGGGGGAGCCGTCCTTGGCCGCCACGCCGATGTCGTCGGCGCTGAACTCGACCTCGGCGGCGCTGCCCTCGGGGTCGATTTCCGGCGTCTCGCAGTTCCACGGGACGTTGGAGAATACGACGCTCATGGTGCAGTTGGGGTCTTGCGAGTGGGTGAACTCCCACGCTGCGGAGCCGTAGACGACCTTGTTGGTGACGGTCGTGCCGTTCTCGCTGCCCGTGAGGACCTTGCGAATCTCGGTGTAGTCCTCGGGGATGATGGTCTGCTTAACCGTGGTCTTGAGCTTGGACTCGGCGACCTCGGATGCGATGACGCGGCCCGCGCCTCGGTAGGAGGTGAGGCTGTTGGACAGCTCGAACTCGCCCTTGGTCACCAGCACCTCGATGGGGGTCTGGTCGTTGGGGGAGAACTTGAACACGCCGTTGGTCGGGATGAAGTAGCCGTCGAAGCACGAGGGCTCCGTCTCGCCGGACCAGCCGCCGAACAGGGCGGCGTCGATGCCTGCGGCCGTGATACCGATGTCGAGCGGCGCGTTGCCCTCGAAGGACAGCAACAGCGTGTCGATCTTGCAGCCCGTGGCCTTGTGCACCGTGGCGGCCGACGTGTTGCCCACCTGGCCCCAGAAGGTCAGGAATGGAATCTCGGAACCGAGGGTGATCACGTGCTTGTAGTAGCCGGGCTTCTCGGCCGAGGTGGTGACGATGTTGCCCATGGCGGCGAGGATGTAGAGCACAAGCGAGTCGGCGTAGGCCAGCGTCTCGAAGTCGACGGCCATGTTGACCTCGGAGACGTAGGCCCCGTTGGTGGTGTTGGCTCGCAGGCCGCACGCCACGTTCTTCTGCTCGACGGTGCGCTCGGGCTTGATGAGGCCGCCGCCGGTGAGGCCGTGTCGGAACGTCGGCGTCGGCGCGGCCTTGGTTTTGGACTCCTGGCGGGCGACGCCGAGGAGGCCGATGGATGTGTTAATCATCTGCCGTCTCCTTCTTGGACGTGCGGGACTCCTTCACGATTCCGTCCCGCTTCAGGATGGTCAGGAGGGACGTGGGCAGGCCCTCGACCTGCTCGCCCTTCTTCGCTCGATACGTGAGGCCGTTGTAGGTGGCCTCGAAACCCTTAGCCGCGCGAAGCATTGCGCACCAGCTCCTTGAACTCTCTGGGGCAGGCCGAGAAGACCTTGCAGGTCACATCGACCTGCGCCGCCACCACGTACTTCTTGTCGGGGGTCGAGTCGTAGCCCGCGTCGCTCATGCGCGGAATCGCGCAGTCGACCGCGCCGCCGAGAGTCGCGTCGGCGGCGATGCCGTAGCAAAGCGAGTTGACCCAGCGCTGCACGCTCTCGCGCGCCACGTCGAACTTGGCGTGCGTGGCGAACAGGTAGACGTGCAGCGTGAACTGCTTGGCGTACTCGGCGCTCGTGGCCCCGCCCGTCGTGCTGTCCATGTCGGCCAGCGGGTCGCACCACGCGAGGAACGGCGGGCGCTTCGACGGGATGTGGTCGTGGACCTCGGGCACCTTGCCTCCGTCGCCGTACATGGCCAGCGCGCTCTCGGACAGCACGAGCGACGCGCGCTCGAACAGGGCCGTGGCGGCCTCGGCGTAGGGCATGGCGATCACATGACCACCGCCCTGCAACGCCCGAACTGCTCGATGGCGGCGTCGACCTCGGGCAGGCCCGTCGCGCCGTCGCGCCCGGCGAGCGTGTAGCGGATGAAGCCCGCGTCGGTGGCCTCGCCCGTGGCCCTCTCGGGCGTGGCGGACGGCCGCAGGTAGTAGGCCGCGAGCCGCAGGACGGCCTCGCTCACGCGCTCCGGCACCTCGGTGAGGCCGTAGCGGTAGCGGATGGTCGCGCGCCCCTCGGGGCCGACCGCCTGGCAGTCGCTCACGAGCGACCAGCCGGGGGTGAGGACCTCGGCCACGTCGTTGTGGTCGAGCCAGACGAAGCCGCCGCCGAAGGTCTCCGTGACGCCCATCTGCTGCACGAAGCTGCGCCTCGCGTTGCACTCGAACGTCTCGGTGGCCGCCTGCCGCGCGGCCCAGAACTCCTCCTCGGTCACGTCGGAGAAGTCGTCGGTATCGTCCATGCCCTTTAGCTGCTCGAGCCTGAAGTAGTGGCGCGTGACCACCGCGAGGAACGTGGTGAACAGCAGGTCGTCACCGCGATACCAGTTGATTCGCACGGAATCGGGGGCCGCGATGCGCGGGAGCTTCAGCTTTCCGTCCTCGAGCCTGTACTCGAGGGACGTTCCGCTGCCCAAAAGGAGGGCCGCGCGGTCGGGCGCGGCCTCCGTCTCAAGTGTCAGCTCGTCCGTGTAGGCGACGCGCAGCGTGCTGTAGGGCTGGACGAGCACCGCTACTCCTCCTCGTCGTCGTAGAGGTCGGCCTCGAGGAGCGCCAGAAGCTCTTCCTTCTTGGCCGCCTTGGGGTACTCGATGCCCTCGGCGTCGAGCTTGGCCTTGATCTCCTTGACGGTGAGGTCCTCGGCCTGCGGCTCGGGGGCCTTCACGGCCTCGATGGCGAGGCCGCGTCGCACGGCCTCGTCGGTGGACATGACTTCGCCCTCGAAGGCGACCAGGTGGCCGTCGCGCACGACGCGCTTGGGTGAGGTGTAGGTCTCCATGGCTCCCCCTTACGCTGCGGCGGTGTCGAGGTTCGTCTTGGAGGCGTAGCAGAAGGCGTCGGGGTAACGGACCTGCAGCGCCTTGGTGTGCTCGGCACGGATGCACAGCTCGTTGTGGATGAACTGGTCGTTGATGCGGTCGACGTCGACCGTGGTGCCGTGGATGGAGCGGCGCTCGGCTGCGTAGGAGTCGTACACGAGCAGGCCGTCGCAGTTCGGGTCTTCCACGACCTTCATGCCCCAGAGCACGTCGCCGGTGATGGACTGGTACAGGCCGGTCTCGGTCTTGTACAGGTCGATCTCCTGCTTGATGATCGGGGAGACGAGCACGTGGGTCGGGACGCGCTTGGCGGTCAGCATGACCTTGGTGCGCATCTTGCGGATGGCCTCGTAGTACAGGCCGCCGACGTGCTCCTCGAACTCGAGGATGCCGGTGGTGTTCTTGATGCCGACGATGCCCGTGGAGTTGTTGCCGCTGAACATGTGGTCGTCGGTGACGCTGTTCAGGTCGAGCAGGAGGTCGTGCTGGATGATGCTCAAGAGCTCGTCGTAGTCCTTGAGCGTGTCCTCCGAGACGGGGACGTATCCGGCGAGGGTCTCCTTGTTGGCCACGGCGTCCTTGTAGGAGTACAGGACCTTGGCCTTGGCTGCGGAGGTGCCGTCGGTCACGCCGCCCCAGGTGGCGGGCATGCCCGTCTGCGTGGAGCGCTGCTTATAGGTGACGGAGCCGGTGGCGGGGGTCTCGCGCAGCGTGTCGGCGAAGCTGCCGAACAGGCTGTCGGGCTTCGGGTCGAGGGTCAGCTCGATCTCGGTGGGCGCGCCGACGGTGACGACGGTGGCCTCGTTCTTGAAGCCACGGTAGAGGCCATGGAACTCGTCGCGCGGGCCGAGGATGCGCTCGGCGAAGGACGCCTTGGGCGTGGGGACCTTGGGGGCGGGCGCGTTGCGGGCGGCGTCCTCCTCCTCGATGACGTGCTCGAGGGTCAGGTCGAGCTGCTGAATCTGGCCCTCGATGATGAGGGCCTTGTTCTGGTCGCCGGAATCGGCGGCCTTGTGCTGCTCCTCGGCGAGGCGGCTGCGCTCCTGCCAGAGCTGCTTGGAATTGAGCGGCATGCTTACTCCTTACGGTAGACGTGATTGCCGAGGAGGACGAAGCCCTCCTCGCTCCGGGCGACTGTATCCACGGCGTGAGATTTTTCGATTGCGTCGGCGGGCGCGTGCTTGAAGCGGCCCATGAGCGTGCGGTCGAGCGCGTCGGCCACGCGCTTCTCGGTGGCCACCTTCTCGTCGACGAGGCCGAGTTCGAGCGCCTCGTCGGCCGTGTACCACGTCTCCTCGTCCATGGCCTTCTTGACGTCGGCCAGCTCCATGCCGGAGCGCGAGGAGATGATTCCGGCGATGGTGGAGTCGAGCGCGGCGAGCTGCGCGACGACGTCGGCAAGCTCCTGCGCGTTGCCCTGCGCGTAGGTCCATGCGTCGTGGATCATCAGCTGGGCGAAGCTGCTCATGACGACCTTGTCGGCCATCATCGCGATATAGGAGGCCGCCGATGCGGCGATGCCGTCGATGTGCGCCGTGGTCTCGCCCTTGTAGCGCTGGATTGCCGAGGCGATGGCGAAGCCCTCGTAGACGTCGCCGCCAAGGGAGTCGATGCGGATGTCGACGGGCTTGCCCTTCAGGCCGTCAAGCTCCTTGGCGAAGTTCTTGGCCGTGTTGGACTCCTCGGAGGACCAGAAGTCGCTGCCGATGGTGCCGTAGAGGTACACGGTGGCCTTCTCGGCCTCATTCTTGATTCGGAACATTCGTTGCCCCTTCCTGTGTGCCGTCGGCGGTGCCGACCGGCCTGTCTGCGTTGAATACGTTCACGGTGCCGTCTTGGTTGACGGTGCCGTAGTTGAGCGGGAACAGCGGCTGGTCGATGCCCTCGACGGGTTCCATGTCCTCGAGGTCGCGCACGTCCGCGCGGGTGATCGCGCCGAAGTAGCCGAGTTCGCGGTAGTACTGCGTGCGGGCCGCGTCGTCCCCTCGCATCAGGCCGTTCAGCTTGAACTTGGCCTTGGTGTTGCGCTGGTAGCAGGCGTCGAGGACCGGCTGCAGCGCCATCTCGAGGTCGCGCACGTCCGGCGTGATGGTGTCGGTCACGTAGTCGATTCGCATCTGCTGGCCGCCGTTGTACGTGGCCCCCTCGCTGTCGTAGACCTTCCACGGGGGCACGTTGCAGGCGCGGCAGACCTGATGGAGCACCCATTTCTGCTGCTCGATAACGGAGGCGTCCTTCATCGTCTGCTGGTCCGTCACCCACTTGGCCCCGTAGCCGAAGATGGGCGCGCGGCCCGCCTCCGCGACGCCGCTCTTTGCGTCCACGGCGGCGCGGAGGGCCTTCAGGTCCTTCTCGTCCATGCGGCCCTCGGGCACCTCGACGTGGCCGAGCTGGTGGTTTCCGTTGTGTAGCATGGAGCGGTAGAAGCGCTCGAGGTCGATGGACAGGCCGATCTCCTCGGCCGCGAGGCGCGCGAGGGAGATGCCCCTCACGCCGTCCTTGGTCATGTGCGTGGAGATGTTCACGACCTCGTCTGGGTAGTACCACCCGGCGGGCACGTGGTCGTCACCCGGTGAGACGTAGTAGCGCGTGCGCCTGCCCCTGGGAGCGTGCTTGTCGTAGTCGTGCATCACGCTGGCCGTGATGGGCCAGATCGCCACCGGCTTCCCCTTGAACCACTCGACGTACCAGTAGGCGTTGCCGAAGGTGTCGCGGCGCAGCACGGTCCAGTCCATGAGCTTCGCGGCGGTCATCTCCTCGTTGGCCATGCCGTTGAGAATCTTGGCCAGCGGGTGGTTGTCGAGCCGCTTGTGGCCGTCGCGCCCGGCCTGCATCACCGAGAAGGGCAGGCTGGCCATGCTGCGCGCCTTGGTCTGCTCGCAGGCGGCGAAGTCGATGGACATGAGCGCGCCGTATCCGTGCGGCGTGGCGAAGCCCGGCGGCAGCGTGACGTGCACGACGTCCTGCACCGGCTCCCTCTTGTAGAACATGTCGTAGAAACGTCCCATACGTCCCCTTTCTGTCGGGGGCATCGTATGGGGCGCGTGAGATTAGCTGACGGGCACGTAGGACTCCGTGCCGCTCACCAGCTTGTCGTATGCGAGGGCCGCGATGGCCAGCGCGATGGCTGCGTCGATTTTGGACTTCTTGGAGTCCTTGCCGAAGCGCATGCCGTACGGCTCGCGCTCCATCTCGACGGTGTTGGCCAGATGCGCGCGGAGCTTGGGGCACCCGCGCAGGCGCAGCTCCCCGGCCTTGACCTCGTTCACGACGATTGACGTCGCCTGGCACATCGTGGCGTTGTTCTGCGGGAACGAGACCGTCTCGATTCCGTACACGTCGCGCAGGCGCGAGTTCATGACGATCAGGCGGTTTGGGTCGATTCCCACGACCTGCGGCCAGTGCTCCGAACATAGCCCGGCGATGAGCTGGGTTATCTGCTCGAAGTCATAGTGGCCCGTCTCCTCGTCGGGGGTATCGAACACCCACTCCTTGGTGAGGCAGACGGTCTTCCCCCTCTTTGTTTTGCGCTTCTGGTACGCGACGATTGCGAACGAGTCGCCCGCCGTGGCTCCGTCGATTCCGAGCGTCCACGGCTTGGTGAAGTCGAACCTGTTGGTGCCGCGCTCGCAGCGGTCGAGCTGCGGGGCCTTGAAGACCGAGTAGGCGTCGTTGTCCTTCGGGAATCGGTTGGCCGTGTAGCGCTCGAACTGGCGGGCGGATGCGGCCATGCCCCTCTGGTCCTCGATGCTCTCCCACGTGACCCACGAGGCCACCATGATCTTCTCCCAGTCGGCGCGCTTCTCGATGTCGTCGTCATCGTCGAGACCCAGCCAGTACAGGTACATGCCGGGGTCTCGGCGCGCCTTGTCGCTGTACATCTCCCAGAGGAAACCCTCGCGCTTGTCCCCGGCCGTGGTGATTCCCACGGTGAGCGGGTTCCACAGGACCTTCTGGCCCTTGACCCCGGCGTCCCAGACCTTCGAGTCCGGGTAGGTGTGAAGCTCGTCGAATATCAGGAAGTTGAAGTGCCACGACTCCAGCGCGTCCGCCGTGTTCGGCAGGATCATGATCTTCGCGTTGGTCTCCTTGTGCGTGATGATGTTCTTCCCGATGTCCCACTGCTCGCGCCACGTCGGGTTGAGCTTGATCATCGTGCATATCTTCTCGTAGACGTTGCGAATCTGGTCCTTCGACGACGCCACCATTCCGTACTGACCGTTGTGGACCGGCTCCATCGTGGCCACGGTGAGGAGGATTCCGGCGCACGTCTCGGACTTGCCGTAGCCGGAGGGCAGGCCGATGATGGCGCGGCGGTACTTGCGCTTGAAGCCCCTGGCGGTCATCTTGCCCGAGGCAAAGAGCGGTTTCCAGATATTCTCGCGCTGGAACTCCTCAAGATAGAAGGGCTGCGCGTAGTAGGAGTCGTTGGCGACGTGTCGGCACATCGAGGTGAAGCAGCGCTCGTAATCGCGCGCCATGACGAGGCCCTCGCGCGAGTAGCTAGTCGGCGTCCGATACATCGACTACCTCCGCTGGCAGCTCGTAGGCCGCGTCGATTGAGCGGAACATTGACGCCGTGTCCGCTGCGGTCTTGACGGTCGTGGCGTCCATGAGGCCGATACGCGAGCGCGCGAGCGGCGACAGGCCGAGCATGTCGGACAGGGCGCGAATCTCGCTCGATGCCTCCTTGAGGATTGTCAGCGCCGGGTTCTTGCGCACGAGCGGGACCTCCCTCCCATCCGGTGTCTTGTACGGCTTCACGCCGATCTTGTCGAAGATGTTTATGCGGCCGTCCTCGCTATGGATGGCCTGCTGCGCCTGCTCGGCCACGGCGTGCCAGTAGGTGAGGAGGCGCAGGGTCGGTATGTCCTGCTCGGAGAAGTTGTTCACCGGCGGGCACAGCCATGCCCATATCTCGCTCTGGACGGGGTCGAGGGCGATGTCCTCGGGCATGAGGACTCCGGCGGCGTCGGTCTTCGCCGCGAGCCCGTATGCGTCGGTTATCCCGCGCCGGATGGCGTCGTGCTTCGGCTTGGCACCCTTCACAGGCCCTCACCCCGCAGCGCGTCCTCCATCTTCTTCGCGGCCTTCTTCAGGGATAGGCACAGCGGGGCTGCGGTCATGAGGGAGGCGCGGGACATATCCGAGGCGGCGACGTGCGCGCGCTGGATGACCTCGAGCACCTCGTCGTCGCTCATGGCGGCGTTTGGTGCCGGTGCCTGAAGCTCTCCCGCGTAGGCGTAGCCGCGCTGCGCGGCGAGGCGGCACCTGTTGGAGCAGTATTTGGCCGTGCTCCTTTGCGCGGCAAACTCACGGCCGCATATCTCGCACTTCTTGATCATGACTCACCCCTTTCGTGTATAATTTCGTTCGCGGAGATAGCTCACTAGGAGAGCGCGGTGTTTCCAGCACCGAGGCGGCGGCGCGATTCCGACCTCCCCGCTCCAATGGCTGTTAGGCCCCTGCAATGCGCGGGGGCCTTTTTATTTGCCGAGATGCCTCTCGGCCATGCTGACGTGCTCGCCCTTGTACATCCCGGCACCGACCTCGTCTATGGCGCTGAAGGGGATGATCGGGACGGTCAGGCGCTTCTCATATGCAGGGTCGATAAACCTGATGTACCGAAGCTGATAGCCGGGCTGTATATGGCCGCCGACCGCATCGAGGAACTTTCGCCATGAGCGACCCCCCCGTAATATCGAAGTAGCTTTTGCCGCCAAGCGCGCGGATGGGCCTTAGTGGAGAACTTTCGAGCGTCATTTTGTGCAGCTTCGTGCCGTCCGGCATGACTGCGATATTTGCGTTCTCCTTGATTCCGGTCAGCACGAACCCCGAGGCGCGGTAGATTGCACCGTCGCCGCAGGAACAGCCGTCGGCGAAGCTGATCACCCACTTAATCTGCGGGGCCTGCTTCTTAATCATCCGCAGGGCCACGGAGATGCACCTGCTCTCGCTGTTTCTCGGCAGCACGTCGTCAAACGCCATGCGGTTCAGCTCGATAAAGCCGTTCCACGGGGTGCCCTTTACGAGGCCCTGAATCTTCCGTTTGTCGAGTGACGGCCCGAAACTCATGACCCCGTGCAGGCGGCCGTTCAGGAACGCACCGAAGTGAAGGCTGGAGTTGTGCACGATCTTGCCCGAGTAATGGTGCTTCTTTACGAAGGGGTTTGCGATGCTCGACGGTATAACGCGCAGCTCGATGTCTTTAGCGCTCGGCATACGATACCCACTCCTTGATGGCCGCATATAGGGCGTTTCCGTTTCGGTTGACGTTCCCGAAGGTATCGGCTTCATCGCAGGTCGCGTTCTTCAGCGCGTCCATGATGAAGTCGCGCTGCTCGGGGGCGAGGATGAACGTCGCCTGGGATACGTTCGGCTTATCCCCATCCGGCAGCTCGAACTCGGTCCCGAAGCCCTCGTCGGTCACCGGCATGTACTCCTCGAAGCCCAGCGCCTCCCAGTCTGCGTTCAGGTTGTCCATGTCCTCGATTAGGGCCTGCTCGTCGAACCCGCTGTTGATGGTCGTCTGGTTATGCACGTGGGTGTAGATGCGCCGCTGCTCGTCCGTCAGGTGGTCCAGGCAGATAACCGGAGCCGTGTCGATTCCTAGCTGCTTCAGCGCCATCACGCGGCCGTGGCCCTCGACGATTTCGGCTTCCCCGTCCTCGTTGTGCCAGACGGCGATGGGGTCGCAGTTGCCGAACTCGCTGATGCTCTCGGCGATCTGGTCAATCTGCTCCTTTGGATGCTTCTTAGCGTTGTTCGCATAGGGCACGAGGTCGGCGACCGCCATCTCGCGCACTTCCAGTTCCGGCATGGGTCTCATGGCCGCTCCTCTCGTCGTTACGGCTGGAACCGTATACGCCGCGTGAGATTTAGCGGCTCATTTTCCGAGTTTTTAGCGGCTCCCTTCGCCAGACCCCCCCAACTTCCAATTTCGTAGCGAAACGCGCGGGATAGGGGCGCGCGGGGTAGGGGGAAAGAAACCCGATTTTCCGAGGGGGTAGGGGGGTCGTGCATAAAAAAGGGGTGCAGCCCCGTCCGAGGCCACACCCTTGTGCATAAAATCTATCTGTTCGCCGCCCTGCGTGCATCATCGCGCTTCTTGTGGCAGCTCTTGCACCGCAGCGTGAGGTTCTCCACCTCGCTGCCGCCGCCCTCGCACAGCGCGCGGCCGTGGTCCACCTCGCCGCCCATGCCCGCCGTGTACCAGCGGCCGTCGCGGTACTCCGCGCACACCCTGCCGCAGTCGGCGCATCTGCCCAGCTGCCTGCCGATGGCCCTCTGCCTCGCCTTGCGGTACGCGCTCGACGAGTACTCGGCGCGCCATGGCTCGCGCTCGGCCCTCGTGGCGTCGCCCTCCGTCGGCCTGCGCTTGGGCCTCGGCCTGCACGGGCAGCGCTGGCCCTCGGGGTGCGTGCGGCCGCAGTGCGGGCAGTACACGCTCACAGCTCGCGCCTCCCGCTCTCTACCTTGGCCTTGGCGGCCACGCCCAGGCTGATGCTGCGGGCCGCCTGGAATATCTCCAGCGGCGTGAGGCCCAGCAGCTTGAACGCCTCCAGCGCCGCCGTGATTCCCTGCTCCACCTTGTGCTGGTCGTACTGCTTCCCGTTGTCCATCTATCCCACTCCAATCGCCGCCGACAGCGCCAGCAGCATCTTGAACATCACGGCCACCGCCGCCGCGTCTATGGCGAGGCAGGCCGCGATGATGAGCAGGCATCCGCCCGCCCTCTTCCAGTCGATCATGTGTCCCCTCCTATAGTGCCATGAATGCGAGCAGGAGGAGCCCTGCGGCGAGGGCGCGGACCGTCCACGCCCATGCCGCCAGCAGGGCCGCCGCCAAAAGGGCCAGCGCTAGTAGCTCTCGAAGGTTTCGCACGCCGCCTCCTGCATGTCCCTCATGTGGTTCGGTATCCACTCGAGCGCCCACATCGCCCCGAAGCTGGAGTTCTCGGAGTCGCCGGTGCCGAACTCCTCGGCGTACGCCCGGTCGAACTCGACCTCGCAGATGCCGTAGTCGCAGCAGCACTCGACCATGCGCTTGCACTCGGCGCACGTGGGCTTGCCCTCGCCGAAGTGCCTGTCGATGGCCGCGTCGGTGCACCCGTCCGGGAGGTTGTAGCCCGGGTCACAGCTGGCGGCCAAGGCGGGTCACCTCCTCGCACCATGCCTCGCGCCCGTAGGTCTCGATGAACCAGTGCACGTCGTCCTTGATCTCCTCCAGCGGGTTGTCCATCTCCTCGACCTCGCTGTCGGGGATGTCCACCACGTGGACCTCGGTTATCTCGAATCGCATGTCTGCTCCTCTCCGGGCGTCATGCCCAGCTCCTTCGCTATTCCCTCGGCGATGATGCGCGCGGTCTCCCTCGCCACCGCCTCGCTGCTCTCCATCCGCCCGACCGCGTATGCGCGCTCGATCATGTCCTGTGCGGCGCGCTCCATGGCCGTGTCGTCGTATCCCCGGCAGACCCTGTGCTCCTTGAGGTACGCGTGGGCGCGGTCCTGCGGCCTCGTCTCGTCGTAGCGGAACACCTCGTTGCAGTCCGCGAGGATGTCCTCCATCGTGTCCAATGACTCGGATGTCACGACGAGCACACCGTCCGGCCTGTCGCCGGGCACCAACACGCGGCATCCGCACTCGGAGCACCTGAAGGACTCCTTTTCGAGGTCCGCGACGTTGCGGCATGTCGGACGGTCGATCAGCTCGGCGAGCGTCGGGCCGTACTCCATGCCCTCCGGCAGGCACTCGTTCATCGCCGAGGCGACCATGCTCTGAAGCGAGACGTCCGGGTTATCTCGGCATATCTCGAGCATCTTCGCCGCCACCTCGTGGCGCACATCGTCAGTGATCATCTACAACCCCTCCGCTTCCTTTATGCGCTGCTCTACTGTCTCCGCGATGTTCCTCTCCCAGACGGCGAGTTCGCGCATCGTCCTTTTATGTCCGTTCACAACGGCCTGCTTGAACTGGATAATGTGCAGGAGCTGCGCCAGCGACGGGTCGTCCCCTAGGCCGTGTGCCTCCGCGCGTTTTTCCAATTCGGCATAATCGGAAAAGTTCATCAGTTCTCACCCCGCAGCCTGCGGATGCGCGATGCGATGTCGCGCATGGCAATTCGACCGCAGCCGTCCTCGCCACCGGGGCACGATGTGCAGCCATCTTCGTCCTTGTCTCTGTGGAAGTAGGCGCAAGCCTCTTGATACCGCGCGTCACCTGCCGCGCCCAAGTCCTCGAGCAGCTTCTCCCAGCTGTCAGGCGGGGTGAGGTAGAGTTCCTCGGCGTCGTAAATTGCAAAGTCGGTTTCGACAGACCACCCGGCATCTTTCCGAGAGAATATGAAGACCTCAACGTTCTGCTTGCTGCCGTCATAGTCGTACAGCACCTTCGTATCTAGCGGAATGTCTCGCCCCTCGGCGTCTTTTGGCAGCTCAATCATTTGCCATCACCGCACAGACAGTGAACGCGTGCCGTGACGTCTTGCACCAAGGCGTCGACGCAGTAGAAATGGTCCTTGAACTTACAGCCATCGCAATCCCTTCTCTCTCGATTGAGATACGAGCAGACGGTCCCATTTTGGTTGCGGACAAACCTGTCCAGATCGTCTCTCAGCCTCTCTAGGCTGTCAGGCGAGACAAGATAGAGACTGCCTGGATTCGTCAATACGGGGCCGCTTCCTTCCTTGATGCAGTAGAGCCTCGATTTATCGAGAGCTTGATGGTCGGGGACCCTGATACCGGTCACGCGATAACGGGTGCCCTTCTCGTCGTAATACGCGCCGCCCAGCTCGATCTCCTCGCCGTCGGCGGTCTTGATGTCGATATTCATAGCCCAAACTCCTCGTAGTCGCAGCACTCACCGCACTCGTCCTCGCAGTACAGCAGGTTCCCCATGAGCCACGCCACAGCCCACTTCGCCAGGCGCCAGCGCCCCTCCTTGCGGTCGGGCGCCTCCGCGTCGTAGGCGCGCTCGAACCCGAGGTGGCAGTAGCCGTAGTCGACGTGGATGTCGCTGCTGCAGAAATGCCTGCAGTTCCCGCACATCCGAGGCTCGCAGGCCCCACCGAAGCTGCGCTCGATAGCGGCGTCGGTCACCCCCATCGGGTAGCCGCCGACCCTCGAGTCACTCATCGCACTCCACCGCCCCAGTGCTCTCGTCGAGCAGGTCGATGGCATCCCCGACGGTCGCCTCGATGCTCGTCAGCTGGCGGCGCAGGTTCTGCACGAGGTTCGCGCCGGCGACCTCCGCCCTTCCCGCCTCGTAGGCGCGCTCGATCATGTCGGTCACCGCGACCTGCATCGCCGTGTCGTTGTAGCCGCGCCTGACGCGGTACTTCCCCAGGTAGGCGTGCGCCCTGTCCTGCGGCCTGCACTCGCGGTCGAAATGGAACACCTCGACCGCGTCGGCCTTGATCTGCTCCAAAGTCTCCATCACAGACGTCCCCTCTCTCGGTTCCTCTCGTTGCAGCGCTCGATTGCCGCGTCCACGTCCTCCTGCGTGAACCCCTCGGCGTCGAGCAGGCTGACGACCGCCTGGACCACGTCCATGCACTCGTCGATAAGGCTCTCGCGGTACACCCTGCGCGCCGTCATGATCGGGCTGTACCGCATGTCGTCGCAGTCCTGCCACGCGACGAACACCTCGGCCGCCTCCTCGAGCGGCTTGAGCGCCTGCACCTTGGGTTCGTCCGGCTTGTCGAACGCCCCGAACTCGAACCTGTATCCGTCGCGCATCAGATGCGCCTCCCTTCCGCCAGCGCCGCACGCATGGCGTTGACCTCTCGGCCCGACTCACTCCTCGTTCCGAGGTACACGTCCACGGGCCGCTTGCTCGCGTCCCTTCGCGCCACGTTCTCGCACCACCCGCAGCAGTACCTCTGGTTCCTGTACGCCGTGCGGAACCGCCTGCCGCACTGCCCGCACACGAGCACGTAGCCCCCGCGACTGTCCAGCGGCTCAGCCCTCATGTCGCGCCTCCCAGTAGTTGCACCTCGCGAGCCCCTGCGTGGCGTGCACGAAGTCGGGGCAGCGCATGCACGTGTACCGTTTGCGGCCCTCGCCAGACGCCGTCACGACCGCCTCGCTCACGGCGCAGAACCCGCACGTCTCGCAGCGGGCACTGCGCGGCCCGTCGTCGTAGATGCTCGCGGACCCCTTCGGTCTGCCCATGTTCTCGCTCCTCTCGTCGTCCAAGCTCATGACGCCCTCCTCTCGCATGCGGCCCTCGCATCCAACAGACGCCGCGCGTCCTGGTACGCCTTGAGCGCCACCGGATCGGCGGTCGTCCCCCTCGGGGCCTTCACCTTCGCCGGGTCGATGCCCGGATGTTCCTCGCGCCACCTGCGCTCGAGCTCCGCCCTCGTCTGCTCGGGCGTCCTCGTCGGCTTGAACGTGGCCGCCTCGACCTCCGAGGCGGTGGGCTTGCCCCTCGCTCGGTCGTCGGCGTCGATGCGCTTCTGGCGCCTGGACCAGTCGAGTGCGAGGGCGCCCCAGTTGCTCACCGGCTGGCCGTTGCCCTTGACCCAGCCCTGCGACTCGAAGTAGGCCCAGAAGGCGTCCGGGTCGCCGCTCAGGCAGTTGGCGCCGAAGTAACCGCGGGCCTCATCGAGGGTCGGCGGCTCGAACTCGGACGGTGCGGCGGGGGCATCGCCCCCATCACAGGACAGCTCAGCACAATCCAGTTCAGGACAGGACAGGACAGGACAGGTTAGGTTAGGGTTTTCACTTTCCGAAACCTGCGTTTCGGGTTTGTCGGAAACTGGTTTCCCGTTTGAAAAACCTAGGTTTTCACTTTCCGAAACCTGCGTTTCGGGTTTGTCGGAAACTGGTTTCTTGCGCGGGCGGCCGCCCTTGCCGCCCCTGCCGCGCGCGTCCTTGGAGTTGTCGATGGCGTTCTTCATCGCCTTGAAAACGCGGCGGAGGTGCTTCGGAAGGTCGGCCTCGACGCCGTGCAGCCCGTACATCATGATCGCGTCGGCGAGCATCGCGCGGTCGCGCAGGTCCTCGGGGTCGCTCGCGTCGAAGTCGTCGTAGACCTCGGCGAAGCTGTCGAACACGGTAAAGGCCATCAGAACCACCCCCATAGAAGCGAAGAGAAGAACAGGAAACCCGCGGAGAAGGAGGCGGCGAACAGGGCCGCCTCCCAGTGGTCGCGGATGATGTCGGGTACGTGCCTCATCAGAACGGCACGTCCTCGTCGTAGAACTCGGACTGCGGGACCGCGGCGTAGGCCTGCTGGGCGCTCCACTGCGGCGCGGCCTGCGCCTGTGGCTGCATGGGCACCGTATCCGCGAGGCTCTGCTGCGGCTGGGCCTGCGTCTGCCCCTCACGGCGCACCATGACCTCGATCTCGTCGACGATAACCTCGAGCTTGCTGCGCTTCTGGCCGTCGCGCTCCCAAGAGCTGTAGCGCAGCTTGCCCTCGATCGCGACCTTCATCCCCTTGGCGAGGAAACGGCCAACGGCCTCGGCGCGGTTGCCGAACATGGTGCAGTCGACGAAGTTGGGGTAGTCCTCCCACTCGCCGGTCTGCGCGTTGCGGCGGCGGTCGTTTACCGCCACGCCAAAGGACAGGACCTGCGTCCCGCCGGCGGTGGCGCGCAGCTCGGGGTCGCGGGTGAGGTTGCCGCTGATGTTCACTCGGTTGATGCTCACTGCCCGTCCTCCTTCGCGGTCATGCAGCCCTTGATGGCATCGACGAGGCGCGGCCCCTGCATGTAGCCCAGGCCGCTCACGCGGCGGCCGTTGCGGATATGGCACACCTCGACGATCTTCTGCGCCGTGACCGGGCCGATGCCCGGGAACGAGCGGGCGAACTCCTCGACCTTGAGCTTTGCCGCGATGGGTGCCTCGATGGCGACCTCGGGCGGGATGTTCCCCGCCTTGCAGGCGGCCTTGAACGCGGCGCGCTCGCGGCGCGTGTGGATGGCCTTGGCCATCGCCTCCTTGCGCTGCTCCGGCGTTCGGAGCGGCGGTAGGTTCTTCTCCTCCATGTCCTACATCCTCTCGACGTATCCGTGAATGTCGTTGTCGACCATGACGGCCCTCACGCGACGCAGCTCGTCTGCCGTGGCGCACTCGATGACCACGCGGTAGCCCCTCTGCGGTGCTGGGGCTGCATCCTCGGCCACATCCGGCTCGGGGCGCGACGGAACCACCCGCACACACCTCGGCACGCCCAAGGGCGGCTCAGGTTCATCGGCGGGCATCGGCTCGGGCTCGGGCGGCAGCGGCGCGGGCTCCGGCTCGGGCTCCGGTGCGGGCGCCGTCGCCTGCTCGTAGGTCGACACGAGCGCGGCGGCCTTTGCTACCTCCTCGCGGTGCGCAGCGACAGCCGCCGCCACCTCGCCCGAGTCCATTGGCAGCGTCCTCGTCCACCACGCCACGGCCCACGCCTTCTCGTCCTCGTCGGCGTAGTCGAGCCCGTTGACGAACTTGAACTGGTGCAGGAGTTCGCCCACCCGGCGCTCGATGATGTTCTTGGCCTTGACCTCGCCGAAGCTCGCGTTGAGCCACCTGTCGTCGGCGATGCGCTCGTAGGGCACCAAAGGCCCCATCTCGCCCGCGAGGTCGTAGTAGTGGCCCTTGAGCGCGGCGAGGCGGCGGGCCCTGCACTCGCCGTCGTAGCGGTCGATTTCGGCCTTGTACTCATCGGAGAGCGCGTCGATGGGCGCCGTGATCTCGCCGATGGTCTTGTCGAACGTCTTGAGCAGGTCGCTGTACTTCTTCTTCGCGGCCTTGCGCTGCGCCTCGATAGGCTTCTTCACGTCGTTGACCGCCGCGCGGTACTTCTTCGCCGCCTTGAAGTCCTCGTCCTTCTCGATGCGCTTGACGTCCGCGTAGTCCGCCAGCTTCTCATCGACGTTCTTCTTGAGCTTCGCCAGCTTGTCCTCGAGCGTGTCGTCGATGGCGAGCGACGCCACCAGCGTGTCGAAGTCCTCCTCGAGCGGCACGGCCTCGACTGCCAAAACCTCGTCTGCCATTAGAAGCCTCCCAGCAGGTCGTCGTCGGTCTCATACTCGGCGGGCGCGGGCTCATAGGCGGACGCGGGCTCCAGCTCGGGTGCGGCGGGCTCGGGCTGCGCCTTGCGTGCCGCGATCTCCTCCTCCATCCACGAGGCCGCGCGGCGCGCCTGCATGAGCGTCATGTCGTGCATGGAGCCCGACGTGCAGCCCACGGCGGCGCAGATGGCCGCCATGGCCCCGGCGCTGTCGAGCCCGGTCGCCGCCATGAACGGCTTGAACAGGTCGCGCACGGGCTGCAGGTCCGCCACGGGCTCGACGCTCTCGGCCTTGACGGTACGGGCGCCGGCGCCCATGTCGCGCTCGACCTTCTGGTCCATCTCCTCGCCCGTGTACATCCCGCCGAACTCGTCGGGGTAGGCAAGGCGCCACGCGCCGGCCTTGGCGCACTTCTCGATCATGACGCCCGGCATCTTCGCCCAGTTGCTCTTGCCCGTGTTGTAGTCGGTGAGCGCCAGCTCCACGTAGGCCGGCTCCTTGCCGTCGGTGAACTGGACCTCGGCCCAGCCGCCGAGAAGCTGCTCGCCCACCTGCTTGTAGACGGCGCTGCCGCGCTTCTTGACGATCTGCCCCTCGCGCATCACCACGACGCCGCTCTTGATGCCGCCGTAGCTCTCCTGGCGGTTGGCGCGGCGGTTGAACACCTGGTAGGCGGTGATGATGCTCGCCGGCGCGCTGCCGTACTTGACCAGGTACACCTCCTTGGTGAACGGGTTCAGGTGCTGGCGGTTGCAAAGCTCCACGCAAAGCGCCAGCTCGCTGTCGGTCGCGTTGGGGCACAGGCGCTCGCGGATGTCCTGCGAGGTGAACTTGACGGGCATGCCCGCATCGTCCTTGAACTCGATAATCTCGTTACTCATCGACGCTCACCTCGCATCCGTAGAGCTTGGAGATCGTTGCGACGGCGCCGCTCTCGGCGTAGGTGTCCTCGCACTTCTTGCCGTACGCGATGATGGCGGCAAGGAAGTCGCGGTCGAACTCGATGGGCTCCTCGTCCATCAGTACGGGCGCGACCGCCATGCCGTAGGCGACGCCGCGAAGCACCGCGGGGTCGACCTTCTCCTCGAGCGCCTCGGCGTTGAGCTCCGTGTTGATGAGGACGTTGCCCACGGCCTGCACCATGAGCTTCTTGAATGCCTTTCGCTTCATTTCATTCTCCGTTTCTACTTTTTCTCTTCGGCTGGGTCTGTCCAGCCGCGATATACCTGTATGTCCATGTGCGGCTCGATGCCGCGCCGACGGGGCCACTTGACCACGTGGACCTCGGCCACCTGGCTGTCGTCGCCCCAGACCGCCCCGTTCATCCCGTCCATCACGAGCTTGGCGATGTTGTCCGCGTCCGGCTTGAACGTGTTCGGTTCCGACGTGACGCGCTTCGGCCTCGACACGGGCAGCGGCTCGTACACGTCGATGCGCACCGCGACGGGCACCCTGAACGGGAACAGCAGCCCCTTGAGCTCCGGGTACGCCCCCCGCATGGCCCCGAGCGCCGCGTCGCGGATGGCGGCCTCGTTGCGGATGGTCTCGTTTGGCGTGTACATCCGGGCGTGCCTGCGGTCGAGCCTGTGGCGCTGCTTGCCCGCGATCTTCTCCAGCTCGAGCTTGAAGGTCATGGAGCGCTCCTTGTGCCTGACCCAGCTCATGCCGTGAACCCGTCGGACTGGCTGCGGTGCTTGTTGAAGGCGTCCTTGAGGCTGGGGTAGCGCGACTCCATGATTCGGGCGAAGGACGGCGCGAGGCCGTTGCGCACGCCCACGTGCAGCTCGTTTCGGACCATGTTCACGAGGTAGTTGGCGCTCACGTAGCCTTTTTTGGAAAGCCTCACGGCGTTCTCGACCATGTAGTTCCATGCGCCGGGGTTCTCGTCAATCCAGCGGCGCGCGTCCTCCGCGTCCGCCTCGCCCTTGGCCCCGAGGCCGAATATCTCGAGCTGGCCGCTCTGGGGCTTGGGGTTGTAGCGCTCGTCGTTACGCATGGACGCCCACCGCCTCATAGGCAGCTTGGGCGCTGTGCACCGCGCCGTCCATGGTCGGGATAATCCAGAGCCACAGCAGCGCGCACATGGCGAGCGCCGTCACGGTGATGCCGACCAGAAGCCCGGCCCTGAAGGCGTCCCTCTGCCTGTCTGCCCGCTCCTGCGCTGGCAGGCGGTAGCCCTCGCGTGCTACGATGCGGGGAGTCCTGTTGGACGTGCGGGCGCTCTTGGTGTGGTTGCTGGGGGTGCCCGCGTATCTGTTTTGAGGGGTCATTCTTCCTCCGTTTCCTCGTCCTCGACTTTCAAAAAGTTTTCGTTGATTTGCTTTTTTGCGCGATATTTGCGGCTGTAGAGCCGCTGGCGCTCCTTGTTCGCCTTGTCCTCCCTCCTCACCTCCTCCTCCATCGCCCGCACCTGCTCGGCGATCTCGGCGGCGCGCTGCTCCCTTGTGCAGGAGACGCACCAACCCGTCCGGTTCGACAGCGGCTTGAAGGTCTCCCTGCCGCACTTGGGGCAGAGCCAGCGCTTGCGGAGTGAGAGTCCGTAGCGGTGCGCCTGCACTTCAATGGCCGTCACCGATTTGCCGAGGGCCTCGGCTATGGCCACGGCCCCGTCCCCGGCGTGCTCCTCGAGGTAGCGGACTTCGCTGCTCGTCCACGTCATTACGCCCGGCGTCCCTTCCAAGTCTTGAAGCGGCGCTGCAACTTCCGGCGCATGATGTCGAGCCTTTGGTTGCGGGGCATTACGCCACCGCCTTCTTGATAAGGCGCTCGTTCGAGCGAGCCATGAGGTAGTCGAGGCTGCAGTCGAAGATGTCGGCCATCGAGATGAGCAACGTGCTCTTGATGGGCGTACGACCGGCCTCCCAGTCCTTCACCGAGTCGCGGGAAACCTCGAGCTCGTCGGCAAGGTCCTGCTGGGACATGCCCAAGCGGACTCGCTCCGATGCGATGTTGTCTTCATCCTTGTCTCCTTTCTGATTAAGTGCCCGTTTTGGGTACCTCATGAGGGAACTATACCCCCATTATGGGGATGTAGCAAGAAGATATATTGATAAAAGTCCCCATTTTGGGTATCTTCGTGCTAAGGCAGAAAGGAACGCGTCCATGGAACTCAAGCTATACAGGCGCATGAACGGCCTCACCCAGGAGCAGGTAGCCGACTACCTCGGTATCCCGAAAAAGACGTACCAGAACTACGAGCGCGAGGTCCGCGACCCTGACTCGGACGTTCTCTGCGCTTTGGCTGACCGCTATGGAATCACGCTCGACGAGCTGGTCGGGCGGAATGACGACGGTCCCGACCTTGCGCTCATCTCCAATGACGAGCGTGACCTCATTGACACATATCGAGGGCTAACCGCGCCCTATAAGAAGGTTCTATTGGTAACCGCCCACGAACTGCGGGCGGCACAAGGGAAGGAGTAAGAGATGATCACACGCAGGACGTTCCTGGCCGCCATGGCCACGGCCTCGCTCATCCCGTTGGCGGGGTGCTCGAGCGGCCAGCAGCCCGGTTCCGGGCAGCAGTCCTCCGGAGAGGCGAAGGAGGTCGAGGCGAAAAACGGCCCCGAGCCGCTGGAGATAACGGAGTCCGGCTGGTCGGTGGTCGGCGACGGGTGGGTCTACTACGGCTTCGCGCTGAAGAACCCCAACAAGGACGTCGAGGCCCAGATGCCTACGGTGACGATAACGGGCAAGGCCGAGGACGGCTCCATCGTCTTCTCCGACAAGCAGACCCTGTTCGTCGTCCTCCCCGGTGAGACCGTACACTACGGTTTCCAGGCGGGAAACGGCACCGCCCCCGCAACGGTCGAGTTTAAGGCGAATGAGCCGAGCTGGGTAGACAGCCAGACGCTGGACGAAGACGTCTTTACCGTATCGAACACGGCTGAGGTACCTGACTCGTACGGCGGCGTCTCGTACACAGGCGAGTTGACCGCCAACTACGATCTGGACAAGAAGCAGTACAGCCAGGTCGCCGTCTCCGTGATTGCTCGCGACGCCTCCGGGGCCATTAACTACGGAAACACGACGTTCGTCGATACCCCGTCCAAGGGCGAGTCCGAGCCGTTCGAGATTTCCTGCTTCAACATGCCCGAGCACTCCTCGTTCGAGGTATACGCCCAGGTCTGGTAGCGGCAAAGTGAAACCCCGCAGGTCGAAGCGCGCCAACGCTGCTGCGGGGTTTACCAGATAGCCGCCCGTTTGGAGGGCATCCTAGATTATGCCAGAAGATATAAAGACCGCCGTCATATACGCCCGCTTCTCGTGCTCGAAGCAGCGCGAGGCCTCGATTGACGACCAGCTGCGCGTCTGCCGCGACTGGTGCGCGCGCGAGGGCTACGCCATTGTAGGGGAGTACTCCGACTACGCCATGAGCGGCCGCAGCGACGACCGCCCCCAGTTCCAGAAGATGATTGCCAACGCGGGCGAGTCGGACATCGTGCTCGTGTACATGATGGACCGCTTCTCGCGCGACGAGTACGACGCGCCCGCGTACAAGCACGAGCTGCGCAAGAAGGGCGTCGAGGTCGTGTCGGCCATGGAGGCCATGCCGGACGGCCCCGAGCGCATCCTGATCGAGAAGATTTACGAGGGCCTCGCGGCCGTGGAATCGGTCAAGACCTCCATGAGGACGAGGCGCGGGATGGAGGGCAACGCCCTCAAGTGCAAGACGAACGGCGTGCGCGTCTACGGTTACGGCCGCAACGATGACGACGAGTACGTGGTGAACGAGGACGAGGCCGCGATAGTGCGCGAGGCGTTCCGGCGCTCCTGCGACCACGAGCCGGTCGACTCCATCGCCAGCGACCTCGCGCGGCGCGGCGTGACCACGAGGACGGGCAGGCCGTGCGGCTACTCGATGGTGTACCAGATGCTCCACAACAGGAAGTACACGGGCTTCTACTCGTGGGGAGGCATAGAGGTGGAGGGCGGCATGCCCCAGATTATCGACAAGGCGACCTTCGCGATGGCCCAGGAGGTAAAGCCGAAGAAGCGCCGGGCCTCGGAGGACTGGGGCACGTTCGCGCTGTCCGGCAGGGCGATCTGCTCGGAGTGCGGCCACAACATGGCCGGGACGTCGGGCCGTGGCAAGAAGAACGTCAAGTACGAGTATTACGGCTGCCGCTGCGGGGCCAAGCCCGTCCGGCGCGACTGGCTCGAGCACGAGCTGGCCGAGGCCATCAGGGGGATGCTGCGCGACCGCGAGACGGCCCTCCGCATATCCCACATGCTCTGGGACGAGCCGGAGCCGGAGATAGCCGACGCGCGCAGGCGGGCCATGGCGTCGAAGCGCAAGGCCGAGAACGGCCTCCAGAACATCATGGCCGCTATCGAACAGGGTATCGTGATGCCGGAGTTCACCGACCGCATAGCACAGCTTCAGGCCCAGAAGGCCCGCGCCGAGCGCGATCTGGCCTCCTATGACGAGGCCCGCATCGACCCCGAGGAGTTCGCGGACTTCCTCCAGTGCGGCGGCGGGATGGACGACGCGGCCGTGCTCGATTCGTTTGTATATCAGGTGATGGTGACGCCGGAGGAGTGCGTGGCCACGCTCTACTGCGACGATGAACGCAACGAACCCGCACGACTAAGCATCGCACGGGTTCGCACATTTTCGGGTTGGTGCCCCCAGCGGGATTCGAACCCGCGATATCCACCTTGAAAGGGTGGCGTCCTTGGCCGCTAGACGATGGGGACAGCGGGAAAAAGTATAGCAGACTTTTTTAGCCGTTCACATATCGTTGGCAAACTGAAAAACCACCACAAAGGTGCCTGTCCCCTTTGTGGTGGTGAGGTGCTAGGGGAGGAGCTTCATGGCGGCGTCGTGGGCGGCGTGCTCGTAGGTGTCGTCGAGGGGCTTGAGCGGCAGCAGGGCGGCGGCCTGTGCATCGCCACGGTGCTCGAGGGCATGGGCGATCAGCCAGTCGGCGAGTTCGGGGTTTTTGGGCAGCGCCGGCCCGTGCAGGTACGTGCCGATGACGCCCTTGTAGATCAGACCCTCAAAGCCATCGTCGCCGTTGTTGCCGGTGCCCGTGACGACGGACGTTCCGAGCGGCGTGGCATCGGCGTCCAAAAGCGTGCGGCCGCCATGGTTCTCGAATCCCACAAAGGGCTCAGGTGCCAGATCGGTTTTGACGGCTACGTTGCCGATCAGGCGATCGGAGCCACGTACGGTTTCGGCGGCAATGACGCCCAGGCCCTCGATGCGATCCTCACCCATATAGTACGAACGGCCGAGCAGCTGATAGCTGCCACAGATGGCAAGCAGCGAGCCGCCATCCTCAACATAGGCCGCGACCTTGTCTTTTTGGGCGAGCAGCTCGTGTGCCACGGCTAGCTGGTCGCGGTCGGAGCCGCCACCCATCATGACGATATCGGCATCGGTCAAATCAAGCGTTTCGCCCATACGGACCTCGTCCACGCGCACGGGAATGCCGCGCCAGACGCAGCGGCGCTCGAGCGCGATAACATTGCCGCCGTCGCCGTAGAGGTTAAGGGCATCGGGATACAGGTAGACGATGCGCAGCGGGCGCGAAAGCTCGACTGGCGCGATGCTGACAGGAAGAGCGCTGCCGTCGGCACGGGCTACGGCGCGCCCGGCAACAGCGTCGGCGGTGGCGCCTTTCAGCCCGTCGAGCTCCTTGACCAGCGGCGGGAAGGCCGTGTAGTTGGCGACGGCGTAGAAGGTGTCATTGGCGGCCTCGTCTGCCACGGCGCCAATTGCCTGCGCGACGTCCGAGATAATCGCGGCATCGATGCCGGCGTACTTGAGGCGTACCTGCATGTCGTGCGCACGCGTGCCTCCGGCAAAGGCGACAAGACCCGGTGTGTCGGCGATGCGCTCGAAGTCGACGTCGTAGATCCACGAGACATCGTGGCCGTCGGCGTCGTTGTCGTTCAGGAAGAAGGCGCAGAGCCTGCCGCCTGCCGTTTTAATGGACTGGATCTGGCGATCGAAGCCCACGGGATTTTTGGCCAGGTTTGCCTCGACGGTACGGCCGGCGATCTCCCAGCGGCCCATACGTCCGCCGGCGGGGACGTAGGCATCGAGCGTAGGCTGTAGAAACGCCGTGTCCACGCCCAACTCGCGTGCGGCAAAGAAGGCGGCGGCAACGTTATAGACCATGTACAGACCGTTGTAGCGTGTGGCGATGTGTACGGCAGCCGCGTCGGGCGCAGATCCAAAGACCAGGTCGAAGCCGTAGCCGTCGCAGCCGAGCTTCACGCCCGTCACACGGCGGACCAGTGCGGGGCGTGCCCAACCGCACGAGGGGCAATGGTATGCGCCAAGCTGGCCGTATTGCACGTAGTCATACTCCAGCGGCGCGTTGCACTGTGAGCAAAAGCGCGAGTCGCTAATACGGTCGGACTCGGTGTTGGTGGCGCCGTCGATGCCAAAGGCAATACTCGCATTGGGAACGCGCGCGGCAATCGAGGCGCACAGCGGGTCGTCGGCGTTGTAGATGAGCGTCGTTGCCGGCGAACGCTCCAACGCGTGGGCGATGACCTCCTGGGTGTGATCGATCTCGCCATAGCGATCTAGCTGGTCGCGGAACAGGTTGAGCAGCACAAAGTACGTCGGCTTGAGCTTGGGCAGAACGCGTACGGTGTAAAGCTCATCGCACTCAAAAACGCCCACGCGCTTGCCGCTGCTGGTGTGTTTAAGGTCGCCGCGGGCCTCGAGCAGAGCACCTACCACACCAGGCTCCATATTGTTGCCGGCACGGTTGCACACCACGGCAGCACCGCTGGCAGCAACGGCGTCGGCGATGAGGTTGGAAGTGGTGGTCTTGCCATTAGTACCCGTAATCACCACGCTGCGGTCGACAAGGCCAGCGAGGTCGCTCAGCAACTCGGGGTCGATCTTCATGGCGATGCGGCCGGGGAGTACGCCGCCCTGGCGCTTAAGGACGGAGCGCAGCCCCCAGCGAGCGATATCGCTCGAGGTGCAGGCAAGAGATGAGCGGAGGTTCATGAAACCGTTCCTAACGTAAACGACATGGTCGGGTCGAGTGCGTCACTAAAATCCGTAGCGGCGCGCAAATTCCTGGGCAAGCTGCGATACATCTTCGCAGGCGTTGGCCCAGGGGGCAAAGTCGGGAGTGTCCGAGATAATACCGTCCGCTTCCCAAACGGCCTGGTGCGAAAGATCCCAGGGATCGTGTGGCTCGGGCCGGCAGGGAAGGTACGGTGTCTGGTACATGGGGTTCAGTAAGAAGAACGCGCCACCCTCGCAGCGGTTGGCGAACTCACGCAGCGCGCGTGTCGCCGGGCGCATCTTGTTTGTTTTGAACAGCAGAATCGTGCGGGCGAGCAGATACCAAGGAGAGTTCTCGAGGGCATCGGCCCCCATCTGCTCCTCGAGCTGGTGGGCCAGGGCAAAAAAGCCGTCCTCGTCTTCCAAGCGAGCGAGGGCGAGTAACACGGTGCCTGCCGCTCGGGTGGGATAGCCTTCCGCCTTAAGAACACGGCGAGAATAGTTGACGGCAGCACGGTAGCGGGCGCTCGCCATGCACAGCTGCGAGATGGCCTCGAGTGTGTGAAGCCACCCGATAAGCGCCGGCTCGCTCACGGTGAGCTCTGCCGCCGTCACGCCGTCCGTCAAAACTTTGTTGGCCCAGTAGTGCGGGGCCTCCATATCGAACCCGGGCACGCTTTGCTGCAGGTAATCGGCCGTGGTTGCCTCGAGCTTCATCAGGTCGCCCAGGCAGGCGTCAACGGGTGTGTCGGCCAGGATGATGGCGAGCAGCTGCGCGTCGACGGTCAGTGCGTCGACGCGGACAATCTTGAGCAGCTCATCGCGCATGTCGTCGAACAGGCGATTGCGCGTCTGCTCAAACTCCTCGTCGCTGCCCATATCTTCGATGCGATGGAGCTCGTCGAGCAGGTGGCGATGAACACCGGCATAGGACAGCAGCGCCTGGGCATGCTCGGACTGCGCGTACTTTTGGGGATTCGCACTAATGTCGTTATGGACAAGCTCGCGTGCTGCATCGGTGAGCTCGGGGTGCGACGCAACGTAGGCGCGCTCCAGGTAGGCGGGGATGTAGACGCTCGGATCCATTAGAGGTCTCCTCCCTTAAACGGCAAACCCTGCTCGGCCGCCCGCAGTATGCGCACATCGATTTGGGAACGCACGATATCGTTGGTGGCGACCCAGGCGGCAAAGCTGGCGTTGTCGGGGGCGCCCAGGCCCTCCTGCAGTACCGGCGTCGCCTCGGATAGCGCAAGGACAAGCTCGTCGGTGGAGCCCGCACCTACGTTGACGCGGGCATAGACGCCATCGGGAAACTCGGTTTGGAAGTAGAGCGCCTCGGCCGCGTGCGGACACGAGCGTGCAAGGATACGCAGGTAGTGCTCGGCGCCCTCGTAGTCCAGCTCGCGCCAGGCTGCGCTCATCAGTGCGATGAGCGTCCACGGGTCCAAGTCGCGCTCTGCATCCTTGGGACGGCGGCGCAGCGGGGTATTCGCGAGGTACGGCACGGAGTGTGCGGAGCGAAAGCGCTTGAGCTCCTCGGCGGGGTATTCGAGCTTTGCCATGGCGAGCATCGCGGTGTGGCGGACACCAGCGGGGTCGTTGGGCGCAAAGTCGAAGCTGCGATTTGCGGCTTCGAGCGACATGCGATAGCGGCCGCTAATGAGGGCGCGCGATGCCAAGGCGGCAAGCCAGCGCAGATAGGGGCGGCGCATAAGGTCGCCTGCGGCCTCGCGCTCGTAGGGGTCCTGAGCCGAGGCGATCTTGAGCGCCAGATCGTGCTCCACCTCGTCGCACTTGGACACCAGGTACTGTACGTATTCCTCGTTGGATTCTGCGGTGAGGGCCGTCAGCATGCGCTGGGCATCCCAGTTGGCCGGATCGAGTGCGGCAGCCTCGCGGAGCATGTTCTCGGCAGCTGCCTCTTCCTGCTCTGCCTGGGCATCGTCAGGGATAAAGGGAATGCGGTAGTCGACGGCTTCGACCACCTTGGCAATGAGGTGCCCGGCGCGGTCACGGTCGTGCACGATGAGTGGTGCGGGGTTGCGGGTGAATTGTTCCATCAGACGCTCTACGGCGGCAGCGTCGGTGAGCGGGATATTGTCGCGGCGCAAGGCCTCAAGAACGAGGCGATGGCAATCCTCTTGAATGGGATCGAATGCCATGGGGCCTCCTTTGCTGCGGTTAGGGTTCAAATGTCTCTATATAAGGTTCTAGTTTACCCGCATGTGGCACACCGGGGGTGCCGCACTTGGACGTGCACCTTTGCACCACGAAGACGGATGTCGCACAAATGTCGGCACCTTGGACGACTGAGTGGTATCACGGTGCCGCAAACGGTCGATTTTTGGCGGCGAACGGGGCGCATTTTGGAGGGGCACAGTCCTGCCCGGGATATGTGGTCAACCTTGATAAAACGTTTGCCCAGCTTGGGAGTATGGATGCCGCACAAGGGTCTTCAGGGATAGAAAAAACGTTTCATCATTGTTGGCTTTAGGTGAATAACTGACCAACCAGAACGGTAAAATAGTGCTTGTCTGAGCGTTGAGACGTTTAGACATCGCGCATTGTCATCGCCGGCAACGCGCAAACCGGTCCTAACGGAGCCAATTGGGTGCTCCGTTATATACGCAAGTCTAAGAGGGGCTTGTTTAGGAGGCACAGTATGGGACGTTTTACCAATCCTCGCGATCTGTACTTTGGTGAGGGCGCTCGCCACGAGGTAAAGAACCTCAAGGGTAAGAAGGCCATCATCGTTTCTGGCGGCAGCTCTATGCGCCGCGGCGGGTTCCTGCAGGACGTTGAGGCCGACCTCAAAGAGGCCGGCATGGAGGTCAAGCTGTTCGAGGGCGTCGAGTCCGATCCCTCCATCGAGACCGTCATGAAGGGCGCAGCCGCTATGCGCGACTTCGAGCCCGACTGGATCGTTGCTATCGGCGGCGGTTCGCCCATCGATGCTGCTAAGGCCATGTGGGTCTTCTACGAGTATCCCGAGGAGTCCTTCGACAACATTATCCAGCCGTTCAGCTTCCCCGAGCTGCGTCAGAAGGCTCACTTCTGCGCCATCTCCTCTACCTCCGGTACCGCTACCGAGGTCACCGCATTCTCCGTCATCACGGATTACGAAAAGGGCATCAAGTACCCGCTGGCCGACTTCAACATCACCCCTGATGTCGCCATCGTCGACCCCGAGCTCACCTACACCATGCCCGCCAAGCTGTGCGCTCACACCGGCATGGATGCTCTGACCCACTGCATGGAGGCCTACGTTTCCACCTGCGCCTCTATGTTCACCGACGCCAATGCTCTGCACGGCATCCGCGAGATCGTCGAGTGGCTGCCCAAGTCCTATGCTGGCGACCATGAGGCCCGTCAGCACATGCACGAGGCTCAGTGCATCGCCGGTATCGCCTTCTCCTCGGGCCTGCTCGGCATCGTTCACTCCATGGCTCACAAGACCGGTGCTGCCTTCGAGAACGGCCACATCATCCACGGTGCCGCTAACGCCATGTACCTGGGCAAGGTCATCCAGTGGAACTCCAAGGATCCCCGTGCTGCCGAGCGTTACGCTTACGTGGCCAAGGAGATCCTGCACCTTCCCGGCGAGACCAACGAGGAGCTCATCGCTGCACTCGTCCAGAAGATTCGCGACCTCAACGACCAGCTCAACATTCCGCAGTCCATCAAGGATTACGCGAATGGTGGCGTGAAGGTCGACGCCGAGAACCCGCAGATGGTTTCCGAGGAGGAGTTCCTCGCCAAGCTGCCCGAGATCGCCGCGAACGCCGAGCAGGACGCCTGCACGCCCGAGAACCCGCGTGAGACCAAGGCTGCCGACTTCGAGAAGATCCTCAAGGCCTGCTACTACGACACCGATATCGATTTCTAATCGACTCTTGTTATCGTAACGAGGGGCTCCGCACGTATCTGTACGGAGCCCCTTTCTTTTTTAGAGAATGGGATAGTTATGGCTGCAATTTTCAATAGCCCCAGCAAGTACATCCAGGGTCCGGACGAGCTCGCCAAGCTCGGCTCCTATGTCGAGCCGCTCGGCGCTAAGGCCCTCGTCATCGTGACGCCTTCGGGCAAGAAGCGCGTCGGTGCCAAGATCGAGGGCGGCTTTGCCGAGGCTAAGGCCGAGCTGCTGTTTGAGGACTTTAACGGCGAGTGCTCCAAGGGCGAGGTCGATCGCCTGGTTGCGCTCGCTCGCGACAACGGTTGCGACATCATCGTCGGCGTCGGTGGCGGCAAGATCCTCGACACCGCGAAGGCCGTCGCCTACTACCTGGAGTCCCCGGTCATCATTTGCCCCACCATTGCTTCGACCGATGCCCCGTGCTCGGCGCTTTCGGTGCTTTATACCGATGACGGCCAGTTCGACAAGTATCTCTTCCTTAAGGCAAACCCCAATATCGTCCTTATGGATACGACGGTTATCGCGGCGAGCCCGGTGCGCCTGACGGTTTCCGGTATGGGCGATGCGCTCGCAACCTATTTCGAGGCCCAGGCGACGCACGATGCCGACGGCGGCACCTGCGCTGGCGGCAAGGGCGGCATGGCCGGCCTGGCGCTCGCCAAGCTCTGCTACGAGACGCTTATGGCCGATGGCGTCAAGGCCAAGGTCGCGCTGGAGAAGGGTGCGCTCACGCCTGCCGTCGAGCATATCATCGAGGCCAATACGCTGCTTTCGGGCATTGGCTTTGAGAGCTCGGGCCTTGCTGCTGCTCATGCCATCCACAATGGCCTGACGATGCTGCCCGAGTGCCACGGCATGTATCACGGCGAGAAGGTCGCCTTCGGCACCATCGTCCAGCTGGTGCTCGAGGATGCCCCGACCGAGAAGCTCGAGGAAGTCTTGGGCTTCTGCATTGAGCTGGGCCTGCCGGTCACGATGAAGGAACTTGGCGTTGCCGAGCTTACGCGCGAGCAGGCCATGATTGTTGCCGAGGCCGCCTGCGCGCCCGAGGACACCATGTGCAACATGCCCTTTGAGGTGACGCCCGAGATGGTCGCAAACGCCATTCTGGGTGCAGACGCACTGGGCCACTACTATCTCATGGATGAGTAAATCAAGCTAAGGAAGGGGCAAAGCCAACAGATGGCTTTGCCCCTTTTTTCTATGGTGCAAAGGGGCAAGGTTACTTTGCACCAATCGTTGTTTGATGAAGGTCGGATTCTCGTATGGCGCTTCCTATGGTTTACGGCGGTCCCGGCCGGTATGTTCAGGGGCCGGGCGAACTGTCGCGTCAAGGCAGGTATTTGTCATGGTTGGGCTGCGCTGCCTATGTCTTGTTTGACCAGGGCACCGAGGATCGGCTGTGCAGGCAGATCGTCGATGGATTTCTGGACGAAGATCTAAGCGAGCCGTTCTTTAAGATTTATGACGGTCCGTGTACGGAAGAGGCCGTTGTCGAAATGGCTAAGGAAGCCCAGGCCGAGTATTGCGACATGGTGGTGGGTATTGGCGGCGGCAAGATGCTCGATATCGCCAAGGCCGTTGCGTTTTATGCTGAGCTGCCGTTGTGCGTATGCCCCACGGCGGCCTCAATGGATGGTCCGTGCAGTGCGATTTCCGATGCCGATCTGCAGAGTGTTGCAAATGCGGTCTTTAGAAACGAGCGCAATATGGCTAACGAACAGGTCAAGGTGACCAAACAAAAACTCGTGCAGCTCATGTGCGAGGCATAGCTTGGCGTTTGATCGATCTTGTGCAATCGAGGCGGCGATAGGCTATAGACTATTTGCCTCAAAGGTGCGCCGCGTGTAATTTGCCCGAGGCGTGGGCCGATAGCGTATCATTATCTCTTGCTTGTTTGCACTGCTCAGGGAGGGGCCGCGCATGGCGCAGGAACACGATCTGTTTGATGACATTATCGAGATCAGCAAGGGTTTCGACTTTCTTAAAAACCCGCTTGGCGGCGTGACCGATGCACTCGATCCGTCGGCGCCGCAGTGGAATCCTGCCGACTACAAGGAGCGCCCGCGCGGCAATACCATTCCGTGCCTGACCTGCAAAAACGAAAAGAGCGGCTGCACCGCGTGCATGGACGTGTGCCCGGTCAACGCTATCGAGGTCGAGGAAGACGCCATTGAGATCCTCGACTCCTGCCGCAAGTGCGGTCTGTGCGCCGCTGCCTGCCCGACCGAGGCGATCATCTCGCCGCGCCTGGCGCCTAAAAACCTGTATGACGATATCGTCTCTGCCGCTACGAGCCACGAGACCGCCTACGTCACCTGCACGCGCGCCCTCAAGCGTATGCCGCGCGAAAACGAGGTCGTCGTTGCCTGCGTGGGCGATATTACGGCCGAGACTTGGTTCTCGGTACTGGCGGACTATCCCAACGTGAGTGTGTACCTGCCGCTGGGCGTGTGCGATAAATGCCGCAACACCGGCGGTGAGGACATTCTGGGCGAGGCGATTGCGAAGGCCGAGGAGTGGTCCGGCACGGGTATGGGCTTGGAGGTCGACCCCAAGAGCCTCAAGTGCCATAAGCTTCGTGAGTACGAACGCAAGGAGTATATGGAAAAGATTGCCCGCACCACGGGCCTGACGGTGACCAAGCTCAATCCGGCGACGGCGGCACTGGCCTCGGTGACGCAAAAGCTCAAAGCCCATCGCCATCAGATTACCCAGCTGGAGCGCACGCTCAACACCATGTGCGGCACCACGACGACCAAGCGTCGCCGTTCGCTCACGCACGGGCGGCAGCTGGTGCTCTCGACGTTGCAAAACCACCCCGAGCTAGCCCAGAACATGCAGGTGAGCACGCCGGAATGCGATTTTGACAAGTGCACGTCGTGCGGCGAGTGCGTCAACGTGTGCCCCACGTTTGCCTGCGATTTGGTGGGAAGCGGTCGCTTTGCACTGGAGTCTACGTATTGCCTAGGTTGCGGAGCCTGCGTCAAGGTGTGCCCCGAGCATGCGCTCAAGCTGGTCGAGCACGATGCGTCCAATCTGGTCGTTGTCGACCCCGAGGCCGAGGAAAAGGCCGCTCAGAAGGCCAAGGCCCACGAAGAGGCCCAGAAGGCCAAGGCCGAGGCAAAGGCCAAGCTTGACAAGATGCTCGATCAGGTGGAGAAGCTCGCGGACTAGTCAGCGAGCTCTATCTCTGCTTCATTTGCGCCGCCGCGGTGTCCGGATTCGCCCGGATGCTGCGGCGGCGCTATACTTATACGGTTTGAAGTACCTGTACCAAAAGGAGCTGTCGTGTCCCTTTCCATCGGTATCGTGGGCCTGCCCAACGTGGGCAAGTCGACGCTGTTCACCGCGCTTACCAAAAAGACCGGCCTTGCCGCCAACTACCCGTTTGCCACGATCGACCCCAACGTGGGTATCGTCGACGTGCCCGATAGCCGCTTGCAAAAGCTTGCCGACATCGTTAACCCGGGTCGTATTGTGCCGGCGACGGTCGAGTTCGTCGACATCGCAGGTCTGGTGAAGGGCGCTAACGAGGGTGAGGGCCTGGGCAACCAGTTCCTGGCCAACATTCGCGAGACCGACGCCATCTGCGAGGTCGTGCGCTACTTTGAGGACCCCAACGTCATGCGTGAGGTGGGCCGCACGGGCGAGTTCGTCGATCCCGCCGGCGATGCCGACACCATCATGACCGAGCTCATCCTGGCCGACATGGGCACGCTCGAGAAGCAGCTGCCCAAGCTCGAGAAGGAGGCCAAGCGCGACAAGGAGCTCATGCCCAAGTTCGAGGTGGCCAAGCGCCTGCTTGCCTGGCTCAACGAGGGCAAGCGCGCCGCATCCATGGAGATGACCGACGAGGAGCGTGCCGCCGCTAAGGGCCTGTTCCTGCTCACTATGAAGCCCATTCTGTACGTGGCCAACGTGGACGAGGATATGCTCAACGAGGACCTGGCGCCCATCGATGGCGTCAAGCCGTTGCCCATCTGCGCCAAGATTGAGGCCGAGCTTTCCGAGCTCGATCCCGAGGACGCCGCCGACTACCTGGAGAGCTTGGGCCTGGAGCAGCCCGGTCTGGACGTGCTCGCGCAGGCGGCCTATAAGCTGCTCGGTCTGCAGTCGTTCTTTACGGCCGGCGAGATGGAGGTCAAGGCCTGGACGGTTCGTCAGGGCGCGACCGCCCCGCAGGCCGCCGGCGTCATCCACACCGATTTTGAGCGCGGCTTTATTAAGGCCGAGGTCATTGGCTACGACGACTACATCGAGCTCGGCGGCGAGCAGGGCGCCAAGGCCGCCGGCAAGCTGCGTATTGAGGGCAAGGACTATGTCATGGCCGATGGCGACGTCGTGCACTTCCGCTTTAACGTGTAAGGACGACGCATATGTTTAAATATGGCAAAAAAGCTGGCTACATGGGTATTGCGCTGCTCGTACTTGCGGTGATTCCGCTGGTGGTCGCAGCGTGTGTTATCCCCAACATTGGTCCCGAGGTGGCAACGAAGTTTAATGCCGCCGGCGAGGCGACGCGCTGGGGCAAGAGCTACGAGCTGCTGGCGTTGCCGGTGCTCAATCTGCTGCTGAGCGTGGCGACGTACTTTACGGCGGGACGCCAGGCAAAGAACAATGATGACTCCGCCGCCATGGCGCGCATCGTGTGCGAGCGCTACCTGCGTAACGGTTGCATCACGGGTGTGTTCCTCAACGTGATCAACGTCTACTTTATGTATTCGGCGATTACCGGTATGGGCTTTGGCCTGGGCTTTTAGCTTGCGCCTTTAGGCAACGAGCCTGCACGCATATTCAATGGCTGCTGCGAGGCCGCCGCTCGATCGTGGTTGAAAGACTGCATCGGCGGCGGCCTCGTTTTCGTATCCGGCGCCGCGAAGGGCGAGTGCTATGCCGGCTTCTAAAAGGAGCGGCAGGCCGCGTTGGCTGGTTGCGATTACGGCAGCCTGATTGAGCGAGCAGCCGTGCGTTTGGCATCGGATGGCAAGTTCACCTCGCGCCGGGCAAGGGACCAGAACGGCGGCGACGCGACTTGATAGCAATGCAAATGCTGTGCGCTCATCGGGCGAAAGGCATTCAGCTTCAACGACGACGAGCTTGGGCGGCGCGCTGTTTGTGCGAAGCGTGGCTCGGTACATGCGGACCGAAGAACCCGACATAGAAAACTCCTGTGTATTCGGGAAAACGTAAACTATAGTTTACGTTTATGTTCGGCTCCATTTCAAACTCGGCTGCATGGACGAACGTGCGAAACAGATTCTTGGCAGGCGGGTCGAAGAGACACGCAGGGACCTTGGTATCTCCAAGGTTGATTTTTGTGTGGCGACAGGAATCAGCCGACCCTACCTCGACCGAATCGAAGATGGGACGGCAAATTTCACGCTCAAGGTTCTATTTAAGATCGCGCCCGCACTCGGCATGACGGTGTCAGAGCTTCTCGAGGGTATCGAATAGGGGATACCCGTCGACAACTGAATTACGCCATCGGGATGCGGTCGTGGTTGACTTGGCTGTAGAACAGGCGCCGAATCTCGGCCGCATCACGTGACTGGCCGAGTGCCCACATGGTTTTGGCCACGAGCGTCTCGGTGGTCATATCATCGCCGCGCAGAATGCCCGGATGATCGGCGTAAGCGCGGCCGACCTCATAAACGCCCAGATCGAGGCCCTCTTCGGGGACCTGCGTGGTCATAACGACGGTGCGACCCGAATCGACCCAGCGGAAAATTGCCTCTTGGAACGACTCGCCGGACTCGCCAAACTCGGGAATACCGCCAATGCCAAAGGTCTCCAGAATCACGGCGTCGTAGCTGTCGGCAAGGGCGTCGAGGATGCCCGGGTTCACGCCGGGCGTAAGCTTAAGGACAAACACGCGTGGGTTGATGCTGTCGTAGAAACGCACCGGGTTTTCGCCCTGATGCGTGCCGTGGAGCCCGTTGCGCACGATGCGGTCGTTGCGGATGTAGGCAATGGGCGGATAGTTGACGCTAATGAACGCGTTAAAGCTCATGGTGCGCTGCTTGCGGGCGCGCGTGCCGGCAATGGCTACGCCGCCAAACACGATCGAAACGTCGTGCGAATGCTCGTCGAGCGCATAGAGCAGGCTCTGGTACAGGTTGAGCTTGGCGTCGGTAAAGGGATTGCCCATGGGCTTTTGCGAGCCGGTGAGCACGATAGGCTTAGGGCTGTCCTGAATCAGATAGGAAAGCGCCGCCGCGGTGTAGCTCATGGTGTCGGTGCCGTGTAGAATCACGAATCCGTCGTGGTCGGCATAGCCCTTGACGATGACGTCGCGGATACACATCCAGTCGCTGGGGCGCATGTTGGTGCTGTCGATGTTCATGGGCTGCACGACGTCGAGCTCGCAGAGGCCCGAGATCTCGGGGACGCTCTGGGCGAGCTCTTCACCGGTCAGGGCGGGGGAGAGGCCGTTGCCGTCCTCGGTCGATGCGATGGTGCCGCCCGTGGCGATGAGAAGGATGCGCTTCATGCTGGTATTCCTATCGTATTTGCCGCCGCAGAGGCGGAGTCGTTCGGCAGTATTGTGGCACAGGGCGTCCAATGTTCAAACGTATTACATCATCTGTAACGTTTGAAAACACTTCAATTGCCGTCAAATAGGGGCCCAGGTCGTGCGTTTGCCGTGCGCTGATGGCTGCGAGGGGCGAGAAACCCCATATAACGTGTACACTATGAAGGCTATTTTCGTTCATTCACGCGGGTGGGCACCGGCTCCCCGCCAACAAGAGGGGGAACCATGGATCAAAAGGCTTCCGCAAAGGTCCTCGTACTCGACTTTGGTGCGCAGTACGGTCAGCTCATTGCCCGTCGCGTCCGCGACCTCAACGTGTATTCCGAGATTGTCCCCTGCGACATCTCGGCCGACGAGATTCGCGAGATGAACGCCTCTGCGCTCATCCTTTCCGGCGGTCCGGCTTCCGTGTATGCCGAGGACGCTCCGTCTATAGATCCCGCCATCTTTGACCTGGGCCTTCCCGTCCTGGGCTTCTGCTACGGCCATCAGATCACGGCCGTGACGCTCGGCGGCAAGGTCGGCCACTCCGAGGTGGGCGAGTACGGCCGCGCCACCATCACGCGCACGGCCGGCGCCAAGCTCTTTAACTCCACGCCCATGGAGCAGACCGTGTGGATGAGCCACCGCGACGCCGTTTCCGAGGTGCCCGAGGGCTTTACCGTTACCGCCAGCACTGACGTGTGCCCGGTTGCCGCCATGGAGTGCGTCGAGCGCAAGATTTTCACCACGCAGTTCCACCCCGAGGTCAAGCACTCCGAGTATGGTCAGCAGCTGCTGAGCAACTTCCTGTTTGAGATCTGCGGCCTGGAGCCCAACTGGAGCATGGACAACCTGGTCGAGACCATGACGGCCGAGTTCCGCGAGAAGGTCGGCGACGACCGCGTGATTCTGGCCCTGTCCGGTGGCGTCGACTCCTCCGTCGTGGCTGCGCTGGGCGCTCGCGCCGTGGGCAAGCAGATGACCTGCGTGTTCATCAACCACGGCCTGCTGCGCAAGGGCGAGCCTGAGCAGGTGGAGGAGGTCTTCACCAAGCAGTTTGACGTCGACTTTATCCACGTCCACGCCGAGGACCGTTATGCCGAGCTTCTGGCCGGTGTGACCGAGCCCGAGGAGAAGCGCCGCATCATCGGTACGCAGTTTTGGAAAGAGTTCTTCGCCGTGGCGCAGCAGCTCGAGACCGATGGCAAGCCGGTCAAGTACCTGGCTCAGGGCACCATCTACCCCGACATCATCGAGTCCGGCGCTCGCAAGACGGGCGGCAAGACGGCCACCATCAAGAGCCATCACAACCTGATCCCGTTCCCCGAGGGCGTGCACTTCGACCTCATCGAGCCGCTCGACCACTTCTTTAAGGACGAGGTCCGCGCGCTTGGTCTGGCACTGGGCCTGCCGGGTCACATCGTGTTCCGCCAGCCTTTCCCGGGCCCGGGTCTTGCCATCCGCACCATCGGTGCGGTCGACAAGGAGAAACTCGAGATCCTCAAGAACGCCGACGCTATCGTGCGCGAGGAGCTGGATGCCTACAACCAGCGCCTGTTTGAGCAGACCGGCGAGCGCAACTCCGAGCACAGCTGCTGGCAGTATTTCGCGGTTCTGCCCGACATTAAGTCCGTCGGCGTTATGGGCGACGAGCGCACCTACCAGCGTCCGATCATCCTGCGTGCCGTCGAGTCCAGCGATGCCATGACCGCCGACTGGGCCAAGCTGCCCTACGACGTGCTGGCCCGCATTTCCGGCCGCATTGTTGCCGAGGTCCCCGGTGCCAACCGCGTCTGCTACGACATCACGTCCAAGCCGCCCGCGACCATCGAGTGGGAGTAAACGATATTCGTTGATTTCAAGCCTCTGACCTGCGAAAACAGGTCGGGGGCTTCTTATTTTGCAACCTCTGTGCAACCTTTGCGGTTTCGCGCCCCGTGAACAGGGGACGTAGCACTGTTCACGTCTGGGCCCATGTCGGCACCGATCAATGCCCGCGCTGCTTCTGCTTGCGCTTCAGCTTCCGCTGCTCGAAGCACGTCGCCCGGGATTCCTCGCCAGAGGAGAACTGACCGTTCCTTGCGAAACCGCGAGACCAGCTATATCCGCTTGTTGCGGGCTTGCTTGAGCCAGCTCCTCTTGAAAGAGCCTATACCTCCGAAGAACTTGTTGTACGTCTCACCGTTCTCCTTGGCCTCGTACTTGACCAAGGCAAGTTCGATAGTGTAGAGGTAATCCGCCACTTGCTCGAGACGGTAGTCGGTCATCGAGGCCTTGCGGCGTCGGACGACCCCTTTTGAGAGGACCTTGCCCACCGAGTCGTCTCGCCCGCGGAACAGAAGGAGCGCATCCTCGCGACCTTCGGCGACCTGTGCTGCGAGATGGAGGGCTGCACCATCGTGCAGGCCGCCTATCTCAACGGCGTGCCCCTCGTCGTCGTGCGCGCCATCAGCGACAAGCCCTGCGCCGAGGGCCAGGTCGTCGACTACAACACCTTCGAGAAGAAGGCCGCCTGCGACTGCGCCCGCTTCGCCGCGCGCATGGTTAAGCTTTAGGCCCTGCGCGCCGGGGCCCTTCTTTATGTTGGGACCCCGGCGCGCAGGGCCCTTTCCAAAGCGAAGTGTCGAGCCGAAGTGTTGAGCGTCGGCCCTGAATGTTCAATGGCCGTTGTTTTCTGCCCCTCAAGTGGTGAACTTCTCCTCGGGGCTGTTGATTCCCCCACGCGCCCCCTTCCGTTCTCTGTGTTCCCCTTATACTCCTTGTACAAGGAGGTAAGAAGTCATGGACAAGACCGCACAGGACAGCTTGGCAAAGAAGCCCGTCGACATGAGGGACAGGATTCTCGAGCATCTCGAGGCCCTCACCTCTGCCGTCTCGCTCGACGACCTTGCCCGTCTGTCCACCTCCGACATCGCCGAGACGCTCATCATCTCCAGGAGCCTGGCGAGCCAGTACCTCAACGACCTTGTTCGCGCCGGCCTTGTGGTTAAGGTGGCGGGCAGGCCTGTCCGTTATTTTCATCGCCGCGCGTTCCAGAAGCGTTTTCAGGTAAAGCTCTCTGCAAGCGAGTACGCCTCGCTCGCCGACCTCATCCAGGCGACGGGAATCGCCGATCACCGTGACTTCGCGCGTGCCGTGGGCTTCGACCTGAGCCTCAGCTCCGTTGTCGAGCAGTGCAAGGCTGCGGTTCAGTACCCTCCGTTCGGCCTGCCCATCCTCTTGAGCGGCGGCGTGGGTGTCGGCAAGTCTTTCCTTTCTCGTCTTGTGTACGAGTACGGCAAGAACTAGGGCTTGCTGTCCCGCGACTCCTCCTATTTGCGCATCGACTGCACCGGGGTCCCGGACGCCGCCTCGTTCAATGGACTTCTTGACGAGTCGATCGCGAAATCGCGCGGGGGCGTGGTCTTTGTCAACGGCATCGAGGCACTTTCTCCCTCTGCGATGGAACACTGCCTTGCGACGGCCCTCGGGCTCGATGCCTCCCAGGATGCGCCGCGCGCTCGCCTCGTTCTTTCGACGACGCTTTCCGCCGATGATCTGAAGGTTTCCTCGGCCTACAGCAAAATGCCCATCTGTGCCCGCGTCCCCTCACTCAAGGAGCGGACCCCCGAGGAGCGCGAGGATCTCATCTTGAGCTTCCTGCGCAGCGAGGGGTGCCGAATCGGTTCTGATGTGAAGATCAGCCGCGGCGCATACCGTTGTCTCGTGAACGCGGACTTTTCCGATAACATCGCCGGCTTGCGCGCCTGCGTGACGAACTGCTGCGCCAAAGCGTTCCTCAATCGCGAGGGCGACTACGTCGTCGTTCGCCCGTATCTTCTTCCCAGCGGGCTCCTCTCCTCCGCGCAGATCGATCAACAGCCCGACGATGGCGTTCTGATTGACGCGTCTCTGGATGCCGCCGAGAGCACAGGGCCGGTCGAGCAGGCGCTCGATGCCCTGTGCTCTCTCGATGAGCGATTCTGCGCCGGGGAGCTCTCTGTCTCCGAGCTTGTCTCGCAAGCTGTCTCCGCTGTGCGCGGCGTTGAGGATCACTTGATCTTCGACCACGGCGTCGCCTCCTCGAGGTCGCGCGCCTTCGAGCGCGTCGTGGGCGCGGTCCTTGCCGACGCAGGCTCTTCTTATGGCATCGAGCTTTCGAGGAAGGTTGCTTTTCTACTGGCCCAGGAGATTTGCCTGCAGTTGTGGCCGGGTATCGGCCTGGCTAAGCGAAAGTCTGCCTGTGCGGAGCAAATCTCCCATCTCCTCGGTGCCGTGACCTCCGAATTGCCGTTTGCCTCGAGTGTCTCCGATCAGGTCGCCGCAGACGTGGAAGGGGCGCTGGGAATCTCGCTCGATCACTTCACGAAGACGCTTCTGACGCTGTGCGTCGCATCGGAGTCTCGCGATGCGAAGGCCCTTCGGACGCTCTGCGTCATCTTGTCCCACGGCTACTCAACGGCGACGAGCATCGCCGACGCGGCGAACCGTATGCTCGGCATGCATGTGTACGAGGCTGTCGACATGCCCTACGACCAGCAGCTGAAGGACATCGTCGGTCCGCTCCAGCGCCTCGTCGACCGCCATTCCTACTGCACCGGGGTCGTGTTCCTCGTCGACATGGGCTCCTTGGAGGAGGCCTATAAGGCCCTCGAGAACGTTACCGACTCCACTATCGGCGTGGTGGACAACGTCTCTACCGGTCTTGCGCTCGAGATCGGGGTCGGGCTGCTCGGCGGCAAGTCCATCGCCGAGGTTCTTGGCGATGCGACCGCCGCGTGCGTGACGCACTGCAAGGTGATCGAGCGCGTCAACCGTGAGGACGCCATCGTCTTCTGCTCCGAGTCCGGGGTCGACGCCGCGGAGAGGATACGCCAGCTCGTCTCGCAGAGCCTCCCGCGCACCATAGGCGCGCGCCTGCTCACGAGGCCCTTCAAGCAGCTCGTCGCGAACGGGTCGAACGACGCCGTTTTTTCCGAGCACCGCGTCTGCGCCGTCATCGGCACGGGAGACCCCGGGGTCGTCTCCGTCCCCTTCGTCGCCCTCGAGGACATCATGTCGACGGCGTCCGCCTCTAAGGTTGATGCCGTGTTCGGCAGGTGGCTTGACGCTTCCGAGCTCTCTTCTTTCCACGAGAAGCTGCTCTCGAACATGACGCTGCAGAACGTCATCCGCTCCATCACCATCCTCGACCCGGAGCGGCTATTCCACGAGATCGAGAGCGCCGTGCACGAGCTTCAGCGCAGGACAGGCGAGAAGATCGGCAGCAACGCCATCATTGGGCTCTATGTCCACCTCTGCTGTCTCGTCGAGCGCCTTGTTACCAGAAACCCCATTGAGACCTACGTTGGCCAGGACCGCTTCGAGGAGGAACGCGCCGATTTCATCGAGTCCTTCAGGCAGAGCTTCTCGAGCATCTCGACGCGCTATCGCGTAGAGGTTCCCGTAAGCGAGATCGCATATGTCTTCGACTACATAAGCGTGAGCGCCGCCCCGGCGCGAGAAGAGCGCCTCGGCTCCTCGGACCTCCTGCTCGACGAGTGACCTTCCCCGCGCCGCCGCAAGCTGACCGCGCGTCCTCAATAATCCGATAACCCCTTGCCCGGCGCGAATCCGGATAGCGCCGAGGCAGTACCGAACGTAAAACTTCATTTGATAGGAGCAAACATGAGTGTTGTTATGGCACGAATCGACAATCGCCTGCTTCACGGCATCATCGTGACGCAGTGGGCCCCGGTGTCGGGCGCGACCCGAGTCATGGTCATCGACGACAAGGTCGCCGGCGACGAGGTCCTGAAGTCCACCATGAGGATGGCGCGCCCCGCGGGCATGGCCGTCTCGATCATCTCCGAGGAGACCGCGCTCAAGAACTTCGCGGCGGGCAAGTACAACCGCGAGAAGGTCTTTGTCATCGCCAAGGAGCCCGAGACGATCCTTCACCTGGTCGAGTCGGGCATCGAGCTCCCGTCGCTGATCGTCGGCGGCTCTCTTGTCAAGGAGGGCGGCGTCCAGCTCACCCAGCGCGCCTATGCCTCCGCCGAGAACGTCCAGAGCTACAAGGCGCTCATCGCCCGCGGCGTCAAGGTGACGGCACAGTTCGTGCCCGCCGACAAGCCCGTCTCCGTCGCCGACCTCATCTAAGGAGGGATCATGGTCAACTTCACTATTCTGCAGGTCGTCCTTTTGACCCTGCTTGCCTTCATCAAGCACGTGGACTACTACGGCATCCCGATGATCTTCGTCAACTATGCCGTCTTCTGGGGCCTTATCACCGGCGTCGTCATGGGCGACTGGCAGACCGGCCTCGTCATCGGCGGCACCATCCAGCTCATGCAGCTCGGCGTCGCGGGCTTCGGCGGCTCGTCGATTCCCGACTACGGCACGATGGCCATCATCGCCACAGCCTACGGCGTGACCCTGGGCACGGACACGGGCCTCGCCATCGGCCTGCCGGTCGGCATGCTCGGCATCCAGCTCGACGTCATCGTCAAGATCCTCAACGGCTTCGTCGTCGAGAAGTCCCAGAAGTTCTGCAACGAGGGTAAGTTCAATCAGATGAACGCCATCCTGTGGGTCTGCCCCGCGCTCTTCGGCCTGTGCGCCGCCCTGCCCGTCTTTGTCTCCGTGACCCTCGGCCAGCCCGCCGTCAACTGGCTCCTCGAGGTTATGCCCCAGTGGTTCCTCTCCGGCCTCACCCTCGCCGGCAAGATGCTCCCGGCCATCGGTATCGCCATGCTGCTCCGCTACATGCCCACCGGCAAGTACTTCCAGTACCTGCTCGCCGGCTTCTTCCTCTCGGCCTTCCTGAACGTGCCCATCATCGGCGCCGCCATCGTCGGCGTTGCCCTCGCGATCGCGTTCTACCAGCGTGCCGAGAGGGACACCGAGCTCGCCGCCCACGCTTCCGCAGACGCCTTCATCGGAGAGGATGAGTAACCATGGAAAACGAGAACATCACCGCCGTCGAGGGCAAGCCCTCCGGCTATAAGGTCACCAAGAAGGACCTGCGCAACGCGAACTGGCGCTGGCTCATGAGCGTGTGCACCTTCAACTACCAGACCCAGCAGGGCGCCTCGGTCGCCTACGCCCTCTCGCCGATCCTGAGGAAGATCTACACGAACGACGAGGACTATAAGCAAGCGCTCAACAACCACTTCCGCTACTACAACACCCAGCCTTGGCTCGCCGCCATCATCCTCGGCGCCTGCGTGGCCATGGAGGAGCGTGACGGCCTCGCGGCGGCGGACGCCGTCCAAGACCTGAAGATCGGCACCATGGGACCGCTCGCCGGCGTCGGCGACTCCCTGCTCATGACCATGATCCCGACCATCATGGGCTCCATCGCCGCCTATATGGCCATCGAGGGCAACCCCGTGGGAGCCGGCATCTGGTTCGCGCTCATCCTGGCCATCTTCTGGGTCCGCATGCACGCCCTCGAGTTCGGCTACAAGCAGGGTGTGAAGCTCGTCACCGACTTCAGCGAGAAGCTTCCCAACCTCACTGCCGCCGCCTCCGTGCTCGGCCTCACCGTGGTCGGCTGCCTCATCGCCTCGGTCATCGGCGTCACCTGCCCGATTAGCTTCAGCTTCGGCGACGTCTCGATGGAGATTCAGCCGCTGCTCGACAAGATCCTGCCTGCCATGATCCCCGCCGCCATCACGGGAAGCGCGTATTACCTTCTTACCAAGAAGAACGCGAGCATGACGGCCCTCATCCTCGTGGTGATCGTCCTCGCGATGGTCGCCTCCGCCGCCGGCATCCTCGCCTAGCTTCGACCCAAGAGATTGGTGAATCAATGAGAAAGATAGTTGTGGCGAGCCATTCCCTTCTCGCCCAGGGCTTCAAGGACACCCTCGAGTTCCTTACGGGTAAGAGCGACGCCGTCAACGCCGTGTGCGCCTACGTGAACGACAACGGCGAGGGGCTCGACGCGGCGGTCGAGGCGGCGCTTTCGGGCACTGACGAGGTCGTCGTCCTTACCGACGCGCTCGGCGGCAGCGTGAACCAGCGCTTCTCCCGCTTCGCCTCCGACCGGATCCACGTGATCGCGGGTGTCAACCTCCCGCTCGCCATGACGGTCGCGCTCGCGCGCCCCGACGAGAAACTCGATTTCGACGCCCTCGTCGACGAGGCGCGCCAGCAGATCGTCTACGTGAACGGTGCCAGTTCCGCCGAGTGCGAAGACGACGAATAGAGGAGGTCGACGATGAGAGAGTTCCTTAAAGACGTGTGGATGCACGGCGGTGAGGAAAGCCGCGCCATCACCCCCGAGAACATCACGGGCGAGAAGGGCCGCGCCGCCATGTCGGCCAGCCACCTCGGCGTCGGCCGCAAGGGCTCGTGCTGCGTGCCCCTTGAGTCCGGCGAGACCATCACGCTCGCGGACATCGAGGGCCCCGGCATCATCCGCCACATCTGGATGACCGTCCCCGACAAGACCGCCGCCGGCAGCTTCGTCATGCGCGACCTCGTGCTGCGCTTCTACTGGGACGACGAGGAGACCCCCTCGGTCGAGTGCCCTGTCGGCGACTTCTTCTGCAACGGCTTCGGTGAGCGCGCCATCGTCAACTCGATGCCCATCTGCGTGAACCCGACGGGCGGCATGAACTGCTACTTCGAGATGCCTTTCAGGAAGCACGCCAAAGTCACGCTTACGAGCGAGCACCCCGGGTTCATTAAGTACATCTTCTACACGTTCAACTACGCGCTCACCGACGTGCCGGACGACGCCATGTACTTCCACGCCCGTTTTAACCGCGAGCGCAGCACCCGCAGGGGCGTCGACTACACCGTGCTCGACGGCGTGCGCGGTAAGGGCTACTACGTCGGCACCTACATGGCCCTGTGCGCCCTGGAGCGCTATTGGTGGGGCGAGGGCGAGATGAAGTTCTTCCTCGACGGCGACGAGGAGTTCCCCACGGTCACCTCGACGGGAGCCGAGGACTACTTCGGCGGTGCCTGGGCCTTCCTCGACAGGCCGCCCCACGCGCTGCCCGAGGCGCAGTGCTTCAACACGCTGTTCGCCGGCTACCCGTACCGCTCGACGCGCGACGCCACGCGCGACCGCTTCAGCGCGGGCAAGTCGAACCCGAACCCGATGCTCGCGACCAACGACGACGCGCTGCCCAGGCACGGCCTCTACAGGTGGCACCTTCCCGACCCGATCTCGTTCAAGGAGGACCTGCGCGTGACGTTCCAGGACCTCGGCAACGACGACATCAAGCTCTACGAGGGTAGTGTCGAGAAAGTTGGTGTAGAGCCCCATCCGAAGCGAGTCGGCCCGGCGTCCTAGAATCTGGAATACGGTTG
>NZ_WQPK01000066.1 GCF_018785265.1 Collinsella aerofaciens | reverse complement strand
GGGCGCCGCTGACCGGTGGACGGCACCGAGCCGTACGCTTGAACTGAGAAGGGGGAGGCCTCGCGGCCTCCCCCTTTTTTTGCGTTTACGGGCTCTTGTCTCACATAGTAGCTGTGTTTTAGGTTGATTTCCGATCTCAGCCGAACACATTGAGCTGATGGCTCGCTCCCGCAGTTAGCCGAACGCCCCCGCGGCCCCTCC
>NZ_WQPK01000065.1:3316-3520 GCF_018785265.1 Collinsella aerofaciens | reverse complement strand
GCCACCGCCGCCGAGCTCGTGAGGTGGCTGTGGGCCCTCGGCGCGATGTGCCGGGAGGCAACCGAATAGACATAGCCCCCGTCCCGGCGAGCCGGGCAGCCTTCGGGGATACCCCCGTTCTCGCTGTGCGCGCGGCGGTCGCCGCATTCGCGTCGACAGACTTGGGGAACCCCCGCCGAAGGAGAGGATTGCGGGCCGCCAGAG
>NZ_WQPK01000065.1:0-3167 GCF_018785265.1 Collinsella aerofaciens | reverse complement strand
ACGGCAGGCCCCGCCGACCGATTGCAAGCGGTCGGCGGGGCCATTGTGGCTCTTGACAGCGGATTGGGTCATATGAGCGAGCGACGTCCAGGACGTACAAGTTGGCATGAAAAAGGCAAGGCATAGACCTTCTGGTCATGCCTTGCCTTTTGAATGACAAATTGTCGTCCTGGGCGGCGCGCAGCGTCGACTGGTTGCGCGGTTCGTAGAACCGCGCAACATAAGTGCGCCCCCTCCCGCGCACGGAACGGGAGGGGGCTAAAGGTAGGAGTCTACCGGTGGGTTTACCCCACCGGACAGACGATGACCAGGTGATCCTCTACAGGATCGTCAAGGTTTCCGTGGGGTACCCATTGGGTACTTAGAGCAGCACGCAGGCGACGGTCAGGATGACGGCGCAGACGACGGAGAGAGCGACGATGAGCTTAAGGGCAAACTTGAGCCAGGTCGTCCACTCGATCTTGGCCAGGGCGAGACCGCCCATGATGGCGCCGGAGGTCGGGGTGAACAGGTTCACGACACCGATGGCGGCGGAGAAGATCATGACCATGACCTCGGGCGAGAAGCCGAGCTTAACAGCCAGCGGTCCCATGATGGGCATGGAGACGGTAGCCATACCAGAGGTCGAGGGGATCAGGAAGGACAGGCCGAAGTAGACCAGGAAGCTCATGGGAGCGAAGATCACGCCGGACAGGCCAGCCAGGGCATTGGCGGCAGCGTCGAGGACGAAGACGTCGAGGCCGGTGTTAGCCATGAGGACGGAGATACCACGGGCGAGGGCGATGACGAGAACAACGGACATCATGTCGGCAGCGCCGGTGATAAAGGTGTTAACGATCTGCTTCTCGGACAGGCCACCGATGATACCGATCAGGACGGCCATGAGGAAGAACCAGGTGGAAGCCTCGTCGAAGTACCACTGGCCAATGGGCAGGCCGGTGATCAGGGCAGACCAGCCCTGGACGACGGCGTTACCGTCGGCGTCGTAGACAGCGCCAGCGTCGAAGAAGTTAGCGACGCCCTCGTTGAGGTCGGCCAGCGGAATGAAGCCGACGATCATGACGACGAAGGTGAAGGCGAAGGCAATCAGAACACCCTTCTGACGACCGGTGAGCTTGACCTCCTTGTGGACCTCGGAAGCAGCCTTGCCGTGAGCCTCTTCGGCGTCCTTGAGCTCCTGCATCGACAGGATGGTGGAACCCTTGTCAGCCTTGACCTTCTTGGCGTAGCTCATCACGAAGAAGATGGACATAGCGGTAGTGACAATCCACAGGACGGCACCGAGGCCGATGATGATGGACTGGTTGACCTCAATGCCAACGCCGGTCAGAGCGTCGACGGCAGCGCCGACGGCGAACGGGTTAACCGTGGAGCCCAGGCAGCCGCAGCCAGCGCCGAGCAGGACGGTAGCGGCACCGACCATGGGGTCGAAGCCAGCGGCCATCATGGTAGCGGCGAGCAGGGCGTAGAAGGGAACGGTCTCCTCGCACATACCATAGGTGGTACCACCGAGGGAGAAGATGAGCATCAGCACGGGAATGAGCATAATCTCGTTGCCCTTAAGCTTCTGCACCAGAACGGCGATGCCGTTGTCCAGGGCGCCGGTCTCGGTCATCATACCGAGGAAGCCGCCCAGGATCATAACGAAGAGGCAGACGGGCAGAGCGTCAGCGAAGCCCTTAATCGGGGCGGTGCAGAAATCGCTCAGACGGGCGGCAGTAACCGCGCCGCCGGACGTGCCGGAGACGATAACGGTAATCACTGCGACAATTGCCAGCAGAGCAAGAAGAATGGTGAACGATGAAGGCATACCGCGCTTTTTCTTAGCGGTCTCAGTCATAGTTCTCATCCCCCCTTCATAAATCATTTGCTGATCTCGCCAGAAGCGGCTCTTCCGTGCCGTGCCTGCCGCTTGATGCGAGATTATTACCAGATAAAACCGCTCGGGGTGTGCAGCAATACACCCCGAGCGAGATGCTAGATGCTCTTACTTGAGCGTGGCGTACATGACAGCCTTGATGGTGTGCATGCGGTTCTCGGCCTCGTCGAAGACCTTGGAAGCGGGGCTCTCGAAGACCTCGTCGGTGACCTCCTGCTCGGTGATGCCGAACTGCTCGCACTTCTCGGCGCCAATGGTGGTGTTGGTGTCGTGGAAGCTGGGCAGGCAGTGCAGGAAGATGGCACCCGGGTTGGCCATAGCCATGACCTCGGAGGTGACACGATACGGGGTGAGCTGAGCGATGCGCTCGGCCCAGACCTCGTCGGGCTCGCCCATGGAGACCCACACGTCGGTGTAGATAACGTCGGCACCGGTGACGCCGTCCTTGACGTCAGTGGTCAGCTTGATGGTGCAGCCGTTAGCCTCGGCGATGGGCTTGCAAGCCTCGATGACGTCGTCGGCGGGCATGCACTCCTCGGGGCCGCAGGCCACGAAGTTCATGCCGAGCTTGGAGCAGACAACCATGAGGGAGCGAGCGACGTTGTTCTTGCAGTCGCCCATGAAGACGAGGGTCTTGCCCTTGATATCGTAGTTGAAGTTCTCCTGGACGGTCAGGATGTCGGCGAGCATCTGGGTGGGGTGCCACTCGGTGGTCAGGCCGTTCCACACGGGCACGCCGGACTTAGCAGCGAGCTCCTCGACGTCGTCCTGGGCAAAGCCACGGAACTCGATGCCGTCATACATGCGGCCGAGAACACGGGCAGTGTCCTCGATGGACTCCTTCTTGCCCATCTGCGACGAACCCGGATCGAGGTAGGTGACGCCCATGCCCAGATCCATGCCGCCGACCTCGAAGGCGCAGCGGGTACGAGTGGAGGTCTTCTGGAAGAGCAGAACGATATTCTTGCCCTCGAGATAGCGGTGCGGAACGCCAGCGCGCTTCATATCCTTGAAGTTCTTGGAGAGCTTGAGCAGGTACTCGATCTCCTCGGTGGTGAGGTCGAGAAGCTTGAGGAAGCTACGGCCGGAGAGGTTAACACCCATGGTTCGATTCCTTTCGAAGAAATGAATTACGTAAGTATTAGTGTTGCCCGTTTAACGGGCGAAGCCGGTGCGGTTGTAGGGGGACCGCACCGGAAACGGAAAGACTTAGAGGTCCTCGCGCCAGAAGGGCATGCTCATGCAGCGCGGGCCGCCGCGGCCGCGGGAGAGCTCGGCGGAGGGCACG
>NZ_WQPK01000007.1 GCF_018785265.1 Collinsella aerofaciens | reverse complement strand
TTGTAAAGCCGTTTGTCTCCACCCGCGTAGCGGGTGGTTTAAAGCTGGCCGCTGCGCGGCCAGCAGACTAAAGTCTTGAAGAAAAAGCTCGGAAGCAATTTTGCTTCCGAGCTGCAAGTTCTTGGTCGCGGGGGCAGGATTTGAACCTACGACCTCCGGGTTATGAGCCCGGCGAGCTACCAGACTGCTCCACCCCGCAATGTCTGGGCGCCTCATGTGCGCAAGAAAGAATATTACGCGGGAGTTCGGTAAACGGCAAGGAAAATCTCGTAGAGCATAATTCCTTCATATTTAAACCCCTCAGCCCCTATCACCGTAAACGAATCGCAGCCGAGCGCCGTCGACGGCACGTATACAATGGTGCGCGTCCTTTTATGCCAACACTGGGAGTAGACATGCTGCTCGCTATCGATATGGGAAACACGCAGACGGCCATGGGCCTGTTTGACGGAGACGAGCTGGTGCAGTCGTGGCGCATGCCCACCGACCGCTCTTATACCGCCGACGAGATCCATGTGCGCCTGATGGGTTTCTTTAAAATGTACGGCCTTTCGCTCGACGCGGTCGACGCGATCGCCTTTGCGGGCGTGGTGCCGCAGCTCTCGCGCGAATGGCACGCCGTGGCCGACCGCATTGCCGCGGACGCCATCGTCATCGGGCCGCAGACGGCCGCGGTGACCAAGCTGCGCGCGGCGCGCCCCCAGGCCGTAGGTGCCGATCGCGTCGCCAACGCCGTTGCGGCCGAGACTTTCTACGGCGCGCCGGCAATCGTGGTGGACTTTGGCACCGCGACCAATATCGACGTCATCGATGAGGACGGTTATTACATTGGCGGAGCGATCGCGCCGGGCATCCGCATCTCCATGGACGCGCTTGCCGCCCGTGCCGCCAAGCTCGCCAGCGTGCCGCTCGAGGCACCCGAGCACGCCATCGGCCGCGACACCGAGGAATGCATCAAGGTCGGCGCCGTGGTGGGCGCCGCCGCCATGGCCGAGGGCCTGGTCGCGCGCATGAAGCGCGAGCTGGGTCGTGAGGACGCCACGGTTATCGCCACAGGCGGTCTCGCCAGCATCGTCGCCGATTCGACCGATGCCTTCGACGTGGTCGACGGACAGCTCACCATCAAGGGTATCTGCGAAATCTACCGCCGCATGCAGGAGCTGGGATAGAGCAGGGGCTTAAGTCGAGCACGGGCGCGAGCGGCGAACTAAGCAATGCATTGGTCCTATTCCTCAAAATCGAAAATTTATCAGTTTTGAGGAATAGGCTTTCTGCTACGCCTCGCCGCATAGCCACCTCGCCAGGTCCACGATCTGCACCCCATTGCGGTCCGTGGCCTCGTGATGCGTTCGGGCGAGAATCATCTTGGGGTACGCGTCGCCAATGCTCAGCAGTGGCGAAATCTCGCGTTCAAATGTCTTATCCGAGCTGATGTCGTCGCTCACCTGAATGTAGAGCTTCTCGCTTCGCTTAATTGCTATAAAGTCAATTTCCTTTTTATAGAGCACACCGACGTATACCTCGTATCCGCGGCGCAGCAGCTCGATGGCCACCATGTTCTCGTATACGCGTCCCCAATCCATATCACGTGTACCGAGCAGTGCGTATTTGAACGCGTGGTCTGCCAGGTAATATTTCTCGCCGCTCTTAAGGTATTTTTTGCCGCGAATGTCGTACCGACGAACTTTATAGAAGGCAAACGCATCGCACAGGTACCCCATGTACGTGCCGACCGTCTTGTTCGTAATCTTTAGCCCATCCGCATTTAATGCATCAGTAATGTTGCGTGCCGACGTAATGTTGGAAACGTTGTCCATCATGTAATCGGCAATGCGCAGCAGCGCCGATTCGTTTCTCACGTTATGCCGCTGCACGATATCTCTCACAATGAGCGTCTTAAAGACGTTGGAGAGATATTGATAGCGCTGCTCCTGCAGTGGATAAGGGTAAGAGCCAGACATGCCGCCGGTTCTCGCGTACCCATCGAAGTCGCGGTCGACCTCGCTCTCGTCGCCATAGAGACGATACTCCTCAAACGAGAATGGGAAAACCTCGATCTCGAAGGTGCGCCCCGTAAAGAGCGTTGACAGATCGCTCGACAGCAAAAAGGCGTTCGATCCGGTGATGAAGATGTCGTACTGCTCGGATGCGTGAAGGCTGTTGATCGCACGCTCAAAACCGTCGCACATCTGAACTTCATCGATTAGCAGAAAGTTATGCTTGCCGGCCACTCGATGCTCTTTTACATAGGTGAGCAACGCGTGATACTCGAGCAGGTTCTCGAACTCATCGAGGTTGTAGTTGATATGGATGACATTCGAATTGGACAGATTCGCCTCCACGTAATCGCGGAGGGCCTCGAGCAATTTTGACTTACCGCTACGGCGGATGCCCGTTATGACCTTGATGTCCGGCACGCCAATAAGGCTCGTCAACGTGTCCATATATGACGTTCTATTGATGAGTTTCATTGGGGCCTCCTCGCGGTCTTTTATCGCTATTCCTCAAAAACGAAAATTTTTCAGTTTTGAGGAATAGGCTCTGTAGCGAATATACCTCGCGAAAGGCCGAGCTGCCTTAATCCTATTCCTCAAAAACGAAAATTTTTCAGTTTTGAGGAATAAAGCGCTGGCAACCCATTCCCCAGACAAGCGAAAGCCCTCCCCGGTGCAAGCCGAGGAGGACTCCGTTGTCATCGTTATCTTTGGGCGCGAGCGCCTCGCGTTACAGCCCGCGAATCCGTACGGCCTCGGGCGGAAACTCTTGCTCGCCGGCGTCGGTCTTAATGGTCGCGCGGCCCCAGATGTCCAGGCCCGCAAACACACCGACCGCAAGCGGCAAGCCGTTGGGCGACACCGCCGCAACTTGGCGGCCCAGCAGCGGCACCATGTCGAAGTACTCGCCCAGCACCGGGGCCAGCGGGCCGGCAGCGCCCTGTGGTGTGTTGGCGGCAACCGCCCAGGCGTCAACGCGAGCGAGCACCGCCGCGGCCAGCGCCTCGACCAGCACTTCGTCGGCATCATCTACACCGAGCTCGCTCAGTGCCGAACGCTCAATATCCACCGTCACGGCACCGAACATGCCCGCGGCACCGGCACCGCCGTTGACGGCGAGGCGCGCGAGCGACGTCTCAAACGCAGGCGCGCCGCACACAATGTCACTCGGCCACTGGATGCCCACTTTGCCGGCAAGCCCCAGGCCCGGCGTTGCGGCCGTGCCCGCGAGCGCGTCCATCATGCCCATTGCGGCCACAAACGGCAGGCCGTGGAAGGCGTGCATGTTCACATCGGGGCGCACGACCAGCGAAAACGTCAGCGATGCATCGCCCGCGCTCCACGCGCACCAGCCCGCGGACATGCCCTCGCGGCCCGCGTCACGCGCCGCGTCGAGCTCGGTACCGGCGGCTACAGCATTCATCTCGATCATCTACATACGCCCCAATTCGCCCACGATATGGCCCACGCGATCCTCGGGCTCCTTGACCTCGACGCCGTTGTAGCGGAAGAACCGCGCCGGGTCGTGCATCAGGTCCTCGAGCGGCACCAGCACAAAGTCGCGCTCGCCGATCAGCGGATGCGGCAGACGCAGCTTCTTGCCGCCGTGGGTCTCACCATCCATCCACAGCAGGTCCAAGTCGATGGTGCGCGGGCCGTTTGCCTTGGCCTTTTTGGAGCGGTCGCGGCCCAACTCGGCCTCGATCTTCATGAGCTCATCGAGCAGCACCAACGGCGCCAGTTCGGTCTTAATCTCGATGACGGCGTTGGCAAACGCGTCCTGGCGCGTCTCATAGGCCGGCTCGCTCTCGTAGATGCGCGAGCAGTTGGACACGCAGGTGAGCGGGATCTCGGCGATCATGTCACGCGCGGCGCGAATGTTGTCGCAGCGATGCCCCAGGTTGGAACCCACGGCCACAAACGCGCGGCGCGGCTGCGGCTTGGCAACGGCCCAGTAACCGTTCAGGAACTGTGCAAAGCCCGCAACGTCATGCACGCGCACGATGTTGGCGCCGGCCTGGATGGCGCCCAAGCACACACCAAACGTGGCGGCATCGCGCGCGGCGGCATCGGTCACGCCCGAGACGGCGCCCACAAAGCGCTTGCGCGACACGGCGCACATGAGCGGATAGCCCAGCGACGCCATCTTGGCGGTCTCGCGCTGGATGACGATGTCTTCGTTGGCCGTCTTGCCAAAGCCCGGGCCGGGATCGATGCAGATACGGTCGCGCGACACGCCGGCATGGATGAGCGTGCGGGCCTGGTCGGACAGAAAGCCCATGACGCGGCGCATGATGGGCGCAGAATCGGGCAGGGTAAAGCGGCGGAGCTGTGAGGTGGGCACGTAGGCTTCCTCGCGGCGGGCGCTGCGGCGCATCATGGCGGCCAGGCGGTCATTGGACTCCGATGCGGCCTCGGTGGCCTCGGGCGCGGCCTCGGGCGCGGGCGCGACGGTCTCGGCGGCAGCAGCCTGCTCGGCGGCCGGCGTCTCCTGCCCCAGCTCGGTTGCAGGCTCGGACGTGGGCTCCGGCTCGCCAAACGGCAGTGAGGGCTGTACCACACCGCCCGGAAGCTTGGCCTCAACCTTGGGCTCGCCCAGCAACTTGCCGCGACGGCGACGGGCCGGCTTCTCGGCCTCGCGCGCGGCCTCGGCAGCCGCTTCGCGTGCCTTCTCGGCAACAAACGCCGCAGCCGAGGTATCGAGCTGCACCGTTGCGTGCGTGCGGGCGGGCGCGGCGACCTCGCCGGCATGCATCACGATGACGCCGCAGGTGCTCGTCTTAACAAACTCGACCATCTTGGGATCGGTGAAGCCGGTCACGTCGTTGACGATCGAGGCGCCGCAGCGCACGGCCGCCTTGGCAACCGCTACATGACGCGTGTCGATCGAGACGATGGCGCCCTCCTTGGCCAGCGCGCGCACCACGGGCAGCACGCGGCGCGCTTCCTCATCGGGGTTGACCGGGGTAAAACCAGGGCGCGTGGACTCGCCGCCCACGTCGATGATGTCGGTGCCGGCGTCGAGCATCGCCAGGCCGTACTCGATGGCGGCATCGGGGTCGAAGTGCTCTCCGCCATCGCTGAACGAATCGGGCGTCACGTTGAGGACGCCCATGATGCGCGGACGGTCAAAGCTGAGCTCGTACTTTCCGCACCGCCATGTCTTGCTGTCGTTCGCCATGAACATCCTCCTAAAATGCCCACGCCGCCGAGCTTGGGGAGCTGGCGGCGGGGTCGCTTTGCACTCAGTCTTTCTATTGTATCCGCGCGCGCGGGCTAGAACGCAAACGCGGCCGCGATGTCGCAAGAAATCAGCAGGTCGGCATTTGCATCCTGATCGGTGGGAGCAAGGTTGCATATGGCCAGCGTATCGCCGGTAAAGTATCGCGTAAGGCCTGCCGCCGGATACACCACGAGCGAGGTCACGCCCACAATGAGGGCATCGGCCGCGGCGATGGCGGCAACGGCACCGGTCAGCACATGTTCATCGAGCGGCTCTTCGTAGAGCACCACATCGGGCTTGATGCGGCCGCCGCACGCGGGGCACGCAGGCACGCCCGCGGCATCCTCGTGCTCGCGCGAGCAAATCCACTCGGCGCTATAGACCGTGCCGCACGACTGGCAAATGTTGCGATGGACCGATCCGTGCAGCTCGAACACGCGCTGTGATTCGGCCATCTGATGCAGGCCGTCGATATTTTGCGTCACCACGGCATCAAGCTTACCGGCGCGCTCCAGCTCGGCCAGCTTGGTGTGGCAGCGGTTGGGTTTAGCGTTAAGCGCGATCATCTTGGTGCGGTAAAAGTCGAAGAACTCCGCCGGATGCGCCTCGTAAAAGCTATGCGACAGCATGGTCTCGGGCGGATAGGCAAACTGCTGGTGATACAGGCCGTCCACGCTGCGGAAATCGGGAATGCCACTTGCCGTAGAAACGCCAGCGCCGCCAAAGAAGACCACGCGCTTGTGGGTGTCAAACAGATCCGCCAGCGCGGCGGAGGCCTGCCTGGGGTCCGATATTGCCTGCGTCATATGAGTCCTCCGTCCTTGTTAGTCGGGCAGCGTTGAGCGACGTCCCAGCATGCGGCCTTTAAGTCAGCATGCGCGGATCCCACCCCGCCCCTGTTGCGCTAATCTTAAGCCTGCCAACCCCGTCGAAAGGACACCATGCCTCAGACTTACACTTTCGCCTCGTGGAACGTCAACGGCCTGCGCGCCGTGCTCAAAAAGGACCCGAGCTTTATCCAGATCGCGCAAGAACTCGACGTCGATATCCTGGCGCTGCAAGAGACCAAGTTGCAAGAAGGCCAGGTCGATATTGACCTGCCCGGCTATCACCAAACCTGGAGCTACGCCGAGCGTAAAGGCTATTCGGGCACCGCGGTCTTTAGCCGCCAGGAGCCGCTGCGCGTACTGTGCGCCGATGCGCTGCTGCCCTACGCCGGCGAAGGCGAGGCGGCCGTGCTCGTCGCCCAAGCCGCAACCGAGGGCCGCGTCTGCGCGCTCGAGTTCGACAAATTCTGGTTTGTGGATGTCTACACGCCCAACGCACAAAATGAGCTCGCGCGCATCGACGTGCGTATGGCCTGGGACGATGCCTACCGCGGCTTTTTGAACGCGCTCGAGCGCGAGACCGGCAAACCCGTCGTAACCTGCGGCGACTTTAACGTGGCGCATGAGGAGATCGACCTTAAGAACCCCAAGTCCAACCGCGGCAACGCAGGCTTTTCGGACGAGGAACGCGGCAAGTTTACCGAGCTGCTCAACGCCGGCTTTACCGATACCTGGCGCGCGGCAAACCCCGACGTCGAGGGCGTCTACAGCTGGTGGAGCTATCGCTTTAATGCCCGCAAGAACAACGCCGGCTGGCGCATCGATTACTTCCTGGTAAGCGACGCAATCGCCGACAACGTACGCGACACCGGCATCCGCGGCGACATCTTCGGCAGCGACCACTGCCCCGTCACCCTCACGCTAGAACTCTAGCCCCAAGTAATTCCTGGGGGGACAGAGGAAAACAGATTGTGTGGCCCCTCTCCCCCTATAAGTTGCGGTGGAATAGTTCCTGTTTGGGCAGCAAATAGCCAAAAACGAGAACTATTCCACCGCAAGTTCGTGAGGGAATGCGAAATGCCTTACAGCCCGTATTTCACGACGACACGGTTAATGCGGCGACACCAAGGCTTGTACAAGGCGGCCAAAAACACGCAGGTCGCAAGGCCGTGCGTAATATCGAACGGCACTGCCGTGGCAAGACGCGCCGCGGCACCCGCCCAAGTAAGCGGCTGTACAAAACCAATGATGTCATACGCGTTGATCACGACGCCATAGAGCAGGCCCGACGCAAAGCCGTACGCCAGCAGCGCTGGCATGCGCACGGTGCCGTCGGCGCGGTCGAACGCACCCGCATACGCCAGCACACCGCCAACGTATCCCACGAGCCCCCAGGCATACATCTGCCACGGCGTCCACATGCCCTGCCCAAAAAAGAAATTGCTGGTCAGCGCTGCCAGCGCGCCAACCATAAAACCATTGCGGCGACCAAGCGTCGCCCCCGCGATAATGGCGATGGCGCTCACCGGTTTAAAGTCGGGAATGGGCCCAAACAGGATGCGCCCCGCCGCCGCCAGCGCCGCCAGCACCAGCGTGGGCATAATCTGGCGCAAACCCGGACGAGATGCCTCGTAACCCGCAAAGAACAGCGCAAGTACCAACGCCACCACAACCAGCATGGCCAACGCTGCCTGCTCAACACCCGCCAGCAACGCGGCAGCCATCACCGCCGGCACCGCCAACAACAGCGGGATCTCCAGTTTTGCAAGTAGGCGCGAAACGCGATAATCCGTCATCCCATCACGCCCTATAGAACACGTTGTCGGCAAAGAAGTCGGCCGGGGGCTCCATGCAGGCAATCTCGCCGTCAAACATCATGGCGACGTCGTCGGCTACCTGCTCGGCAAAGTCCAAATCGTGCGTAGCCATGATGACGGTGCCGCCAGCCTTCGCATGGTCACGCAGGGCGCGGGCGATGATGCGGCGGCTCTCCAGGTCCAAGCCCTTCGTGGGCTCGTCAAGCAGCAGCAGCTCGGGGCCGATCAGCAGCAGCTTTGCCAGTGCGAGCAGCTGGCGCTGTCCGCCCGAGAGGTCGTAGGGGTGGCGCGTCTCCAGGCCGTCCAGTCCAAGTTGCACCGCACGCTCCCGCGCCAAGTTCTCGTCATATCCGCAGGTCGAGGACCATTCCATCAGCTCATCGCGAACCGTCTCGGCAACCAGCAATGCTTTGGGATTCTGAGGCAGCAGCGCCGCCGAGGCCGCCCCGCGCACCATGCGGCCGCGCTGCAGCTTGGCGGTCTTCGCCAGCACCGAAAGCATTGTCGACTTGCCGCAGCCGTTACCGCCCGCAACCGCATGCACCGCGCCAGCCGAAAACGACGCATCGAGCCCGCGCAGCACCCAACCGCCCGCGCGATCGTAGCGAAACCAGCTCCCTGCCAGGGTGGTAGCCGACCCAGCGTGCATTTTTTGGAGTATTCTGCTTCCATCCGTGCGCGGGAAGGCTTCCGAGCCGTTCTCGAGCGACGTTTGCGCCACAAATTCAGACGATTTGTCCAATTCCGAACTTTTTTTCGCGCTCGATACGTCCCCGGGCGGCTCCAGAGAGCCCAAATTGTCCTCACGCCTGCTGAATACTCCTTTATTTGCACATCGGATGGCACCCCACCCCAACATGTCATCGGACAACAGCGATTCTCGGCGTCCCAAAGAAGCCATATCCGCCACCTCGCGCACGCGACCGTCCTCAATCCGGTACGCACACGTCGCGTATTCGAGCATTGGGCGCGGCTGATGCGTCGCCACAACAACCGTGCAGCCCAGCTCGCGATTCACGCGAAACAGCGCATGCAGAAAACTCTTCTCGGCAACGGGGTCGAGCTGAGACGTGGGCTCATCGAGCAGCAGCACGCGCGGGCGGAGCGCCAACACGGCGGCCAACGACAGCAGCTGCTTGCGACCACCCGAAAGCGTATCGGTATCGCGGTGGAGCCAATCCTCCAGCCCAAAGAAATAGCTGGTCTCGGCCACGCGACGACGCATCTCGTCACGCGCTAGCCCCAAGTTTTCCAGGCCAAACGCCATCTCGTGCCACACGGTCTCGCACACGATCTGGTTCTCGGGATCCTGGAACACATAGCCCACGCGCTCCGCGGACGTCCGAACATCCATGTCGGCAACGCTCTCGCCCAGCACGCGCAGTTCGCCAGCGCGCTCGCCCGTCGGCGCGATCTCGGGTTTGAGCAGCGAGAGTAGCGTCGACTTGCCCGAACCGGTACCGCCAACAAGCAGCGCAAACGCACCTTGGGAAACACGCCAATCAAGCCCCTCGAGCACCGGTGCCTCGGCCCCGGGATAGGCAAAACTAAGGCCCCGCACCTCAATCGCAGGCACATCGGAGCCGCACGCCCCGCCCGTTACCGAGCAGCTATCCAACCGAGCCATCAGCCAAACCTCTTCTCATCAATCGCGTGCAACGCGCAAGGCAGCACCATCCAGGCAGCGCACACGACATAGCCCGGCCACGGCGCCGGCACCGAGAGCTGCGGATAAAACGAATACTGCGTCGTCGCGGTCCACGCCACCGCCACCGCGGCAGCACCAAACAGCGCAAGCCCAACCAGCGCGGCAACGTCGCTGCGCCCCAGCCGATACCGCGCATACGTCGTACGACGCGTCGCGGCGCCCCACCCGCGCGAGCGCATCGCGTCCGCGCGCTCCAACGAATCTTCCATGCCCCAGCCCATCAATGCACTCGATGCCCGCAGGCGCGAGCGCACGGGGTCGGCCGGCGCGCGGCCCGGCACATCAATCGCATCCTGCACCGCCAGCACCGTACGGCCGCGGCGCAAAAACTGCGGGATAAGCCTCATGCACATCGAGATCATGAGCGCGATCACCGGTGCGGCGTTACCCAAAAGCGCGAGCACCTTGTCGTATTCGAGCATCGACGCCGCGGCCTCAAACCACAGCACGCTCGCCACAAACAGCCCGCCCATGCACAGGCCGTATACCATGCTCTCCAGATACACCGCGCGCATGCCAATACGGAACAGCTCCGTCGAGCCCGAGGCACTAAACAGTGGATTGACCAGCGCGATAATCAAAATCACCGGCAGCTGCCAGCGAAGTGCGCCCAGCGTGCGGGCAGCCCCACGCGTCGCAAATCCATACGCCAACCCGCCCGCAAGTGACAGCGCAATCAGCACCGGCTGCATCGAGAACATGGTGAGCCCCAACGTCAGCACCATGTAGAGCGCCGGCACCGCCGGATGCGACATCGAAAATGCCGCGACGGGATCGTTGCCAAACTCCTCTCGTATGTTGTCCACGGGCACCCCCGTCCCCTCGCTCAAACGTCAACGCCGCAGCGCCGCCACCATACACAACCAGCGCAAACGCCGTACCGCCGGCCCAAGCCTCAGCTGCCGCGCATCAATCGTTACGCGCTCATCATATGCCTGCGGTATCATATTGCGCCGTGTATCGTTTCCAAACACACGTCTCTATAACGTAACAGGAGATCACATGGACGCAACCGCAATTATCCTCGCCGCCGGCGAGGGCACCCGCATGAAGTCGAACCACTGCAAGGTTTCGCACAAGATCCTAGGCAAGCCCATGGTTCAGTGGATCGTCGACGCCACCATCAAGGCCGGCTGCAGCCGCGTCGTGGTCGTCATCGGCAGCCACGCCGACGAGATGCGCGCCCTCATCGATGGTGCCTACGACAACAGCGCCACCAAGGTCGAGTGCGTCGAGCAGACCGAGCGCCTGGGCACCGGCCATGCCGTCAAGGTCGCGCTCGAGGCCTGCGGCATCACGCAAGGCCCCGTCGTCGTGCTCAACGGCGACCTGCCGCTCATCACCGCCGACACCGTCGCCAAGTTCGCGCAGACCGTCGCCACCGGCGAGCTCGCCTGCACCGTCATGACCATGACCCCGCCCGATCCTTTTGGCTACGGCCGTATCAAGCTGGGCGCCGACGGCCAGATCGAGCGCATCATCGAGCAGAAGGACTGCACGCCCGAGCAGGCCGCCACGCTGCTGGAGTGCAACGCCGGCTGCTACGCCTTCGACGGCGCGCAGCTTGCCGCCCACATCAACGAGATCGGCAACGACAACGCACAGTCCGAGTACTACCTGCCCGACATGCTCGAAATCCTCAAGGGTCACGGCCAGGCGGTCTCCATCTTCCACTGTGACGACTACCGCGACGGCCTGGGCGTCAACAGCCGCATCCAGCTCGCGCAGCTCACCGCCATCGCGCGCGACCGCATCAACGAGCACTGGATGGCCAAGGGCGTCACGTTCATCGATCCCACGCAGGCCTGGATCGGCCCCGATGCCGTCATCGGCCGAGACACCATCGTGTGGCCGCAGACGCATCTGATCGGTCACGTCACCGTGGGCGAAGAGTGCCAGCTCGGCCCCAACAGCCGCCTCACCGACACCACCGTCGGCAGCGGCTGCATCATCGATGAGACCATCGCCATCGAGGCCGTCATCGAGAACGGCGTCGACTGCGGCCCGCGCGCCTACCTGCGCCCGGGCACCCACATGCTCGACGGCTCCAAGGCCGGCACGCACGTGGAGATCAAGAAGTCCACGATCGGCGAGGGTTCCAAGGTGCCCCACCTGTCCTACATCGGCGACACCACCATGGGCTCCGGCGTCAACGTGGGCGCGGGCTCCATCACCTGCAACTACGACGGCGTCCACAAGCACAAGACCGTCATCGGCAAGGATGCCTTCATCGGTTCCGACACCATGATGGTCGCGCCCGCCCAGATTGGCGACGGTGCACTCGTGGCCGCCGGCTCCGTCATCACCGAGCCGGTTCCGGCCGACGCACTCGGTCTGGGCCGCGCCCGTCAGGTAAATATTGAGGGCTGGGCCGCCGATTATCGCCGCCGTCTGCACGAGGACGACGAGGCATAACGCTTTGCCAAGCACAAAAGGAGCTGTTCCATGGGGACGGCTCCTTTTTCTATCGTGACCTGCGCGACCGGATGAGTGGTCGGTTCGTGTCCGTTGACGGTAAAGACGTTATCAAGACCCGAATAACCCCGCCGCACGGTTACAATGCAAAAAGGCATCTATATGGCATTCGATGTATAAAGGAGAAGGGTAATGCCGATTAATGATCCCGAGAAGTCGGAGAATATGCGCAAGTCCATCCGCGTGTATTCCGGTTCCTCCAACCGTCCCCTCGCTCAGAAGATCGCTGAGTACCTTGGGGTCGAGCTTTCGGGCCTTACGCTAAAGCAGTTCGCCAACGGTGAGATTTACGCCCGCTACGACGAGACCGTCCGCGGCGCCGACGTCTTCCTGATTCAGTCCGTGGCCGGCGGCAACGTCAACGACATGCTCATGGAGCTGCTCATCGCCACCGACGCTGCCAAGCGCGCATCCGCCCGCTCCATCACCGCCGTTATCACCCACTACGGCTATGCCCGCCAGGACCGCAAGGCCGGCCCGCGCGAGCCCATCACTGCCCGCCTCGTCGCCAACCTGCTCGAGCGCGCCGGTGTCAACCGCATCATCACCCTCGACCTGCACCAGGGTCAGATCCAGGGCTTCTTCGATATCCCGGTTAACCACCTGTCCGCACTGCCGCTGTTTGGCCAGTACTACAACAACATGCACTTCGACACTGACAACCTGGTTGTCGTCTCCCCCGACGTGGGTCGCGCCAAGGCCGCCAAGAAGCTGTCCGACATGCTCGGCTGCAGCCTCGCTATCGCCCACAAGGGTCGTCCACGCCACAACGCCGCCGAGGTCATGGGCATCATCGGTGATATCGAGGGCAAGACCTGCATCATCAACGACGACATGATCGACACCGCGGGCACCCTGTGCGCCAACGTCAAGGAGCTCAAGGCTATGGGCGCCGGCGACATCTACGTCTGCGCCACCCACGGCATCTTCTCCGGTCCGGCCATCGAGCGTCTGAACGACGCCCCGATCGTCGAGTGCCTCGTCACCGACGCCATTCCCGTCGAGGTCGGCGGCAAGATCAAGACCATCTCGGTCGCCGAGGAGTTCGCTCAGGCCATCTCCGCCGTTTACCACGAGGAGCCCGTCTCCACGCTCGTCGGCGGCGACTTCGCGCTGTAGTCGCATCGTCCTTGCAACCCGGCGCATCGCCGTCGGAACAGAAGAAACCCCCGCGCTCCCCCTTGCTTCGCAAAGGTCGCGCGGGGGTTTCTTCTGTTCCGACGGCTTGCTCTGCCGCAGCCGTGCTTTTGTCTGGTGGGATTTCGCTGAAACGAAGTCTCGCCTTCGGCGGGCGTGGTAGCCTTTGTCGTTGATTAAACTTCTGTGTAACGAAAGGAAGCATATGGCAGCTGCACAGCCGCTCAAGATTCGCATGGTTGCCGGGCTTGGCAACCCGGGCGAGGAATATGCAGAGACCCGTCACAACGCCGGCTTTAAGGCAATCGACGAACTGGCCCGTCAGGCCGGCGTCACGTACTGGAAAAACCAGGCCGGCGCCGAGGTCGCGCTCATCAACATCAACGACCCCGAGGAAGAGGACGGCAAGCGCCAGATTGTGCTGGTCAAGCCGCAGTCGTACATGAATACCTCGGGCGGCCCCATCTCCAAGCTCTGCCGCGAATACAAGATCAAGGCCGAGGAGCTGCTCGTAATCCACGACGAGCTCGATATTCCCGCCGGCGACGTGCGCGTCAAGGTGGGCGGCGGCCATGCTGGCCACAACGGCCTGCGTTCCATCATCGACAAGATGGGCAGCCGCGACTTCAGCCGCATCCGCACCGGCATCGGCAACCCTCCCGGCAAGATGGCCGTCGCCGACTACGTGCTTAAGCAGCTGCGCGCCCGCGAGGCCGAGGATTTCCAGGACACCTGCGCCCGCGCGGCCGACGCCGCCGGCCTGGCGATCGTGCACGGCGTGGTCTATGCCCGCGACCACGTCAACGGCGCCGCCTCCGCCAACGGCAAGCACTAAAACCCACCATTTAGGGACAGGTTTATTTTGGCAGGTTTTACCTGCGGAAACGCCCCGGTTGCGGCATCGCAATCAACCGCGCGCCGCCATGCACACATAGCGCCCCAAAGGGGGCCGGCCTCACCACAACCCGAGGCCGGCCCCCTTTGCCGTTTTACCTGATAAAACTGACCAAAATAAACCTGCCCCTATTTGGCAAGCCGCAGTGGATAAACCCTGCTCCCAACCGCCGAAGACACACGTAAGTGACATGTCCATGAGGGTATAATTTGCACCGTATGTCTGCACAACGCCTGTGCACGTACGGTTTTATTCGGGCTACCGTCCATTTCCGTGGAGGCACGGTTCGGCAGCCCTAACAAGAGAGGGGTTCTATGTATAAGATCCTGGAGAAGACGCAGTTCTCGGAGAAGGTGTTCAAGTTCCGCATCGAGGCGCCCGCAATCGCCAAGCATGCGCACGCTGGACAGTTCCTCATGGTTCGCGCCAACGAGACGGGCGAGCGTGTCCCGTTTACCCTGGCCGGCTGGAACGGTGACGAGGGCTGGGTCGAGTTCATCTTCATGGTGATCGGCAAGACCACCGAGATGCTGTCCACCTACGAGGCCGGCGAGTCGCTGCGCGACGTCGTGGGCCCGCTGGGCGTTCCCACCGAGATGGCCGAGGGCCCCTGCGCCGTCATTGGCGGCGGCGTCGGCCTGGCAATTGCCTTCCCGGTCGCCAAGCACCTGGTCGAGACCGGCCACGAGGTGCACGCCATCATGGGCGCCCGCACCAAGGACCTCCTGCTCATGGAGGACCAGTTCCGCGAGCTCCTCGACGAGGACCACATCCACATCACCACTGACGACGGCTCCTACGGCGAGCAGGGCGTTGTCACCGCTCCGCTGGAGCGCCTGCTGCAGGACAAGGCCGTGAGCCAGGTCTTCTGCGTCGGCCCCGTTCCGATGATGAAGTTCTCGACCCTCACCGCCCAGAAGTACGACACCCCCATCACCGCGTCGCTCAACCCCATCATGGTTGACGGCACCGGCATGTGCGGCTGCTGCCGTGTCGAGGTGGGCGGCGTGACCAAGTTCGCTTGCGTCGACGGCCCCGACTTCGATGCCACCCTGGTCGACTGGGATGACCTTCGTGCCCGCCAGGCCGCTTACCGTTCCGAAGAGGGCGAGTCCCTCAAGGCCTATGAGGAAAAGAGCTGCGCATGCCACTAGTTAACGGTCGTTTCGTTGCCGATATGAAGTCGCCCCGCACCCCCGATAACGAGGAGCCGGCTGCCGAGCGCGCCTGCGACTTCCGCCCCGTCGACAAGGGCTTCACCGAGGAGATGGCGCTGGCCGAGGCTGAGCGCTGCCTCAACTGCAAGAAGCCGTTCTGTGTTGAGGGATGCCCCGTCAACATCAACATCCCCCGCTTTATCGAGCAGATCCGCGCGAAGGACTTCGGCGGCGCTCTCGATACCATCCGCGAGGACTCCATGCTTCCCGCCATCTGCGGCCGCGTCTGCCCGCAGGAGAACCAGTGCGAGGGCAAGTGCATCCGTGGCAAGAAGTCCGAGCCCGTGGCCATCGGCCAGCTCGAGCGCTTCCTGGGTGACCGCCCCGAGCTCGCCTCCACGCCCAAGATGGCCCCCAAGAACGGCAAGAAGGTCGCCGTCGTCGGCTCCGGCCCGTCCGGCATCACTTGCGCCGGCGAGCTCGCCCGTAACGGCTTTGACGTCACCGTCTTTGAGGCCTTCTTCACCGGCGGCGGCGTGCTGGTCTACGGCATCCCCGAGTTCCGTCTGCCCAAGGCAGTCGTCAAGCGCGAGATTGACGGCCTGGAGGACATGGGCGTCAAGTTTGAGTACAACTCCGTCGTGGGCAACATGGCCACGGCCGAGGAGCTGTTCGAGCAGGGCTTCGACGCCATCTACGTGGCGACCGGCGCTGGCCTGCCCAAGTTCCTCAACGTCCCCGGCGAGAACCTGCCCAACGTCTTCTTCGCGAACGAGTACCTCACCCGCGTGAACCTGATGAAGGCCAACAAGTTCCCCGAGTACGACACTCCCACCAAACACGGCAAGAACGTCGTCGTCTTTGGTGGCGGCAACGTGGCTATGGACGCCGTCCGTACCGCCAAGCGTCTGGGCGCCGAGCACGCCATCATCGCCTACCGCCGTACCGAGGACGAGATGCCCTGCCGTCGCGCCGAGCTGCACCACGCTAAGGCCGAGGGCGTCGAGGTTCTGCCGCTCGTCTCCCCGCTCGAGTTTGTCCCTGGCGAGGACGGCTCCGTATGCGCCGTCAAGGTCCAGAAGATGGAGCTCGGCGAGCCCGACGAGTCCGGTCGTCGTCGCCCGGTGCCCATCGAGGGCGCCATCGAGGAGATTCCCTGCGACGTCGCGATCTCGGCTATCGGCACCAACGCCAACCCCTTCGCAAAGAAGATCGGCGGCAAGATGGAGCTCAACAAGTGGGGCTACATCGTCGCTGACGAGGAGACCGGCCAGACCACCGATCCCCGCATCTGGGCCGGCGGCGACATCGTCACCGGTGCCGCTACGGTCATTCTGGCGATGGGCGCCGGCAAGAAGGCCGCCGCTTCCATCACCAAGAGCCTGCTGGGCGAGTAATCACCTACAGCACTAGCCGCCAAACGACAAAGTCCCCGTCGAGCACACGCCCGGCGGGGACTTTTTTCTATGCCGGCCGCCCGACCACCACAAAGGGGACAGGCACCTTTGTGGTGGTTTTGGACTTGCCTGATCGTTTTGTCTCAATCTGTAACAGCTGGAGTCCGTTGAGCCCTGCAGTTGTTACAGATCGAGATATTGTGCCGGCCGCCCACGCCGCATCTCAATCTGTAACAGTAAGAGACCAAATATGCCGCCTGGTGTTACAGATCAAGACGTTGGGCTGACGGCCGAACGGTTCATCTAAATCTGTAACAGTTAGAGCCTTTTTCGCTGGCTTGGTGTTACAGATCGAGATTTTGCAAAAGCCGAGGATAGGCACTGCCGCCAAGGCCTTTCCCTCGGCCTAAAACAAAAACCACCACAAAGGTACCTGTCCCCTTTGTGGTGGTTTTGATCGGCTAGCCTTCGAGCTGGGCCACTTTGTAGCGGTAGGCAGCGGCGATAACGTCTTTGCAGCCCTCGCGACCCAGCTTGGCGCGGTTGACGACGATGTCTTTACCACTCGTCATTTTCCACTTGCCGGCGCTGTAGCGCTTGTAAAACGCCTCGCGCGCCTTCTGCTGCTGCTTGACCAGCTTGGCGCCCTTCTTTTTGTTGAGGCCGCGCTTCTTGCGCACGATCTCGACGCGGTCCTCAAAGGGTGCGGTCACCAACACGGCAATGTGGTTGGGGTTGTTACGCAGCAGGTAATCGGACAGACGGCCTTCGATAATGCAGCTCTCAGTCTCGCCCAGGTCCAAAATCACCTGGCTCATCTTTTGGAACAACTTGTCCGAGTACGAGCGCGCATCGTAGCGGTCGGGCAGGAACGCCATGTTCTCCACGGCCAGACGCTCGTCGTAGGCGGCCATCTTATCGAGCGACTCGCCCGCGCGCAGCGACGCACGTACCAGCAGCTCGTTATCGTACAGCGGAATCCCCAACTCGTCGGCAAGCATGCGGCCAATCTCGTGACCCTCGGCACCAAAATCGCGCGCAATGGTAATGACCACAGGATTCTTCTTATTCTCCAGATCGCTCATCGCGATTCCTTTCTCTGTGTGGCAAAGGGACTGTCCCTTTGTCACATTATGCAGCCACGACGCGGCGCTGGTAGGCTCGCACCAGCAGCGAGATACCAAAGTTGAGCACAAAGTACATCGCAAACACCAGGCCGTAGAGCATAAGCACCTGCGACAGGTCGATCGCGTGGGCCATCACGACGTTGGCCGTGTACATGAGCTCGGCCACGTTAATGCCCGAAAGATACGAGCTGTCCTTGATGACAGTCGTGCACTGGCTAAACAGCGCCGGAATGATCGTCTTAAACGTCTGCGGCAGAATGATGTAGCGCATGGTGGCAAAGAAGCCAAAGCCCTGGCTCTGCGCTGCCTCAAACTGGCCGCGCGGAATCGAGTTGAGGCCGCCGCGCACAATCTCGGCCATAACGGCGCTGGTAAACAGCGTAAAGGCGATGGTCGAAATCACAATATCCAAACCCTGCACCGTAAAGTAGATAAAAAGGATCCACAGCAGGTTTGGCGTGCAGCGGAACAGCTCGATATAGGCGCTCACCAAAATACGGAACGGGCGGGGCGCATAGCTTTTAACAAGCGCCAGCACCGTGCCAAAGATGAGCGAGAAAAAGATCGACAGCGCCGAGATCTCGATTGTCTTAACAAAGCCGCCCCAAATGTAGAGCAGGTTGGTCGCGTTGAAGATTTCCATGCGCTAGGCCTCCTCTACGTTGTCGAGCCCCAACTCGGCCAGGCTCACGCCGTGCGGACGCTCCTTGGAGCGGCGCTCGAGCCACTGCACCAGCATGGCGAGCGGAAAGCAGATGATGAAGTACATAAGGCAGCAGACGATATATCCCTGCAGGTAACCGTACAGACTCACAAAGTTGTCGGAACGGTACATAAGGTCGCCGCCGGCCACAAGCGCCAGCACCGACGTGTTCTTGACCAGGTTGAGTGCCTGGTTACACAGCGGCGGCAGAATGATCTTGAACGTCTGGGGCAGCACGATGTACCAGTACGCCTGGGCACGGGTGAAGCCCTGGCTCTGGGCCGCCTCCATCTGACCGCGCGGAACCGCCTCGATACCAGTGCGGATGACCTCCGAAATGTAGGCCGCATGATACAGGCCCACACCCAAGAAGCCCAGCACGAACGGCGCGATGCGCACCGGCTGGTCGGCACCGGTTATGGCTTGCAAAAACTGCGGACCGGCCATGTACATAAAGAGCACCTGCACGGGCAACGGGGTGTTCTGGTAAAACTCCACGTACACGCGGCTTATGGCGCGCAGCACGCGCGAACGGGTGGTGGAGAACACGCCCAGCAGCGTGCCCAGCACCAGCGACAGCAGCAGACCGGCAACGACCACCTGTAGCGTCACGCCAAAGCCCTCCCAGAAGGGCCCCATGTTTTGAAATGTCGTCGACCAACGGTCGGCGTCAAATAATCCTTCGAGCATTTGATTCCTTCCTTGGACGATGCGCCTATACAAGACCCCAGGTCTTGACCTCTTGGTCGAGCCAGCCGTCGGCCAGGCGATCGCAAATCACCTGATCGACCACGGCCGAAAGGTCGCAGCCCTTCTTGGTCGCCACGCCGTAGCCCTGCTCGCCAAACTTGACCTCGGGCTGCAGCAGCTCAACGGTCTCGTTCATGTAGCCGGCCAGCGTGGAGCGGTCCATGGCAAAGACGTCGATATTGCCGGCGTCGAGGGAACTCTTGATGATGGGATAGCCGCTAAAGGCCCTAAACTCGGGCTTACAGCTAAAGCCGTTGTCCTTGATCATCTGCTCGATCAGGCCCTGCGTGGTGGCACCCTGGCTCACGCCAATGACCTTGCCGTCCAAGTCCTCAATCGAGGTAAAGCCCGAACGCTTCTTGACCATGAGTCCCACGTAGTCGGTGCGGTACGGCGTCGAGAAATCCCAGCTCTTCTTGCGCTCGTCGGTGATGGTATAGGTCGCCGCGACCACGTCGAGTTGGCCGTTATCGATCAGCGGGCCGCGCGTCTTGGGCGTTACGTCGGTAAACTCGACAAGCTCCTGGGCGCGGGCCTCCTTGTAGCTCACGCCAAAGACGGCAGCGGCGATCTGGTAGCACAAATCGACTTCCATGCCCTCGAAGCGGCCCTTGGCGGTGTCGTAATAGCCATAGCCGGGAACGTCCTTCTTAACGCCGGCATTCAGATGGCCACGCGACTTAATGGCCGCAAGCTTGGACCCCTTGTCGGAGCCCTCGCCGCTGGTGGAGTTGCCGCAACCGACAAGCGCGGTCCCCGTCAGCGCAAGCATGCCGGCGCCGGCCAGCTGCAAAAAGTGGCGGCGCGACACGGCCGCCCTCGTCATATCCGTCATGTCCATCACCGCGCCTAGTGCAGAATCTTGGACAGGAACTCACGGCAGCGCGGGTTCTCGGGGTTATCGAAGAAGTGCTCGGGCGTGCCCTCCTCCAGGATGCGGCCGTCCTCCATGAAGATGACGCGATCGGCAACCTGGCGCGCGAAGCCCATCTCGTGCGTCACGCAGATCATGGTGATGTCCTCCTGCGCGAGCTCAATCATAACGTCTAGAACCTCCTGGACCATCTCGGGGTCGAGCGCCGAAGTCGGCTCGTCAAACAGGATGATGGGCTGCTTGGTGCACAGGGCACGAGCGATGGCGATGCGCTGCTGCTGACCGCCCGAGAGATTCTGCGGATACTCACCGGCCTTATGCGCCATGCCGACGCGCTTGAGCGCGGCGATGGCAATCTCGGTCGCCTCCTCCTTGCTTTTCTTTTGCAGCTTGATGGGCGCGAGCGTCAGGTTGCCCAACACCGTCATGTTGGGATACAGGTTGAACTGCTGAAACACCATGGAACTATACTTGCGAGCCATTTCCAGGTGATTCTTTTTGGTGAGCGGCGTACCGTCGATGACGACCTCGCCCGACGTGGGCTCCTCAAGATAATCGACGCAGCGGATGAGCGTCGACTTACCCGAGCCGGAAGGCCCGATCATTACGAGTTTCTCGCCGCGCTTGACGGTAAGGTTGATATCTTTGAGCACATGCAGATCGCCAAAGTACTTGTTGAGATGCTTGATCTCGATCATGTCTGCCATGAATGTCCCTTCCCTGCGTTTACATGAGTTGAACTATTGTACGGAAAGAACCACGTTTCCGCAGCCCACACTACATTCCCGTAAAGAACCCGCAACCTTTAACCCGCTCATTGGGGACAGGCTTAAATGAGTACCCACCCATTGGGCACTCATTTAAGCCTGTCCCCAATGAGCGCTTCCAACCGCCCTTGTTGAGCATAAGTCAGCGAAAACCCGTACACGCGAGCAAGGTGACGTGAAATGAAAGGGCGCAGACCTTATGGTCGCGCCCTTGAAATTGAACGTCAGATTGCTCGCGTGTACGGGTTTGCAGCGTCGAGCCGTTACGCGGTTTGGTAAAACCGCGTAACAAATTACGCAAGCTTTGCGCCGACGATCTTTGCCGCCGCAGGCTTGTCAAAGTTGCCTCCGGTGGCCTTGCCGAGCGCACCCATGACCTGGCCCATCTGCTTCTTGGACGTGGCGCCCAGCTCGGCGATAACCTGCTCGATCAGGGCCTCGAGCTCCTCGCCCGAAACCTGTGCGGGCAGCAGGCTCTCCAGAATCTTGACCTGCTCGGTCAGGTTGTCGGTACGCTCCTGGTCGGTACCGGCCTTAATGGACATCTCCAGCGTCTCGCTCGTCTGCTTAATCAGACGCTTGATCATGCTGTTGACGTCTTCCTCGGTCACATCGCGACGCTCGTTGACCTCGATGTTCTTCACCTCGGCCTTAACCTGGCGAATGATGGACAGGCGAACCTTGTCCTTTGCCTTCATGGCCGCGATCATTTCCTTCTGCAGCTCTTCGTTGGTCATCTGCATATCCTCCTCAATAGCATGGGCGGCACTCACGCGGGCGCCGCCCCATGATTACTTAGTCGTCGACGAATCGTCGGTCGGACTCTTGGTGACGCCCTTCAGGCTGACGTTGTACGGCACGTCCTTGGGCATGGGGTTAACGGTGATGTCGGCGTCCTTCTTGTACTGCTCCAGCCACTCGCTGTACGCGGTGCTTGCCGCCTGCGTCTTCACCACGTTGGAGACGTACTTCTTGATCTCCTTGGGCACCTGCTTAATGTCATCGACCTGATTATCGACATGGAAGTAGTCGGTGCACTTGATGATGTGATAACCATAGGTCGACTCGACGACGTCGCTCACATCGCCCTTATTGAGTCCCCCGAGTGCCGCCTGATAGCTGTCGACGAAGGTAGTGAGCTTGTCCCAGCCCACATCGCCCTTCTTCTCCTTGGAGCCGGTGTCGTCAGAGTACTGCTTCACGGCATCCTCAAAGCTCAGCTCGCCGGAGTTGATCTTGTCCAGGCACTCCTGCGCCTTGGCCTTGGCGGCAGCCTTGTCCTCGTCGGAAGCGTCGGAATCGACCTTGATCAGGATATTCGACGAACGACGGGCATCGTTGTAGTTGGACAGGTTCTCATTGATGTAATCGACAATCTCGCTGTCCTTGGGCTTGCTGGTGGGTGCCACGGCATCCTTGAGCTTCTGCTGCGCCAGGCTCTCCTTGAGCGAATCCTTGTAGGTGTCCTCGGTGTAGCCGTAGGTCTTAAGCGTCTTCTTAAAGGTCTTGGCACCGCCCGCGCTCTTGCACGCGTCCTTCCAAGCCTTCTCGACCTCCTTGTCCGACACCGTCACGCCGTTTTCCTTCTGCGCCTGCTGAAGCAGAATCTGCTGCGCGTAGGAGTCGATGAGCTGCTTGCGGTACTTCTTGGGTGTGAGGTCGTTGTCGACCAGGTACTGTGCCCAGTCCTTGTCCTTGGTGTAGCCGTAGGACGTGCGCATGCTCATGATCTGCTTGGTCACGGTGTCCTCGGTGAGGTTGGTGCCGTTGATGGTAGCAGCCACGCCACCAGTAAGCTTATAGCCCGAGCTGGCACTTTCGGTCTGCGACATCAGGCCGGAGCACGCCATGGCCGAGACGGAAAGCAGCATCGCCAGCACGCCGATGACCACCAGGACAATCTTGACGGTCTTGGACACATAGGTCTTGCGCTGCTTCTTACGAGAGCTGGAGGCGGCGCGGGACCGCTGCTCGGGCGTCGGCGCGGCCTCGGGGTTCTTTTTCTTGTTTGCCATGTTTGGCCTTTCGCATCACGAATCGAACAAACGCCATTGTGTCACAACGCAGCCCCCGCGGCACACCTGGTGCATGGGGGACAGGTTAATCTGCACCATTTTGGTGCAAAGGGGACAAGTCTGGCAGTTGGCAATTAGGGACGTTCCTTTTCTGCCGGCAGTTAGGGACAGTCCCCCAGCGCCGACCTTAAAAGTGGCGACGGATGGCGTCGACCATGCCCTGCGGCGTGGTTTGGCCGAGTACATCGGCTGCGGCATCGGCATCCATAAAGATATTCATGAGCGCTTGCAGGGCCTCGACTTGCCCGCCCGGCTCGGCAATGCCCAGGTTGATGATGATCTGCGCCGGCACCGGGGCACCCATGCCCGCCATGGCATTAAACGTCACGGTCGATGCGGGCTTCACCACCGCGATATAGGGCTTAGCCACAAACCCCGGATCGGTGTGCGGGATGGCGATGTTGGCCGCCGGCATGGCAAGGCCCGTGGGATAGGCATCCTCGCGCGCGCGGACGGCATCGAGCCAACCGGATGTAATGTAGCCGCGCGGGGCAAGCTCACCCTCGAGGCGCGCAAACACCTCACCCGGCGTCGCGCACTCCCAATCAAAAAACACCAGCTCAGGCGAGAATAGCATCTCGGCGTTATCCGCCATACCGTCCTCCAAAGTTGCATGAGGTTCACAATGCCCCATATGATAGCGAAACGAGACAGGCAAGGTTAGTTTAGGATCCCAATCATATCGAGTGCGCGGGCAGGCGTCAGGCAAACTTCGGGCATCTCCTCCAGCATGCGCCGGTCGCTCGTGACTACGTAGTCAACGTCTGCCGTCTCGCCCGAAGCGATGATGAGGTTGTCTTCAAGATCCGGCATGCGCTTGCCAAGCATGCGCGCCATCTCGCACTCTGCCAACGAAAGCGGAGAGGCGGTTGCCACCTGCATCATGTGCTCAATGCAGGCCCATGACGCCGAGGCAAACGACACGTTCATCCCATTCACGTTCCGCCGGGCTAGACGCCGAGGCAAAAGATAGAATACATCCTTTGCCGTCGTTGGCGCATACAGAAGGTCGATCTTTCCTGCCTCGGCCAGTTCAACCAATCTTCTCGCTTCGTCGAACGCCCCCTCTTGCAGGTAATAATCGAGCCAAACGTTCGTATCTACCAAGAGATGCTTTGCCTCAATCATCAGCAATTCGCCTCGATGTCGGCAATCATCGCATCATACATATCATCCCGTACGGCATCCCAGTCTTCCGCCGAAGATTCGGCCGGTGCAAAATCCGACGCGCTCAGCCCCAACGAAGAAAAAGCCAGGCCACTTCCCTGCTCGGCCAGACTCTCCGCACGGGATGCCTCGCGCTTATCCGCTACCATAAATCCCGGCAACGTTTGATGCTCGACGAGATAGGCCCAAAGCGCACGAATGGCATCGCTCGGCCCCAATCCATTGCGAGTGAGGACCGCATCGCCACCAGCTTTGAGCATAGGATCGATTCGCGTGTTGAGCTGCACTGTTGCTGTACCCATAGCGGCTCCTTCCTACTTGCTAGCAGTATAGCAAACCTGTTAGGTCACACAAAAGGGCCCCGACCGAGAACGGACGAGGCCCTGTCAGATTGGTAGTGTCGAGAAAGGTGGTGTAGCGCCCGATCCGAAGCGAGTCGGCCTGGCGTCCAAGAATCTAGAATACGATTGATGCCCTATGCCGCCGACCGGCATATGAAAGCCAGCGGGCCAAAAGCCCCATGGCTTCTAGCCCGCAGAAACATCGATGTTTCCAAATGATCGTAGCTTGTGCTTCAAGCGCTTTTCTACGCTACCGGCGGATGCAAATCCCAATCGGGAAAGCAGTTTGCGAAGCCCGTGAGATTTTGGGTCAAAACATTGTTCTCAGCTTGCTTCAGTCGCTCGTCCTCTTCAAACAGACTATCGAGCTCGCTCAATGCATCGAGGTCCTGCATTGCAGCATCGTTATGGTCGAAATCAGTCACTTCATCAGCCATCTTTTTCACTCCATTCATGGATTATCGAGACAAATCCTACCGGCTAGGCAACCTTTTCAAGCTTAAGCAGGTCGCTGCGCTCGGCCGCAGCTTCCTTCGCGCTCTTCCACTGATTAAGCGCCAGATCGATCTCGGAACAGCCTTCCTGGATGCGTTTGGAGTATTTGGCCTCAATCTCTTCTGCCTCCGTAGCGCGCTGCTTGCCCGAGAGGCTCGTCTTTACTAGACAATAGCCAGCCCCCGCAAGAAGCAGAACGCCAATAACCTGGTTTACAAACGCAAAGAAAGCTACTCCCAAAACAGCGAGGACAACGGCCGCTATCTTGTGGCTCTTGTTGCCCTTCGCAACCTTGACATCAAGCTCAGCGAGCTCCTTTTTCTTCTCTTCACCGACATAGCGAACATAATCGCCGCGCAGCGCATTACCCTCATCGCCGGTAACCGCCCTGCTTGTCCATCCGTCGAAGTCAAGGGTGATCGCCTGCGGAAATTCGGGGATGTCGCTCTTGCGATACCGGTTGAAACCACCGTTGATATAGGAACCCAAAAACTGAATCGCGGTCTTCTTCTTATGCACATCCACAGACGCACTCTGGTCGCGCATCGAGCGTGTCATCTGGTCGATGATGTTCATCGTCTGCTGACGCTTCTCATCGCGGCGACGATTGACGAGCTCTCGGGCGCGCTCCACGTCTCCGCCAAATGCCTTGACCGCAAGAAGATACTCCTCCTGGCGGCGCAAATTTCGCTCCTTGGAGTCATCGGAGTTAACGAGCTCCATCAAATGCCTGTCAACCTGCTCGGCAAGCGTCCTCTCGTCAACATCAGAAGCCTTGAGGTCGGCGAAGTCATTGGAGATGCTCTCGATTGCCTCGACTTTTCCGAGATACTTATTGATGTAGTCAAACTCCTTGACCACCACCTTGAGCGCCGGATATCTCGAACTCATATCCTCCTCGTAGCCGGTAAAGTACTCCGCCCATGACTCTGACTGCTCATTCTCGAACTCAGGGCTCTGATTTCTGATCTGCTCGATCCAGCCCGCCATATAGTCGTCGCACAGGTGCTTTTCGTCGGTTCCAAAGATGCCGTTGATATAGGCATCGATGTAGACCATCGCATCGGCATCGATGCGGGCGGCGTTTTGCGTCGAGAAGTAGCGCGCTAACCATTCGTAGCACGTAGCCGTGCGGTTATTACGTCTGCAGATCAGAGCCATCGCAAGCGACGTGTGCTCGTTGTCACGTTTGACAGCCTCGCGTATTGCGCGCTCTGCAAGATCTCGGTTGTTGTTGATCCATGCCGCAAGGGCAACCAGGACAGGTGCCAGCCAGTAGTCCGGGGTAGAGATCATTAACTCCTCGGAGACCGTCGAAATCGTCGCCTTGCGCACGAGCGCCGCATCGGTTGCCTGGAGAATACCGACCATGGTGTTTCGAACCACTGAGTAGTTGCCGAACTTTTTGTCCATCTCCTGCCGGACGCTCACGAGCTCCGTAGTCGCCTGCTCAAGTGCGGCGGTACGACGCTGCTCGAGCATCATCTCGAGAAAGTCCTTTCGGAGCTTTTTAAGGTCCTTCCGCACTTCCTCCATTTGCGATTCGACCTTATCGACCTTCGTGGTCATCTGGTCAACTTTTGTTCCAATAGCGGCGATCCTGCGCTCGATAAGGACAGTATCTACTCCCGAATCACTCATCTGTACCACCTTTCAGTTTGCACTGTTTAGATCATCCAATAGCTTTAAGCGAGTAAGCGCCCGCCATCTGCTTTATTGAGAGGCCATGCTTCGGTATTGCTCGGACACCTGCTGATAGGCCACAAGAAACTTCTGTTTGTATTGGCTTGCCTTCATCGAATTGACGATGCGACCGACGGGCTCCACATAGTGTTCGAAAAAGTACGAAGTCCTTCTTCGTAACGCAAACGAACCAGTTTTATAGGGGGACCCGGGGTTCTCTCTAATGCCCTTGAGTAGTGCAAGACACGTTTTGGGTGTATTGCAGTTGGCGGCAATATCTTGATAGAAACTCTCCCGCTCTGCAGTCATAAAGTCTTCCGAAGCATACCGCGCTATGCAGAACGGGCACACAGCATCGATAAAGTTCTCAAGTCGAGACCGATCCTCCATGCTCTGCATATTGGCGACCACGAGCGATACCATCTGAACCTCAAAGTCACGCATGTTGTAGAGCGTCGACTCAAACAAGTCGATCAAGTCACGCACCTCATCATATTCGAGAGGGATATCTTCGGCCCTTTTAAAGAAAACCGTCATCGAACCCGAAAGACCTTCGCAAAACTCATCGCAGTACGCAACCATAAACTGTGCCGCCGCGTTGTCTTGCATCATATTGAGCACGTCCGCGGCAAATTTGCGGGCCTCCGGGAAGTTGCCGCCCTTAAAAAACTTGATGGCATTGTCCTTGGCAAACGCGATTTTGCCCGTGGCCCCCAGACGCGCCCGCGAATAGTACATCTCGCGACCGCACTGGTTGCAATGAACCTTTCGAGTTGCGGGGTCAAACTCGACATCGGTGCTGCCGCAGCCCTCGCAAGTTATTCCGTTGATTTCCAATAGCTTCCCCCACTTCAACCATCAAAGTGCCCTGGTAAAAAGCAGCGCGAGCCCTTATTTGACAGCGGTCAGCGCCGCATTGCGCTTTTTCCAGATATTGCGCGCATCATGGACAAGGCCAACCGTAACATCTGCCGGCTCATCGGCACTCATGGAATTCGAGACCGCCTCAAGCGCGGCGGAGAACTGTCGCTCGATCTCTTGAACATGGGGGTGCGACATGTTGGAACTAAAGGAGATGTCATCCTTGAGCCCTTTGAGTTCGGCTTTAACCTGAGCGTCCTCCGCTACGGCAAGAAGCTGCCCCACATATGATCCGAACTGTGCCGTTTGAACCGTCTTTGCGAGGGCGGCGGCAACCTTTTGGTCTGCCCGGCGGGCATAGGAGCCAAGACCCATCTGCACAAGGACAAGCACAACGAGAAGAACAACGTTTGCGACAACCGGGATCGTGCTGCCGCCCCACCCATACGCCACAAACGCAAAGTACGTATTGGCAAGAAGGGCAACAACAAAATAGGCACAGCTGGATGCAATCGGCAAATAATGGATTTCGGTCGTGCTTTTGACCGTGGACTGCTTATCGGACATGGTAGCCGAAATCGAAGCCACCGCAAAAGCCAAAACCCCAAAACCAAGCGACATAGCAAAGACGATAGGGTTCATCAGCGCGTTTTTGCAGACAAACATGATTACAAGCCACGCCACCAAGACGATTGCCTCGCCCAAAATGACACGTTTAACAGAACCGTTCATCTTTGTTTCTCCTTATTGGATCTTAGTTCCACAATCGGGGCAGAATTTGGTCCCTTCCGGCAACTCGGCTCCGCAGCTCGGGCACCTTGGCGAGGTCAACCGGTTCCCGCACTCAAGGCAGAACTTGGCACCGACCGGGTTAAGATGCCCACACGCCAAACACGCAACACCCTGCTCGAGCTTTTGTCCGCATTCCAGGCAGAACTTAGCACCCATCGGATTAACGTTTCCGCAACCGGGACACACGAGACCGTTTTGCATACCTGCGGACGCGGAAGCCGTTCCAACCATGGGAGCAACAGCGCCCATGGTCTGGTTGGCCAAGTTGGAGAAGCCAGCTCCAAATGCACCGCCCATGCCAACGCCCATGCCGAGTCCCATGCCGGCTCCCATGAGGCCCGATGCGGCACTCCCCTCATTGCCCGCAGCACCCTCCATTACGTCCATGCCGCGCTCCTGCTGATAGTTGTAGCCTTCGCGCGCACGCTTCCTGGCAAGTGCCTCGGACTCGATGTCCATCTGGGCAGCGTTACCCTGTGCCTCGAGAATGCTCCGCTTACGCTGGATCTTCATCTCGTTGATGGCGGCAAGATCCTCTTCGAAGGGCTTGATGCTGTTGAACGAGAAGTTATCGAGTGTGAGACCAAACTCATCGAAATAGTTAACGAGCTTGACCTGCATCTGAGACGAGAAGTCGCTCAGATGCGTCGCAATTTTAAGAACGGAAACCTCCTGGTCAACAATCGCCTTAGCAAGCAAGTCGGGAACATACTCAAGGATTTTTGCCCGCATAAAGGAGGTAAGTTCTTCTCGTGTATAGCGATCTCGCGTGCCCACGACCTTAACAAGGAACTTCCTCGCCTGAATGGGAACCAGACTCAAATCGTTCTGTTCGATATGCACGCCAAACAAACCGAAGGCGCGAACGTGAACGTTGACGTCTTCCTCAGGGTCTTGAACGATGATGGGCTCGGTCGTGCCCCAGCGTAGCTCGTTCATGTAGTTGGTATTGATAAAGTACACAACGGAATGAAACGCCGAGCTACCGCCGGTAAGCGAATGAGCGGCATTGCGGAACGGGGCGAATCGGCTGTCTCCCGTGTCGAGCTTGATCTTGCACGGACCGACAAACACGCTTACCTGAGAATCGCCGGCACCCGTAGCGTCAGTAGAACTGCCCGCCCCCATATTGTTGGTAAAAACGGCAATCTGCGATTGCGCAACCTGAAGATAGGACCCGTTGGGGAAATCCTCGTAGGGATAGCGGAATGAGACAAGCGAGGCATCTTCGTTGTTGCCAGGCTCCCATTTGATATTGTCGACAGAAAAGGCACCGAGTATTCCGCTGTGCTTTTCTTCCTTTTCGTTATCGCTATGGAACAGAGACATGCTGATTCCTTTCGTTAATCCCAAACCACGCGCTCCGCGTGTCTAATGAATTGCGAAATGCCGAGCCGACAGGCGCATCGAAAGCCCGTGCGTCTCAATCTATCCGATCGCGTCGAAAATGTTGGTGTAAGGGTGACGCTCTAGCGCCCGTTTAACGAAGAACGGCCTTCGTCCTAGAATCTGA
>NZ_WQPK01000064.1 GCF_018785265.1 Collinsella aerofaciens | reverse complement strand
TCCCGCAGTTAGCCGAACGCCCCCGCGGCCCCTCCTGGGGTCCGGGGGCGCCGTTTTCCCAGTTGAAGGAACGGTGGAGATGTGTTTCGATGGGTCCGGTGGCCATGCTCCGCCCGCCGCCCGGCACCTCTTCCCAGACTCAGCCGGACGGTCGGTCCGTCTATTCCGTTTTCTTCCAGGCTAGGCCAGCGGGGCATCGCCCCTCTCTGCGCGCGCCCTCTCGATGAGCCCCGGCGTCAGGTCGAGGTCGCCGAGCGGCACGTCCCCCACGCCGTAGGCGTCCAGCAGCGCCGCCGCGTCCTCCCCGAGCATCGCCCTGAAGGCGCGCGCGGGCGTCGCGAAGCCGAGTGCGCCGCGGGGCTCGGAGTTCACGTGCGACATGGCCAGCGCCAGGTCGGCCGGGGCGAGCCGGTCGAACCTGATTCCGGCGCCCTTGGGCAGCAGCTTCCTGATCTCGACGTGGTTGCGCTCGCAGGCGCCCTTCTGGTCGCTGCGCCTGGGGTCGCAGTAGAACAGCCTCGTCTCGCCCGGCCCCTCGCCGAGCAGCGCCGCGACCGCCGCCTCGTCGGAGAACTCGGCGCCGTTGTCGGTGAGGACGGCGCGGAACACGCGGCGCGTCCCGTCGGCGCCGAGGACGGCCCGGATGCCCTCCAGGGCGTCCGCGACGCACCCGGCGGTCTTCTCCTCCAGCGGCAGCGCGAGCTGGAGCCTGCTGGGGCGGTGCAGCAGCGTGAGCAGGCAGGCGGAGTCCTCCCGGGCCCCCTCGACGGTGTCCATCTCCCAGGCCGCGGCGCACGCGTCCTCCCCGAGGGCGAGGAACGCGGCATGCGACCTGCGGGCGGAGCGGCGCGTGGCCGCCCGGCCCGCGGCGCGCTTCCTCGGCCTGTAGCCGACCTTGCGCCTGAGCTCCATGTTGGTCATGCCGTCGTAGCCCGCCGAGACCCAGCGGTAGATGGTCGACGGCGACAGGTCCACGGGCCCGCCGTTGCGCGCCGCCATCTGCTCGGGCGACAGCCCCCG
>NZ_WQPK01000063.1 GCF_018785265.1 Collinsella aerofaciens | reverse complement strand
ACTGTGCTCGCGATCAGATGCTCCTCACTCATATATAAGTGAATTCTTCTTGTTTGGATCGGATGAATGATTGCTATCATTCTGTCTGATAAATCGCAGAAAAGAATCGAGTCTGGAAGAATTGGATCTTCCATCTCTCTCCTATCGCTATGCGGCTCTCAAGGTACGCGGGTGCGACCCCGGGGACCGGGTGCTGCGGGGACTTACTCCGGGCGACATCCACCGGACGGGCTCCTGCCCTCTATTCGAGTTAAGTTGATCTCTCTAGAAGATTTATCTCCCTAGAAAGGAGGTGATCCAGCCGCACCTTCCGGTACGGCTACCTTGTTACGACTTCACCCCCCTCACCCTCCACACCTTCGGCGCCTCCCCCCTTGACGGTTGGGCCGGCGACTTCGGGTGCAGACGACTCGGGTGGTGTGACGGGCGGTGTGTACAAGGCCCGGGAACGCATTCACCGCGGCATGCTGATCCGCGATTACTAGCAACTCCGACTTCATGGGGGCGGGTTGCAGCCCCCAATCCGAACTGGGGCCGGCTTTCCGGGATCCGCTCCCCCTCGCGGGGTGGCATCCCTCTGTACCGGCCATTGTAGCACGTGTGCAGCCCAGGGCATAAGGGGCATGATGACTTGACGTCGTCCCCGCCCTCCTCCGCCTTGACGGCGGCGGTCCCGCGTGGGTTCCCGGCATCACCCGATGGCAACACGCGGCGGGGGTTGCGCTCGTTGCGGGACTTAACCCAACATCTCACGACACGAGCTGACGACAGCCATGCACCACCTGTATGGGCTCCTCTCGGCCACGGGGTCTCCCCCGCTTCACCCATATGTCAAGCCCTGGTAAGGTTCTTCGCGTTGCTTCGAATTAAGCCACATGCTCCGCTGCTTGTGCGGGCCCCCGTCAATTCCTTTGAGTTTTAGCCTTGCGGCCGTACTCCCCAGGCGGGACGCTTAATGCGTTGGCTGCGGCACGGGGGGATCGTCCCCCCACACCTAGCGTCCATCGTTTACGGCTGGGACTACCAGGGTATCTAATCCTGTTCGCTCCCCCAGCTTTCGCGCCTCAGCGTCGGTCTCGGCCCAGAGGGCCGCCTTCGCCACCGGTGTTCCACCCGATATCTGCGCATTCCACCGCTACACCGGGTGTTCCACCCTCCCCTACCGGACCCAAGCCGCGGAGGTTCCGGGGGCTTCGGGGGGTTGAGCCCCCCGCTTCGACCCCCGGCCTGCCGGGCCGCCTACGCGCGCTTTACGCCCAATGAATCCGGATAACGCTCGCCCCCTACGTATTACCGCGGCTGCTGGCACGTAGTTAGCCGGGGCTTCTTCTGCAGGTACAGTCTTGACTCTTCCCTGCTGAAAGCGGTTTACGACCCGAAGGCCTCCGTCCCGCACGCGGCGTCGCTGCGTCAGGGTTCCCCCCATTGCGCAAGATTCCCCACTGCTGCCTCCCGTAGGAGTCTGGGCCGTGTCTCAGTCCCAATCTGGCCGGTCGGTCTCTCAACCCGGCTACCCGTTGTCGGCACGGTGGGCCGTCACCCCGCCGTCTACCTGATGGGCCGCGGAGCCATCCCCTCCCGTCGGGGCTTTAGCC
>NZ_WQPK01000062.1 GCF_018785265.1 Collinsella aerofaciens | reverse complement strand
CGGCCACGCCTGCTCGTGCTCGACGAGCCCACCAACGGCCTCGACCCCATCGGCATCGAGGAGCTGCGCGACCAGATCCGCGGCTTCGCAGCGGCGGGTACGACGGTGATCGTCTCGAGCCACATCCTCTCCGAGGTGCAGCAGATGGCGGACACCATCGGCATCATCTACGGGGGGCGCCTCGCCTACGAGGATGCTCTTCGACCCGGGCAGGACCTCGAGGAACTCTTCATGAGC
>NZ_WQPK01000061.1 GCF_018785265.1 Collinsella aerofaciens | reverse complement strand
AAGGGCACGAGCTGCTTGGTGAGCACCAGGCGGCCGAGCATGGCGAAGCCCATGGCCGGCAGGATGTTGGCGGCAACGCCGCAACCGTCAATCACAAAGGGCGGGATGAAGTCGAGCAGGCCCTGGATGGCGCCGGAACCCAGATAGAAGGCGCCGCCACACAGCAGGAAGTACTCGAGGCAGCCCCAAAGTCCAAGTCCCCAATGAACGGCGTAGATGCCTTTGAGGTTTCCCTTGAGGGCGAACTTGTCTGCCATGTCGACAAACACGGCGAACAGAGCGTTGGTAATGTTGCCGATCGTCAGCGAAAGGACGGCGATGGGCATGGCGAGTGCGATGGCCGTCTCGGTACCCTGACCGAGCTGAATGGCAAACGCGCAGGCGAGCACGCCGCCGACGGTTTCGTTAGGCGGCACGTAGGCGCCGATGGAGATCGAGCCCATGAACAGCAGCTCAAGGCTTGCACCTACGGCAAGGCCAGTCTGCAGGTCCCCCAGCACCAGGCCCACGAGCGGGCACAGGACGATGGGGCGGAATGCGTAGAGGGTGCCGAGCTGGTAGTCGAGGCATCCAAACGCTCCGACTAAGCCGACGAGGATTGCTTGGACAAGCATAATTCCTCCCAATAAGGAATATCGAACCGTCGTCACACCCGCCGCGCGCGTTGTTGATATCAATTCCGGGAGTTCGATCACACGGCTCGAAGCGTACCTGGTGTGCTGCGAACACCCATGCCAGGTACAAATGATTTGATACCAATTATAGATATGCAGGTTCTTACTATTTAATACCACTCGCTCAGCGGGGTGTTTTTTACCGTAAACGGCAGACGTATCCCATCAGGCGCGCTCTTTGTTTCGATGGCGGACAAGCGCCACCAGAAAGCCATCGCCAAAGGCATCGTATGCCAAGTTGCCTACAATCACCAAAACGATTATCGCCGCGCCCAAAAACTCGTTCCAGCGAAAGACCTCGCCAAAGAGGAGCGCCGACCAGCAGGGAGCGAGCACGACCTCGCTCATGCAGACCAAGTTGGCCGCAAACGCGTTAGTGCGCGCAATCCCCTTGGCATACAGCACGCTCGCAAGGCCACTGCAAAAAAGCCCATGCACCAGCATGAGTCCCCACTCAAATGGTCTCACGGAGTCTAGGGCGCCGGCAAAATAGACGATCGGCAGCATCGAGATACCGCAGGAGATGAGCGAGGACACCATGGGCGACGCATCGGGGCGAGAGTTCAAAAAGAAACACAGCCCAAAGGTGGCGCCCGAAATGACGGCAAGCAGGTTGCCGAGCATGCCCTCGGCACTCAAATCGCCTAAAAAGAAAAGTCCCATACCCGTAAAGGCAACCACCACGGAGGCAATCTTCGCAGGTGAGGGCAACGTGCGAGTTGCGAGCGATTGATACACGATAACGAAAATCATCGAGGTGTACTGCAGAACGATCGCGTTGCCGACCGTCGTGAGCTGGTTGGCAAAGTTAAACGTGGTGCCCGTCACGAAGTTGCAGACGGCCACAAGGACAATAAGACGGCTGACGCGGAGGACGGGCCTGCCAACGAGCAGGATAAAGAGCGCCATAAATATTGCCGTAACGGCACCGATCAAAAGAGCTGACTGCGAATTGGCGCGAACGAGGATGCCGATAAAACTCCACAAGAGCGCCGTGCCAAATAGATACATCGCCCCGCTCACGCCATTATCGGGTGAATTGTCAGATCGAATCACGAAGCACCTCCAGCTAGCTTTCGGTAATAAAAAACGGCGACCGCAATGGGTCGCCGTTTCCCTTGGGGGCAGAATAAAACGCAGGAACCTACGCCAGCACGCCGAAGAACGCGCCGATGATGCCCACGACCATGGTGGCCACGATCAGCACCATGGGGTTGATCTTCTT
>NZ_WQPK01000006.1 GCF_018785265.1 Collinsella aerofaciens | reverse complement strand
AGGCCCTTGCGGCGTAGTCGCTATTTATTCAGTCCAAGTTTCGGGGCGCAGTTCACAGGCACCTTTGTGGTGGTTTTTGTATTTGATCGCTCAGTTGAGGGAGTTTCGATGTTCTATATCCCGTTTTGGATTTGCATCTTTGCCGGCGCGGTCATTGATGCCCGAGAGCGACGGTTTCCCAATGAGCTTGCCGGCGCATGTGCCGTGGCGGCTTTTGCGGGCGTTTGGCTCGACAAGGGTGTTAACACAACGCTTGACCACGCAGGTCTTGCCGTCATCGTGTATCTTGCTCTCGTGCTGACTGAGTCCCTCTGGCGTCGTCTTCGCCAAACCTCGGGCATTGGCATGGGAGATGTCAAGGCGCTCTTCGCGCTTTGCACGCTCGATCCTATGGGTGGCATCGTGGCATTTGCTGCCTCGCTCCTGGCGCTTGCCATCACCTGCCTCATCACAAAATCGCGCTCCCTGCCATTGCTCCCGTTTTTGGTGCCGATTTTTGCCATAATCGAGGTCGTGGGCTGCACACTGTAACCGTTTGCGCGCCCTTTTTAAGGAGCATGCTATGGCAACCAATCAAGAGACAGCCGCCATCAAGGCGCGCATGGATCGCATTCCCGCGGCGTTGTCGCCCGAGCTGGTCGAACGTATCGCCGCCGACCGCGCCTCGGGTGTCGTTGATCCTTATCGATGCAACGATGACCAGGCCATCCGTCGTGTTGATCGAGCCGCAGACCAAGGCACACTCATGCGTCCGGCCTTTATGCGCGATGCCGAAAAGATTCTTCATCTGCCTGCGTACGCGCGATACGCCGGTAAAACACAGGTCTTCAGCTTTCGCAGCAACGACGACCTGTCGCGTCGTGGCCTTCACGTGCAGCTCGTCTCGCGTATCGCTCGCGATATCGGGCGCGCTCTGGGGCTCAATTGCGATCTGATCGAGGCGATTGGTCTGGGCCACGACTTGGGACACACGCCTTTCGGCCATGCCGGCGAGCGCTTCCTCAACGATATCTATCATGAGCGTACCGGCCGCTTCTTTTTCCATAACGTGCAGTCGGTCCGTGTGCTCGATGCCCTATATGGCCGCAATGTGTCGCTCCAGACGCTCGACGGCGTGTTGTGCCATAACGGCGAGTACGAGCAGCGCGAGTTTGAGCTCTCGGACATGGGCTCCTTTGACCAGTTCGACCGAACTGTCGAGGACTGCATTGCCACGGGCTATGGCGCCATTGAGCACCTGCGTCCCATGACGCTCGAAGGCTGCGTGGTTCGCATCTCGGATATCCTTGCCTATGTTGGACGCGATCGCCAAGACGCCATTGCGGCGGGCCTGCTGGCGCCCGACGCGTTTGACGATGGCCTGGGCGGGGCTTACAACAGCTGGATCCTTACGCATGCCTCCATCGATATCGTTGAGCACAGCTATGGCAAGCCGCGCATCGAGATGAGCGAGGACCTGTTTGAGGAAATCCGCCGTGCCAAGCGCGAGAACTACGAGAAGATCTATAGCAAGGGCGGCATCGAAGGCGACTCCGAGGCGGAGCTGCGCGAGGCCTTCGATAAACTTTATGATCGTTGCCTGCAGGATATAAACGAAGGCGATGAGTCCTCGTACATCTTTAAGCACCATATTTCTCGCATTGAGCAGCAGCTTTCCTACTACGATCGCGTCTATGCCTGGCAGGACGATAAAGATCAGACCGTAGTGGATTACATTTCGAGCATGACGGACGGCTATTTCTGCGAGCTGACGAGCAAGTTGTTCCCGGGGTTGAAGTTTCCGCACCGTACCTATATTAACGAACGGTAGTTCGTATATATTCGGTATACTGTTAGTGGAAAACGTTTTTGATTGATGCACGGGATGGCTATGGACGACCTTTTTTCTGCTTCGACGCGCGAGCGTTCCTTTCAGAATGCGCCGCTTGCGGTGCGCATGCGCCCCAATTCGCTCGATGAGTACGTGGGTCAGCAAAAGGCCGTCGGTAAGGGCTCATGGTTGCGTGCCGCGATCGAGCACGACGTGCTTTCGAGCGTGATTCTGTACGGGCCTGCCGGTACGGGTAAGACGACGCTGGCCCATATTATCGCCAACCATACCAAGAGCGAGTTTGTCGAGGTCAGCGCCGTCACGGGTACCGTGAAGGACCTGCGTCGCGTGATCGACGAGGCAAAGACTCGCCTGAATACGTATGACCGTCGTACCATCCTGTTTATCGACGAGATTCATCGCTTTTCGAAGTCACAACAGGATGCCTTACTGCATGCGGTTGAGAACCGTACCGTCATTATGATTGGTGCCACGACGGAGAACCCGTACTTTGAGGTCAATTCGGCGCTGCTTTCGCGTGGTCGTGTTGTGGAACTTGAACACCTTAAGGACGAGGACATTGCCACACTGATCGAGCGTGCGCTCGAGGCTCCGCATGGTCTGAACGGTAAGTTCTCGGCCGATGAGGATACGGTTAAGACCATTTGTACGCTGGCTGCGGGCGACGCTCGATCGGCGCTCACGACGCTCGAGCTTGCGAGCGAGATTGCCGTCACGCGTCCCGATACGGAAGGGACGCCAGCGCCGGCGGCGGGGGAGCGCTATCCCATCACCGTGGATGACGTTAAGATCGCCAACCCGCGTCGTGGTTTTTCGTACGACAAAAACGGCGACATGCACTACGACATTATCAGTGCGTTCATCAAGTCTATGCGCGGAAGCGACCCCGATGCCACGATCTATTGGCTCGCGCGTATGATTGACGCAGGGGAGGATCCTAAGTTTATCGCTCGCCGCATTATGATTCAGGCCTCGGAGGACGTCGGTAACGCCGATCCGCAGGCGCTTTTGGTGGCACATGCTGCGTTTAAATCCGCCGAGGTCATTGGCTATCCCGAATGTCGCATTAACCTGGCTCAGGCTGCGCTCTATGTGTGCTTGGCGCCAAAATCCAACGCGTGCGAGGCCTCGATCGATGCGGCGCTGGCCGATATCCATTCAAGTGGGCTGCGCGAAGTGCCGAGTTATCTGCGCGACCGTCATCGCCCGGGCAGCGACGAGTACGGTGTGTATAAGTATCCGCATGATTATCCCGAAGGCTGGGTTGATCAGCGCTATTTGCCCGAGGGACTGGAGCGCGGCGCGTTCTGGCAGCCTGCCGGTCGCGGCTGGGAAGAGTGGCGTGTGGAGCAAAGCGAGCGCGACCGTAGCGGCAACGCTCCCAAGTAGGTCATTGGCGCCTCGCGCATTCCCTTTGGGTAACTTTCCCCTTCTTTGGGGTACCATAAACAGCGTCTGTATTTCGATTCCTTTGGGAGGCTTGTATGAGTCCCATTCAAATCGCCTTGCTGCTGCTCGCCGTTGCCGGCGTGTGGGCTGTTATTGAGCTCGCGCTCACGCTGCGCAAGACCCGCACCGTCGTCGACTCGCTCGACAAGACGGTGAGCGACCTCAACAACACGCTCGCCGAGGCACAGCCCGTGGTGGCAAAGCTCGATGGCGCCGTTGATGAGCTTACGCCGGCACTTGCCCAGGTGGAGCCGCTCCTCAAGTCGAGCAAGACTGCCGTTGACGCCCTGACGTCCAACCTCGTTGAGGTTGAGGCGGTCGTTCGCGATATTTCCGAGGTCACGGGCAGCATGGCCGAGGCCAGTAATGCCGTGTCGAGCGTGACTGATTCTGCGGCCGGCGCCGTGCAGAAGCTCTTCAATAAGGTGAAGACTCCTGCAGCCGACGCCGATCGCAAGCTCGCCGCTGCCGCCGCCGAGGCCGAGCAGCCTACCGAGCGCGTTTTGATTGGTGAGGCTGAGGACGAGGCCGCCGATGGTGCGGATGCGGCTCAGAAGCCCGCAGCCAAGCCTGCTCAGTATTACACCTATACGCCCGCCGAGACCTCTGAGGAGTCCTGCGATGAGTAGCGAAGCAACCTGCCCTATCACGCTGACCGTTGCCGGTGACCCGCGTCTCGCTCGCCTTGTGCGCATGACGGCAGCCAACGTTGGTGCCCTGTGCTCTATGTCTGTCGATCGCATCGAGGACATCCGCATGGCTGCTGAGGAGGCTTTCATCTTTGGTTGCACCGCGGTCGACTGCGATGACATCACCATCAAATTCGATGTCGATGAGACCCACGTTGGCATGACTATTACCTTCGGCGACCAGTCTACGGTCGATGAAGACGACCAGGCTGCGGTGTATGCCGAGCTCATCCTCGCGAGCGTGTGCGACTCCTACGAAAAGACTGCGGCGCCCCTGACGCTTTCCCTCGACCTCAAGGCGGATATCTAATATGACCGAACGTTCCCGGAGCGGCAAGACCGCTTGGGACAAGGAGAAAACCCGCGAGCTGTTTCGTCGTTACAAGGAGACCGGTGATCCGGACGCCCGTGAGCAGCTCGTCATGTCCCATATGAACCTGGTAAGGTTTCTTGCCAACAAATTTAAGAATCGCGGCGAGCCGCTCGACGACCTCATGCAGGTCGGCTATCTGGGTTTGCTCAAGGCTATCGACCGCTTTGACCCTGAGCGCGGGCTCGAGTTCACAACGTTTGCGACACCCACTATCCTGGGTGAGATCAAACGCCATTTCCGCGACAAGGGCTGGAGCGTGCGCGTACCGCGTCGTCTGCAGGAGCTCTCGGCCAAGGTCAACCAGGCTACTGACAAACTTACCAACGAGCTGCAGCGTTCGCCCAAGGTTGAGGAGATCGCTGAGTACTTGGACGTGACGGTCGATGAGGTGCTGGAGGCCATGGAATCGTCTTCGGCCTATACCTCGGTGCCCATCGAGGCTCCTGGTGCGTCCGATTCCGATGATGCCCCCTCGATTCTCGACCGTTACGCCGACGACGACAACGAGCTCGACTTTACAGATGACCGCCTAGTGATTGAGGAAGCCATCCGTGATTTCTCGCCGCGCGAGCGCGAGGTGATCGAGCTGCGCTTTGTGAAGGGCATGACCCAGATCGAGATCGCCAAGAAGCTGGGTATTTCTCAGGTGCAGGTTTCGCGTCTGCTGCGCCGCACACTTAAGAAGATTCAGGACAAGATCGACCCCGACGGAGTGATGATTCGTTCATGAGTGAGCGCCCCCAACAAACCGATCGCGTGCTGCGCGACACCCGCATTCTGACGCTTCGCATTTGGGCTGTTGTCGGCTGCATTGTCATCGCCGCTGTCATCTTTAACCTTATGGGCATCCTGGCGCCGGTTATCGAGTTTCTCGCTGTTGGTTCCATCATTGCCTTTGTGATGTCCCCGATCACCAACTGGCTCGAGCACCATGGCGTGAATCGCGGCATCGGTTCGCTTATCGCGCTTATTGTTGTTGTTGCCGTGCTCGTCGGTGTCGTTTGCATCTTGTCGCCGATTCTCTTTGGTCAGATCATGGAAGTCCTGAGCCGCCTGCCCGAGCAGCTTCGTGTTGCGGGTGGCGACCTCAATGAGATGATCTCGCATGCCAAGACGCTCAACAACACGCCGCTCAAGGAGTATTTGGACGATAATCTTTCGTCGCTGGTTGCCGTGGCATCGAAGTATGTGTCTCAGATCGCTGCCGAGCTTGGCCGCGGTGTGTTCCCGCTCATCACTAATACGGCCTCGCAGTTGTTCGTGATCTTCCTTGGTCTGGTGCTTGCGTACTGGATGGCCTGCGACTACCCTCGCATGCACCACGAGGTCTGCACCATCATCGGTCAGGAGAAGGAGACCTCGTACCGCTTTATGGTCGCCATCCTTTCTCGCTCTGTCGGTGGCTACATGCGCGGTATGGTCGTGACGTCCATCTGCGGTGGTTTCCTCGCCTTTATCGGTTTTATGATCATCGGTCATCCGTATGCGGCGCTCATGGCTATCTTTACCGGCATCATGCATTTGGTTCCGGTCGTCGGTCCTTGGGTGAGCGCAGCAATCGCCACAGTGCTCGGTTTCATGTTCAGCCCCATGTTGGCGTTATGGACGCTCATCGTGACGATGGTGGCGCAAAACGTCACCGATAACGTGATTTCGCCTAAGGTCATGCAGAGCTCGGTGCAGGTGCATCCCATCATGAGCCTCACGGCGCTCGTTATTGGCTCGGCACTCATGGGTCCCATCGGCATGATTATTGCCATCCCGCTGTGTGCGGCCCTCAAGGGTATCTTCGTGTACTATTTTGAGAATGAGACCGGCCGCCAGCTTGTGGCCTATGACGGCGCCGTGTTTAAGGGCACACCGTACCGCGATGCCGATGGCAATCCGGTCGCCGCCTACGACGCGCTCGGCGACGACACTTTCATCTACGAGTCCGAGCTCATCGGCAACGAGACTGCGCCCGAGGCCAAGGCCATGCCCAAGCCCGAGCTCGATAATCCCTGGATCAAGCTCTCGGGTTTGCAACCCGATGCCACGGGCTTCTTCAAGAATCCCTTCGCCAAGGACGATGACTCCAACTCGGACGACACCAAAACCGGCATCGATGGCTCCATGGACGATGACGACAACTAGCGGGGTAATTCGGGTTAACATTCATACGCACTAACATGCAATTTCGCTGAAGGGCCGGCATTGTGCCGGCCCTCTTTTTTGCACTTGCGCGGTGGGATGGTAATATCGTTACGTTTGAACTGTTTCGATGTGAAACCGAGGAGATTCCCTCTATGAGTGCTGACTACCCGTCAATGACTACGGCCGAGATTCGCTCCAAGTTCCTCAACTTCTTTGAGGAGCGCGGTCTTAAGCTCTATCCTTCTTCGTCCCTCGTCCCCGACGATCCTTCGCTGCTGCTTGCCAACGCCGGCATGAACCAGTTTAAGGAGTACTACCAGGGCAAGAAGACCATGAAGGAGATTGGCGCGATCTCCTGCCAGAAGTGCGTCCGCACCAACGACATCGACTGCATCGGCGAGGACGGCCGTCACCTGTCGTTCTTTGAGATGCTCGGCGATTTCTCTTTTGGCGGCGTCTCCAAGGAGCAGGCTTGCGCATGGGCCTTTGAGCTCATCACCAAGGAGTTCAAGCTGCCGCTCGACCGCCTGTACTTTACCGTCTTTACCGAGGACGACGAGACCCACGACGTGTGGCGTTCTCTGGGCGTTGCCGAGGACCACATCTCCCGCCTGGGCGAGGACGACAACTTCTGGGCCGCTGGCCCCACCGGCCCCTGCGGTCCGTGCTCCGAGATCTACTTTGACATGGGCGAGGAGGTCGGCTGCGGCAGCCCCGACTGCAAGCCTGGCTGCGACTGCGACCGCTTCCTTGAGTTCTGGAACCTTGTGTTTACCCAGTACGACCGTCAGGAGGACGGCTCCATGCCGGAGCTGCCGCACCGCAACCTCGATACGGGCATGGGCCTGGAGCGCATGGCCGCCATCATGCAGCACAAGACCGCCAATTACGACGGCGACTTGATGCAGCATCTCATCAAGCTGGGCGAGGAGATCAGCGGCAAGACCTATGACGCCGATGATTACTCCGGCGCCAGCCGCTCGCTGCGCATCATCGCCGATCACTCCCGTGCCGTCGACTTTATGATTTCCGACGGCATCCTCCCCGGTAACGAGGGTCGCGAGTACGTCCTTCGCCGTCTGCTCCGCCGTGCCGTGTTCCACGGTCGCCTGCTGGGTATCGAGGGTGCCTTCCTGACCAAGTTCATCGACGAGGTCAACGCTCAGATGGGCGAGGCCTATCCTGAGCTGCTCAAGAACGTCGCGCTCGTCAAGGGTATCGTCGCCTCCGAGGAGGAGCGTTTCTCCACGACGCTCGACAACGGTCGCGTCTACCTGGATGAGGCCCTGGCAGCGCTTGCCGAGGGTGCTGTGCTTCCGGGCGATGTTGCCTTTAAGCTGCACGACACCTTTGGTTTCCCCATCGACCTGACCGTCGAGATCGCCGGCACCGCTGGCCACGATGTCGACATGGACGGCTTTACCGCCTGCATGGAGGACCAGAAGGCCCGCGCCCGCGCTAACGCAAAGGGCGATGCCTGGGGCAGCTTCAACGATGTGTGGGTCGAGCTTTCCGACAAGGTCGCAGCGACCGAGTTCGACGGCTATGACAACGATGTGATCGAGGGCGCCAAGGTTGTCGCCATCGTGCGCAACGGCGAGTCCGTCGAGTCCGCTGCCGCCGGCGAGGACGTCGAGGTCGTGCTCGACCGCACCCCGTTCTACGCCGAGATGGGTGGCCAGCAGGGCGATGCCGGAAAGCTTTCCGCCGAGGGCGTTGTTCTTACCGTTTCCGATACCAAGAACCACAACGGCCTGTATGCCCACGTCGCGCACGTTGCCGAGGGCACGCTGACCGTCGGTGCCGCTGTGACCGCCGCGCTCGACGCCGAGCGCCGTGGCTTCCTGCGCCGCAACCACACCGCCACGCACCTGCTCGACGCTGCCCTTAAGCAGGTCCTGGGCGAGCACGTCTCCCAGGCCGGCTCGCTGGTGACGCCCGAGCACCTGCGCTTTGACTTTACACACTTCGAGGCCCTGTCCTCCGAGCAGCTCAAGGCTGTCGAGGACCTGGTCAACCAGCAGATCTTCGCTTCCAAGCCGGTCGTGACCCGTGTCATGGGCATCGACGATGCTAAGGCTGCCGGCGCTGTCGCCCTGTTTGGCGAGAAGTATGGCGACGTCGTCCGCGTTGTCTCCGTGGGCGCTGAGGACCAGCCGTTCTCCCGCGAACTCTGCGGTGGCACACACGCTGCCAACACCGCCGAGATCGGCCTGTTCAAGATCATTTCCGAGTCCTCCACGGGCTCCAATGTCCGCCGTATCGAGGCCGTGACCTCTAAGGGTGCCCTCGACTATATGGCCGACCGCCTGGCACTCGTTGACGCCGCTGCTACTGCGCTCAAGTGCCGCGTCGACGAGGTTCCCGCTCGCGTGGAGAACCTGCAGGCCGAGCTGCGCGAGACGTCCAATAAGCTCAAGAAGGCTCTGACCGGTGGCTCCTCCGACGCCATCTCCAGCGCCATCGAGGGCGCCGTCGAGCTGAATGGCTACAAGCTCGTTGTTGCTGAGCTTCAGGGTCTCGAGGCCGCTGACCTGCGCAACGTTTGGGATACCGTGCACCAGAAGGTCGCCGGCCCTGTCGCCTGCGTTGTTGCCAGCGTGACTGAGAAGGGCACTCCGGCCCTGCTCGCTGCCGGCTCCGATGACGCCGTCAAGGCCGGTTTCCACGCCGGTAACGTGATCAAGCAGATCGCGGGTCTGGTCGACGGTCGCGGTGGCGGTCGTCCCAACATGGCCCAGGCCGGTGGCAAGAACGCTGCCGGCATCGCCGATGCCCTCGCGGCCGCTAAGACCGCGCTCGGCGCCTAAGAATCTAAGAAGTCGCTGTGGTTGCGCTTGCGCTGGACATAGGGGAGACCAGGATTGGCATCGCCGTCTCGAGCCGTGATGGCAAGATGGCGATGCCTGTCAAGGTGCTTCCGGCTGCCGAGGTCACCGGTATGGCCAAGACGTTCCGCTACCTGGTGGAGGACTATGAGCCCGATATCCTGGTAAGCGGACGTCCCCTGACCATGGCCGGTGAGCCCGGCCCTCAGGCCGAGCGCGTTGCCGCTGTGGCGCAAAAGATTGCCGACGAGCTCGATCTTCCGTTGGAGTTTGAGGACGAGCGTCTGTCCTCGCAAGAGGCCAAGCGTATCCTGCGCGAGCAGGGACTCAACGAAAAGCAGATGAGGGGCAAGATCGACATGATTGCCGCCAGCCTGTTTTTGCAGACGTGGCTCGATCGTAAAAACGAGGAGGTTTCGCATGCCTAGTGCTTCCGATCCGCGCCAGCCGAATCGTACACAGCAGCCGGCGTCGCGCCCTGCCCAGCCTGGCCAGCGTCCGGCACTGCCGACGCAGCGCGTAGCTCAGCCTGCCGCGCGCCCGGCGCAGTCCTTCTCTCGTTCGGCCCAACCTGTTCAACGGACGGGTCAGCAGCCTTCTGCTCGTTCGGTTCAGCATTCGGCTTCTCACGCGGCTCAGCAGCCCACTGCTCGTACGGCCCAGCCTGCAGGCGGCACCCGCTTTAAGCAGCAGGCACCTACCCAGCGAACGCAGGCCCCCCAATCGCATTCGCATCACGCTCGCGGTTCGCATGGCGTTGCTCCGGCGACCCGCTCGAGCTACAACACGCATGCTCGTCGCGGTGCTCAAAAGAAGAGTTCTCCGGGTCCCATGATCATCGGCGTTGTAGTGTCGGTGCTCGCGCTTGCTGCGATCGCTTTCTTTGTCGTACCGGCCGTCAAGGGCTTCTTTGCCGGTGGGGATACCAAGGTCACGGCTGGTCAGCAGGTTACGGTGACCATTCCCGATGGTGCTTCGGGCGATACTATCGCCTCGATTCTCTCCGAGAACCATATCGTCGAAAATCCCAAGGATTATTATGCGGCGGTGAAGAAGCTCAACGCCGATATGTCGCTCAAGCCTGGTGATTATTCGTTCACCACACTCATGGATGCGACCAAGGTTGTTCAGCAGCTCATAGAAGGCCCCAACGCGGGCTCCAATGCGCTGACAATCCCTGAGGGCCTAACGGTCGATCAAGTCGCCGACCGTGTGGCCCAGGCTTACGACAGCATCTCTAAGGAAGACTTCCTCAACCAGGCCAAGGCCTCCAACTACGTGGACGACTATAGCTTCCTTAAGGGCGCCGCCAACGACTCGCTCGAGGGCTTCTTGTTCCCCAAGACTTATTCGTTGGGTGATTCGCCGACGGCCGATGACGTGGTTCGCGCTATGCTCGATCAGTTTAAGACCGAGTACAAGTCGATTGACTTTGCGAGCTGCGAAGCCAAGATCAAGGAGCGCTACGGTGTGGAGATGTCCGACTACGACATCGTCAACCTTGCCTCCATCGTCGAGCGCGAGGGTCTCAATGCCGATCAGCGCGCGCATGTGGCATCGGTGTTCTACAACCGCTTGGCCGGCAAGCTCGATGGTCTGCGTTACCTCAACAGCGATGCGACCATGATGTATGTCACCGGTGGCGAGGTTACCGCCGACGACCTGCAGAGCGATAGTCTGTATAACACCTATAAACACGAGGGTCTGCCGCCCACGCCCATCTGCTCTCCGTCGCTCGAGGCACTCAAGGCCACGCTTGAGCCGACCAACTCCGAGGACCTGTATTTCTACATTACGCAGGACGAGGAGTACTTCTCGCAAACCTACGAAGAGCATCAACAGTCTTGGAATTAACATGAGGATTTTTAGCCCCAAACGATACGTTGTCTCGGTCGATCGCATCGACCTTGATACCCTGTGGGCCGACGGTAAACGCGCCATTCTGCTCGATCGCGATAACACCTTGGTGCCGCGCGACACCGAGCAGGTTCCCACCGCGGTTTCCGCTTGGCTCGACGCCGCCCGCGCCAAGGGTTTTAAGCTGTGCATGGTGTCCAACAACTGGCATCGCGACCAGGTCATGAGCTCTGCACGCGAGCTGGGACTCGAGGCCATCAGCCACGCCATGAAGCCGGCGCCGTTTGCCCTCAAGGCGGGTCTTAAGCGCCTCGGCGCCACGGTCGACGAGGCGGTGCTGATCGGTGATCAGCTCTACACTGACGTGTGGAGCGGTAATTTCGCCGGCGTCGATACCATCCTGGTAAAGCCGCAGGCGACGCAGGACCTGTGGTATACGCAGATCTTCCGTATCTTTGAGCGCCGGGCCCTGCGCGACCTTCCCTGCGAGGAATAGGTCTCGCTATGTCCCAGCACACCAAACACGGCTGCGACCATATCTTCTTTATCGGCTTTTTGGGCGCGGGCAAGTCGACGCTCGCGCGCAACGTCGGCACCATGTTCAAGCGGCGTTTTATCGATACCGACCGCCTGGTCGTGCGCCGTTGCGGCAAGTCGGTAACCGAGATTTTTGAGACCGAGGGCGAGGATCGTTTTCGCGAGCTCGAGACCTCGGCGCTCCGTTCGCTCCAAAGTGAGCGCAGCCTGTTGGTTTCGTGCGGGGGCGGTATCGTCGAGACACCGGTGAATATTGAGCTGATGCACGAAATGGGTACGTGCGTGTACCTCGAGGGCGACTTCGAGGATTCGATTCGCCAGATTCGTCGGTCCGACACGCGCCCCGATTTCCGCTCGCCTGAGCATGCCGCGCGCCTGTTTGAGCATCGCCGTCCGCTGTATCGCCAGGCTGCCGACCTTACCCTTGATATTCGCAACAAGTCCTTCGAGGACGTTTCCTACCTTTGTGCCGAGATGCTTTTGGAGCGTGGGCTGCTATGATTCGCCGTCAACTGATCAATTTCCAAAACCGCAGCGTCGATGTCCGTGTCGGATTGGGTGCGTTCGATGAACTGTCGCGTATGTTTGCCTCGGCCGTGGGCAAGCCTAAGCGCGCGATGGTCGTTTGGAACGACGCCACATCTGAGCGCTATGGCGAGGTTGTCGAGCATGCGCTGGTCGACGCCGGTTTTGCCGTGTCGCTGCTAGTCCTTGAGGTTTCGCCTGCCGGTGCCACGCTGGCCGATGCCGATACCGTCTTTGGTGCCTTGTCTGCCAACGGCGTTACCTGCGACGATCTGGTTGTCGCCGTTGGCGATGCCGCAACCTGCTCGGTTGTCAGCTGGTGCGCCAACCAGTGGTGCGGCCGAACCGAGTGCGCGCTGTTGCCGACGACCTTCGACGCCATGCTCACGGTCGCGACGACCATGAAGCCGCTCGTCGCCTCGTCGGCCAATGCGCTTCCCGCTATCGCGTTCCGTCCCGAACCGGGCTTGGTCGTGTGTGACCTCGACCTTGTTCGTGAGGCGGACCCCGAGGACCTCAAGCTCGGCTTTGTGGTGCTTGTTGGCACCATGCTTTCGAGCAGTAAGTCCCGCTGGAATCAGTTTACTGAGACCGTCCCCGAGATTCTCGCGGGCGAGGAGGTCGCGCTCGTCAATGCCGTTCAATGGTCTCAGACTGCCCGTAAGGACGTACTGATGGCCACAAACCCGAGCGCTCGCCATGCGCTCGATTTTGGCAAGACGGGGGAGTGTACCCTGCGCGCCTGCTTGGGCGATGCCGCTTCGCAGGTCCCTGCCTACCAGCTGTTATCCGAGGGCATGCGCTTTGAGGTGCGCCTAGCACATGATGCCTGCGACTTTGATATCGATTACGTCTTTGAGGTCGATGACTGCCTGGAGGACTTTGGCATCGAGGAACTTGCCTTCGACCTGGAGCCCACCGCGTTTATCGAGGAGTTCCGCAGGCAGCAGTTCGCCCGCTCGAACCGCAGTATGTTGCCGCTGCCCGCGGCACTCGGCGCCATTCGTTTAACGAGCGTTGAGGACGAGGTTCTTGAGCGCCATGTTCACGCCTACTTGGCTTCTCGCAAAGAACTTCTCTAAGATTTATTGACATCCATCGTCTTTCGTATCATGTTGAGGGGCGGGTTTTCAATCGGTTGCGGATCGCATGCGATTCCGTCGTTCGGTTGAGACCCGTTCCGTCTTTATAGAGACAATAAGAAAGGAATCTGCATGTCTGAGTTTGCTGCCGGTCCTGCCGGTCGTATCGAACGTGTCCGTGCCCTGATGGTCGAGCGCGGCTATGACGCTATCGTGGTACGCGACGAGGCCAATCTTCGTTGGCTCACGGGCGTGAAGGGCGTCTTCGACTACACCTTCGAGTTCCCGCACGCGGCGTTTATTACGGCCGACCAGTGCCTGTTCCATACCGACTCGCGCTACCTCAACAGCTTTGAGGAGAACACGCCCGCCGGCAGCCCCTGGGTCTACGACATGGACGAGGGCACCATCCCCGGTTGGGTCGCCGGCAAGATCGCGGCCAACAAGTGCCGCGTCTGCGCTGTCGAGGACGACATGCAGATCAACTTCTACCAGGGTATTCAGCGTGGTCTGGAGGATCGTTCCGTCGCCTGCATGTTGCCGCTGATGCATGACGACATCCGCAAGATGCGCGCCATCAAGGACGCCGAGGAGATCGAGCTCATGCGCCACGCGCAGTCGATCACCGATGCCGCCTTCCAGCATATGCTCGGCTTTATTAAGCCCGGCATGACCGAGAAGCAGGTTCGCAACGAGCTCGAGAACTTTATGTTCGCCAACGGTGCTGACAGCCTTGCCTTCGGCTCCATCGTGGCGAGCGGCCCCAACACCGCCAACCCGCATGCCGTCCCGAGCGACCGCGTGATCGAGAAGGGCGACTTTGTCCTCATGGATTACGGCGCGGGCTACTGCGATTATCGCTCCGACATGACACGCACTGTCGTGATGGGCGAGCCTACCCAGGAGCAGCTCGACCTGTACGCGCTCGTGCGCCGTACGCACGAGGAGTGCGTCGCTGCCATCCATCCGGGCGTCGAGGGCAACGACATTTTCAAGCTTTCCAAGAAGATTATCGGCGATGCCGGCTATGGCGATTATTACAACCATGGTCTGGGTCACGGCGTGGGCATCGACATCCATGAGCTGCCCAACTTCAACCGCAGCAAGAACACCATCGAGGTCGGCTCGGTTATCACCATGGAGCCCGGCGTGTATCTGCCCGGTGTGGGCGGCGTGCGTCTGGAGGACTACGGCGTGGTCACCGAGAACGGCTACGAGCCCTTCACCAAGACCCCGCACGACCTGCACGTCATCGATTGCTAGCCCATTTCGATAGATTTTTGGGGCGGGGCGTCCGGATCGATTCGGACGCCCCGCGTTCTCTTTTTATGCGCTCGCTGCAGGCGCCGTCAGCAAGTGTATAATTTCGGTCGTATGTAATTTGGACGCTTGTGCGTTCTGCCCATAACAAGAAAGGTCGATATGCCTACCATTTCTACCGCCGACTTCAAGAACGGCCTCGGTCTCCGCATCAAGGACAAGGTCTACACCATCGTCGAGTTCCAGCATGTCAAGCCGGGCAAGGGCGGCGCGTTTGTGCGCTACAAGACCCGCGACATCAAGAGCGGCCGCGTCGTCGAGAACACCTGCAACGCTGGCACCAAGTTCGAGAGCGTTATGCTCACCACCCGTGAGTTCCAGTACCTCTACAACGATGGCGCCGACTACATCTTCATGGACAATGAGACCTATGAGCAGGTTCCCGTTCCCGAGGACATGGTGGGCGAGAACTCCAAGTGGCTGCGCGAGAACGACATCTGCCAGCTGCTCTTCGCCGACGATGAGCTCATGGGCGTGACGCCGCCGATGTTCATCGAGACCACCATCGTCCAGACCGACCCGGGCTTTAAGGGCGACACCGTCCAGGGTTCCACCAAGCCGGCCACGATTGACACCGGCGCTGTCATCCAGGTCCCCATGTACCTCAACGAGGGCGAGGTCATCAAGGTTGACACCCGCGACGGCAAGTTCGTCTCCCGCGTCTAGCAACCAACTCTTCTAGGAGGACTCATGCCCCAGGAAATCAAGATTGACGGCATCGGCATTTCTCCCGATGTTCTGACCGCCATCGTCTCGCGCGCCGTGTCGGATGTCGAGGGCATCGCCTCCGTTGGCGTCAAGGACCTTGCCACCAACCTTGTCTCCATGATGCTCTCGTCCAAGGCCCCGGCTTCCGAGCCGGCGGTCGAGGCCGAGGTCGTCGGCGACAAGCTCGCACTCACCGTGCGTGTCGTGGTGTTCTTTGGCTATCCGTTCAAGAAACTCGCCGAGGCCGTTCGCGCCGCCGTGGTCGCCGCCATCGATGCTCAGGTGGGCGTCGAGGTCGAGCGCGTTGACGTTTGCATCGATGGCCTCGTTTTCCCCAAGGAGTAACCTTTGAGCCTTAAGGTTTATCGCGGGCGTACGCTTGCCCGCAGTCAGGCGCTGCAGCTGCTGTTTCAGGCCGAGGCCACGGACAGCCCGCTCGAGCGCGTCCTCGAGGGCGATTTCCTGATCTCGAAGGGCCCCCTCGACCCCTATGCGCTGGAGCTTTGCCGTGGTGCCTACGAGCATATCGATCGCATCGACTGTGCCCTGCGCGCCGTCGCCAAGAACTGGGATCTTATGCGCATGCCCGGCGCCGACCGCAACCTGCTGCGTATCGCCGTCTACGAGATGCGCTTCCTCACCGACGAGGAGGTCTCGGACGCCATCGTGATCAACGAGGCCGTCGAGCTTGCCAAGGCCTATGGCACCGATCAGTCCGCGTCGTTTGTCAATGGCGTGCTGGGCAAGATCGCTCGCAGCGAGGAGCTGCCGGGCGAGGACCTGTACCAAGAGCTCCTGGCCGAGGACCGCGCTCGCGAGGAGGCGCAGGCTGCAGAGGCTGCCGCAAAGGTCGCCGCCGCTCAGGCTGCCGCCGGTGTACTTGCCGAGGATGCGGACGCTGCCGAGGCTGTCGTCGACTCCGTCGAGGAGTAGCCATGCCAGAGGGTTCTGTCCGCAACTTTGACGAGATTTCGGACCGTCTGGACCAGATCATCGCTACCGTTCGCTCCAAGGATACCTCCTTGGAGCGTTCACTCGATCTGTTTGACGAGGCGATTGAGCTGGGCTCCCGCGCGGTCGATATGGTCGACAAGTTTGAGCTTACGCCGCGAGAAGCCGACAAGCTCGAGCAGGAATACGATGAGGATGCGGCAAACGATTCCCAGGATAGCTAGGCCGCATCTCCGGATACGAATGGTTGATGGCATTCATGAAACGTGTGCGTCTTGATGACGAACTGATTTCACAGGGCATCTGCGCCGATCGCGCGGATGCCCTTCGCACTCTTATGGCCGGCTTGGTCTCGAGTGGCGGCGAGCGCTTGACTTCGCCGGGCCTTAAGGTGATCCCGGGGCTGCCGCTGCACGTGAAGGGGCGCATTCCCTATGTTGGCCGCGGCGGTCTTAAGCTCGAAGGCGCGCTTGATGCGTTTGGCATCAATCCGACGGGCCTTGCCTGTTTGGATGTGGGCTGCTCTACCGGCGGTTTTACCGATTGCCTGCTCAAGCGCGGAGCTGCGACCGTTGTCTCTGTGGACGTGGGTCGCGCCCAGTTCGATTGGTCGTTGCGTCAGGACGATCGCGTGACGCTGCATGAGCGCACAAACGTGACGCAGCTGCCTGAGCTTGGCTATTCCGGCGCCATCGACCTGGCTGTGTGTGATGTCTCGTTTACCAGCATCGCGAACATTATCGATGCGGTACTGGCGTGCCTGGCTCCTACGGGTTCATTCTGCACGCTCGTAAAGCCGCAGTTTGAGGCTCCGGCGGCGCTGGTGGGCGAGGGCGGCATTGTGACCGATCACACCGTGCGCCGCGATACACTCGTGGCGGCGGTTGAACTCTTTGCTGCCAAGGGCCTGTTCCCGGTCGATGTGTGCGTGTCACCCATTCATGGTGCCAAGGGCAACGTTGAGTTTTTCCTGTACGGCAAGAGGTTAGTCCCCGGCGACCGTTCGCAAGGCGAGCTGCAATCCCAGGTATCGGTTATGAGCGAGAAAGCTGCAACGCTATGAAGGTCTTTCTGGTTCCCAATTACTACAAGCAAGAGGCGGTCGAGAGCGGCCTGATGCTCGAACTTTGGCTGACGCGCCAGGGCTACGAGGTCGCATGGGCGGCCGATCAGCGATCGAAGATTCAAAGCACGCCTGATATTGACGGCTCCGATCTGGTCATTACGCTCGGCGGCGACGGTACGTTGCTGCGCGCTGCCCGCATCCTCAACCATCGCGAGATTCCTATCCTCGGTCTTTCCTATGGTCACCTGGGCTTTTTAACTGCTGCGAGTCCCGAGGAGCGCGACATTCTGCAGGTCGTGAGCGACGCCCTGTCCGGCGAGCTGCATGTGAGCCGTCGCGCTACCATCGCCGCGGATATCGTGTCCGTGCGCGAAGACGGTACGAAGGATGTCGTTCGCACCTTCGCCCTCAACGACATGGCGCTTACCCGCGGTCCGCTGTCCGATATGGTCGAGTTCGACATCACGGTGTCCGGCCATCATATCGACCGTCTGCGTGGCGACGGCGTGGTCGTGTCCACGGCGACTGGTTCTACGGGTTACGCGCTCAGTGCCGGTGGCCCCATCGTGAGCCCCGACTATACGGGCATGGTCTGCGTACCCATTGCGCCGCACACCATTCAGGCCCGTGCCTTCTTGACTTCGCCGAGTGATGTCGTCGAGATCTTTATGTCTGATGACCGTCCGAGTGTTCCGGCGATCGCTATCGACGGACAGTTTATTACTTGTGATGGTACGGTCGAGAGCGTGGCTGTGCGTCGCGGTCCCGGCGATGTGCTGCTGCTGGATTATGGCCCCGAGAGCTTCTATAACTCGGTGAGCCGAGTGTTTTATGGAGTACGTCATGATCGATGAGCTGCAGGTTTCTAACATTGCACTCATTCGCGAGGCGACGTTGGTTCCGAGCGCGGGCCTAACGGTTCTGACCGGAGAAACCGGCGCCGGCAAGACCGCGCTGCTCTCGGCCCTCAAGCTTATTTTGGGCGAGCGCGCGGATTCTTCGACGGTGCGCGAGGGCGAGGCGCTTGCTAGCGTTGAGGCGCGGCTGTTCGACGGTCCACACGACACGGAGGGTTTCACGGTCCAGCGTAGCCTTTCTGCCGAGGGCCGCAGCCGCGTGAAGATTGACGGCCGCATCGCCAGCGTGCGCGAGCTTTCGGAGCGCGTTGGCGTGATGATGGATCTGTGCGGCCAGCACGAGCACCAGCGCTTGCTCGATCCGGCGCATCACGTTGCGATGGTCGATGCATGGGCAGGGCGCCCGGCACTCGAGGCGCTGGATGCGTACCGCGTCTGCTTTAAAGCATCGCGCGCTGCCGCCAAGGAGGTTCGACGTGTCGAAGAGGCCTCGCGTGCACAGGGGAGCCGCGTCGAGGAGGCGCGCTTTGCCCTCGAGCGCATCGGCGAGGTCGACCCCAAGCCGGGTGAGTATGAGGAACTCGAGGAGCTGCTGCCGCGCTCCGAACATGCCGAGGTACTGGTTGCCACGGCTAACGATGCCCATGCATCGCTTGCCTCTGAAGGGGGAGCGCTCGATGCCGTGAACAGCGCCGTGGCAGAGCTTTCCCGAATGGCTACCGTCGATCGCAAACTCGGCGACATTGCCGATGCACTTTCGGATGCCTGTATCTCCCTTGAGGATTGCGCGAACGAGCTTCGTGCCTATCGCGATGGCATCGCCTTCGACCCGCGCGAGCTCGCTCGCATGCGTGAGCGGTATTCCGACCTCAAGGGCCTGTTGCGTCAGTGGGGCCCCACCATGGACGATGTTTTTGCCATGCGCGATCGCTCGCAAGAGCTGCTGTTCCTGGTCGATGATGGCGATGAGCAGATCAAAAAGGCGCGCGAGGCACTCGGGAGCGCCGAGCGCGAGTTGTTTGCCGCTGCCAAGGCACTTAAGCGCGCCCGCAATACGGCGGCTCCGCGCTTCTGCCACGAGGTGGGCCGCCAGATGGCTCGCCTGGAGATGGGCAGCGCCGAGCTCGTCTGGGAGTCGCGCGATCTTCCCCGTGCTGAGTGGACGCCCGTTGGTCCTTCGAGTTACGAGCTGCTATACCGCAGCGGTGCCGGCTTGACGCCACGTCCCCTGCGCCGCATTGCGTCGGGCGGTGAGCTCAGCCGCGTCATGTTGGCAAGCAAGGTTGTCCTCGGTAACGCGGACGGTGTCGATACGCTGGTGTTTGACGAGGTCGATGCCGGTGTCGGTGGCTCCACGGCGCGTGCACTCGCGGGCGTGCTGGCAGATCTCGCCGCTACGCATCAGGTGATTGTCGTAACCCACTTGGCGCAGGTCGCCGTCATGGCTGACAAGCATTATGTTGTCAGCAAGGAACCGGGCGATGTTCCCCAGACGCATTTGGACGAGGTAACCGGCGAAGCGCGTATCGCCGAGATCGCCCGCATGCTGAGCGGCGATCAGTCCGAGGCAAGCTTGGCCCACGCAAAGCAGATGCTCGAAGAAGCTCGAGGTTAGGTCGTATCAGCGGTGTTGGTGGGACAAAATCGACTGAAATTTTTGTCCCACTACGCGTTTTACTCAACGACTTTATCCGGCTGGATGAGCTCCTCGTAGTAGCTGATATGTTCGCGAGCGTCTTCAATCTCGGGCAGCAGGAAGTTGTAGATGACTTCGATGATCATCGTGGCGCTGATCTTGGAGAACGCAAAGTCGCCCGTCGTCAGTAGCGCTTCGTGGTTGACGGTATTAAAAGTGTAGTCTGCCAGGCGCGCGAGTGGGGATTTGCTGTCGCTGCTGATGACGACTACGGTTGCGCCGCAGTCGCGAGCCGCTTTTGCCATGCGATTCAGTCGGCGCGATTTGCCAGAGTTTGAGATTAGCACGATAACGTCACCCGGGCGCAACGTGAGCGCAAAGCCGATTGATGTCTCGCTAATGGTGCTCGCCATGCAGCTCAGGCCCAGCTGCGAAAACTTAAACGTCGCATCGAGCGCGACCGCGTTCGTATTGCCCACAGCCGCAAACTCAATAACCCCTGCATGCTTAAGGGCATGCACAACAGCCGCCAGCGTATCGTGGTCGATCCCGTCGATGGTCGCATTAAGCTCGCTCACCTTGGCAGCCAGGATGTTCTTGAGGCTCTGCTCCATATTGTCGAGCGAGACCTCGTCGGTCAGGCCTTCGTTGCGCTGGCTTTCCAAATCCCTCGCCAACGAAAACTGAAAGCTGCGGAAGCTACCAAAGCCCAGCTTGCGGCAGAAGCGCGAAACGGTCGCTTCGGACGTGGTGGCGGCGCGTGAGAGCTGAGCCGCCGTGAGGCGTGGAGCCTCGGACTGGTGCTCCAATATATAGTCGACAATGCGCTGCTCGGATTCGCTGTATCCCTGATGGGTGCTAATGAGGGAAAGTGCGCTCTTGCTACTATCGGTCATGGATGGCTCCTGGTTGGCATGAAAATCTAATTTGATTCGCAATGCCATAGTATACGGGCATTTTCAATTACAAGATACACCTTGCCGTTTCAAGTGTTGATGGTAAACTTTCACTTACCGTTTACGGTTATGAAAGAACCTTTCACCGGAGAATTGCACCTTGTCTCTTCTCACGCGGACGGTAGGTTGGTATCTTTCAGTTGTGGAAAAACGCGCATCGAAGCGCGTGTAGGGGAGCGCCCGCGGGCGCTGTACTCAAGAAGGAGGGACACATGGCTAAGTTTGACATCATCGCCGCAACCGGTTGCCCCACCGGCATTGCGCACACCTTCATGGCGAAGGAGGCGCTGGAGAAGGCAGCTGCCGAGCGCGGTCTGACCATTAAGGTCGAGACTCATGGCCAGGTCGGTGTCGAGAACGAGCTCACCAAGAGTGAGATCGCTGGTGCCAAGGCCGTCGTCGTTGCAGCCGACAAGGATGTTCAGGCTGAGCGTTTCGCCGGCAAGCCCATGGTTTCCGTTGGTGTTTCCAAGGCCCTGTCCGTTGAGGCCGCCGGTAAGCTGATTGACCGCGCACTCGCCGCCAAGGGCGACAGCACGGTTGCAGCCGCTGCCGATGTCGAGGACGAGGTCGAGGAGAAGGAGTCCATCGGCCACATCATCTACAAGCACCTTATGAACGGCGTCAGCCACATGCTGGTCTTCGTCGTTGCTGGTGGTGTTCTGACCGCCGTTTCGTTCCTGTGGGGCATTACGTCCTTCGATTCGACGGCGTCTGACTACAACAGCTTTGCTGCGATGCTCAAGATCATCGGCGGCATCGCCATGAACCTCATGGTTCCGGTGCTTTCCGCCTACATCGCCGAGTCCATCGGCAAGCGCCCGGCGCTCGTCCCCGGCTTTGTTGCCGGTATGATCGCCATCCAGGGCCTGCCTGTTAACGCCGAGACCGGCATGATCGACGCCGGTGGCGCCGGCGTGGGCTTCGGCTTCCTGGGCGGCATCGTCGGTGGCTTCCTCGCCGGTTATGTCATCCTGCTGCTCGAGAAGGTCTTTGCCGGTCTGCCCAAGAACCTGGACGGCCTCAAGGCTATCTTCCTGTACCCGCTGTTCTCGACCGCCATCGTCGGTCTGGTCATGCTTGGCATTTCCGGTCCCATGGCTGCCATCAACACCGCCATGATGGACTTCCTCAAGGGCCTGTCCGCCTCTGGCGCCGTTGTCCTGGGTCTTGCTATCGGCTGCATGTGCGCCTTTGACATGGGCGGCCCGGTCAACAAGGCTGCTTACGTTACCGGTACCGCTATGCTCACCGAGGCACTGGCCGCCGGTGTTGGCACCGATACCTACAACTTCGGCACCAACTTCATGGCTGCCGTCTCCGCCGCCTGCATCGTTCCGCCGCTGATCACCACCTTCGCCGTCGTTGTCGGCAAGAAGTACTTCAGCCAGGAGGACCATGACGCCGGTGTCGTCAACCTCATCCTTGGTTGCACCCACATCACCGAGGGCGCCATTCCGTTCATGACCAAGAACATCTGGCCCGTCATGCCCATCATGATGCTCGGTTCCTCTATCGCTTCGATCCTGACCATTATGTTCAACGTTCACGATCCGGCGCCTCACGGTGGCTTCCTGGTCCTGCCCGTTGTCGAGAACGGTCCGCTTTGGGTCCTCGCGATCCTCATCGGCGCTGTGGTCGGTGGCATCCTGTTCGTGGCCTTCAAGAAGTACGACTTCGAGAAGAACCAGAAGGCCGCTCCTGCAGCCAAGTCGGTTGAGGCTCCCAAGGCCGCTGCCGTCGAGGCCCCCAAGGCCGAGGCTGCCGACTTCGTGAAGGTCGAGAATGTCTTTGTCGCCGAGGACTTCGCTTCTCGTGACGAGGCTCTGAGCTTCGTTTCCAACCAAGCCGTCAAGGCCGGTATCGCAAACGACGCCGACGCCGTGATGAACGCTTTCCTGGCCCGCGAGGCCGAGGGCACCACGGGCATGATGGAGGGCTTCGCCATCCCGCATGCCAAGTCCGACGCCATTACCGAGGCTGCCGTGATCGTCGTCAAAGACGAGTCCGGCGTGACCGGTTGGGACACCATGGACGGCGCTCCTGTCAACGTGGCTATTGCCCTGCTCATCCCCGGTGCCCAGGCCGGCACCACGCACCTCAAGATCCTGTCCAAGGTCGCCGAGGCGCTCATGGACGAGGACTTCCGTGCCACCGTCAAGGGTTCCACCGACGCCGCCGAGATCGCCAAGACGATCAACGCCCGTCTGGTCTAATCCCGCAACACGCGAATACCATCGCCCCCTGTATATAAGGCGGAGTCCCTCTCCAGGGTCTCCGCCTTTTTTCTATCCCTCCCATAAGTTGCGGTGAAATAGGGACTGTTTAAACGATTCAGCCCCAAATTCAATCCCTATTTCACCGCAACTTACAAAAGGGCATAGAGGGGGCTGCCTATCGAGTCTTTGTCGCGAACAGGTTATCAGCCAGAATTCCTTTCAGCCGACATTACTCTGGTCCGACTGGGTTTCCGCAGCTTGCTCGCCCACAGGGGCCCGTGCGCGGCCTGTGAGATTTATCGCGAGTTCCGCACGAGCCGAAGAGCACTTAATGTGCTCTTCGTGCGAGCAGGGCTGTAGAGCAGGAAATCTCACAGGCCGCGCACGGGCCCCTGTGGGCGAGCAAGCGGACGACAAACACATCTGTCCAATAATTCGTCTGAAACACAATGAAAAACCGTTTGATGTGAGTTAATATAAACAACGTCGTGAATCTGACTCCTGCCACATGCATGACAGGGGTTAAACACAAAAAAGGAGTCAACTATGGTTTCTGAGAAGGCTACCCTCGTTAATCCTCAGGGTCTGCACATGCGTCCGGCTGGTCTGTTCGCCTCCACCATGGGCAAGTACGCCTGTGACGTGACGGTCGTTACCCCCGAGAAGGAGGTCAACGGCAAGTCCCCGATGGCCCTCATGGCTGCTGGTATCCCCTGCGGTACCGAGGTCGAGGTCAAGTGCGACGGCGCTGACGAGGCCGAGGCTCTGGCTGCTGCCATCGAGCTCATCAAGAGCGGTCTTGGCGAGTAGAACTCAAACGGGTCGCATGTTGAACAACTAAGTTCATATTTGGGGGCGCAGTGACCTGTTGTAAGGTAGCTGCGCTCTTTTGTCATGGATATGGCAAAACGCTTTATCACATGACACGGAGAGAGGAATGGGAATGTATCAGGGAGTCAACGCTTCCGAGGGCATCGGTATCGGCACCGTCATGGTCGCCGTCGATCCTGACTTGACGTTTGAGCCGCACGAGGTTGCTGATTCGGCAGCAGAGAAGGAGCGCTATCAGTCCGCTCTTTCGGTCTTCTGCGAGAAGACCCAGGCTCAGGCCGACCACATGAAGGAGACGGTGGGCGAGGCCGAGGCCGAGATCATGAGCGGACACATTGTTCTGGCTCAGGATCCGGGTATGACCGACGCCATCAACGCCGCCATTGACGGCGGTACCTGCGCCGAGCAGGCGCTCATGGACACCTCGACCATGTTCGAGAACATGTTCCTGTCCATGGACGACGAGATGTTCCGTCTTCGCGCGGCTGACATCGCCGACATCCGCACCGGTATTCTGGCCGAGCTGCTGGGCAAGGAGGTCGTCGACCTCTCCGTCCTGCCCGAGAACACTGTCGTTGTCGTGCACGACCTCACGCCGTCCATGACCGCCACGATCGATAAGGCCCACGTTGCCGGTATCGTAACCGAGACCGGTGGCCGCACGTCGCACTCCGCGATCATTGCGCGCGCCCTCGAGATCCCGGCTGTCCTTTCGGTCTCCAACAGCTGCACCGCACTGCGCAACGGCATGACCGTTGTCGTCGATGGCGGCAAGGGTATCGTCGAGGCCGATCCCGACGAGGAGACGCTCGCTGCCTACACCGCCAAGGCCGAGGCCTTCGCTGCCGAGAAGGCAGCCCTCGAGGCCTTCCGTGGCAAGCCGTCCGTGACTGCTGATGGCATCAAGAAGATCATCGCCTGCAACATCGGTAACCCCGATGACGTGCCCAACGCGCTCGATCACGACGCCGAGGCTATCGGTCTGTTCCGCTCCGAGTTCCTGTTCATGGACTCTGCTGAGCTTCCTTCCGAGGAGGAGCAGTTCAACGCCTACCGTAAGGTCGCCAGCGCGCTCAAGGGTGCTCCGGTCATCATCCGCACGCTCGATGTGGGTGGCGACAAGGAGATTCCGTATCTGCATATGGTCAAGGAAGACAACCCCTTCATGGGCTTCCGCGCCGTGCGTTACTGCCTGGCCAATCCCGACCAGTACAAGGTCCAGCTCCGCGCTCTGCTGCGCGCTAGCGCCTTCGGTGACGTCAAGATCATGATCCCGCTCGTCACCTGCGTCGAGGAGGTCTTGGCTGTCAAGGAGCTCGTCGAGCAGTGCAAGGCCGAGCTGACCGAAGAGGGGCGCAAGTTCAACGAGAACATCGAGGTCGGCATCATGGTCGAGACGCCCGCCGCTTCGCTGCTCGCAGACCGTCTTGCCGAGGTCGCCGACTTCTTCTCCATCGGCACCAACGACCTGATCGGCTACACCATGTGCGCCGACCGTGGCAACGACACCATCTCCAACCTGTACCAGGTTTACTATCCCGCCGTGCTCCGCTCGCTCAAGAACATCATCGAGAGCGGCGTGAAGGCCGGCATCATGGTCGGTATGTGCGGCGAGGCCGCTGCCGATCCGCTGCTCGAGCCGCTGCTGATCAGCTGGGGCCTGGAGGAGTTCTCGATGAGTGCTCCGTCGATCCTGCGCGCCCGTAAGACCATCAGCCAGTGGACCAAGGCCGAGTGCGACGAGCTCGCCGAGAAGGCGCTCGCCTGCAACACCGCCGCCGAGGTCAAGGCACTGCTCGAGTCCGCAGCTCGCTAATTTGGTATCAGAGGTAACCGCGCGGTTGGAATGGGCCGGCCACGCGGCCCTCACATATACAGGGGGTACTGTAAATGTTCTACACGCTAACCGCTAACCCGGCTGTCGACATGACGGTTTCGAGCTCTCCGCTCGAGCCCGACGAGAACGTCCGCACCGGTTCGGCCAGCTACACGGCTAACGGCAAGGGCCTCGACGTGTCCTTCGCCTTTAAGAAGATGGGCGTCGACACCGTCGCGCTCGGCTTCTTCGCTGGCTTCACGGGCAAGTTCATCGTCGAGGAGGTCATGAACCTGGGTTGCCTCTGCCGCCCGGTCTGGACCGACGGTATCACGCGCATTAACACCTACGTCAACGATGGCCAGCACGAGTACGGCATCCTGAACCCCGGCGCCCCGATCACGCCGCAGCACCAGGAGGAGCTCTACAACATCCTGGACACCGCGGGCGATCTCGAGTGCCTGATCGTCTCCGGCTCCGTGCCTCCCAAAGCTACGCCCGACTTCCTGGCTCAGGTCATGGAGCACGCTCAGGCTCGTGGCGCTGACGTCGTCCTGGACCTGTCCTCCGACAAGCTCAAGGAGCTCGCTCACAAGAAGCCGCTGCTCATCAAGCCGAACCATCACGAGATGAAGGCCATCTTCGGCGTGCCGGTCGACACCGACGACGAGGTTCGTGTCGCCATGAAGATGGCTCACGACGCTGGCGTTCAGAACGTGCTGCTCACCCGTGGTAGCCGCGGCGACGCTTACTTCTCCAACGGCGAGGACATCTGGTACGCCAAGCGTGAGTTCAACATCAAGCTGGTCTCTTCCGTCTGCGCCGGCGACTGCACCCTCGCTGCGTTCCTGCACAAGTGGTACAGGGATCGCGACAACGTCGAGGAGGCCATGAAGCTCGCTATGGCCACCGGCGCCAACGTTGCCGAGTCCGTCGGCATTGGTGACTTCGGTCACGTCGACGAGTACAGCAAGCGCGTTGCTGTCCGCAAGCTCGATCGTCAGTAATCGAAACGCGACATATTCGTGCGCATGCGGCGCCCCGGTTTCGGCCGGGGCGCCTTTTTTGTTCCGCCATGGGGGAGAGGTGTCCTGCCGTACTTCATCGCTTCCACACCGTTCACCGAGTTGTCCTAGCCTTTTACCGATGCGTGGAATATACTTTCATTAACACGTTGCTTCGTGAAAGGAACATTCATGATTTACACGCTCACTGCTAATCCCGCCATTGATTACAACATCGCCTGCGACGGCCTTACTGCCAATACCGTCACGCGTACCCGCAATGCCGTCTACACGCCCAACGGCAAAGGCCTCAACGTCTCGTTTACGCTTGACCACTATGGTGTCGACACCACGATCCTGGGTTTCTTCGCCGGCTTCTCGGGTGAGTTTATCGTTAAGGGAGCCGAGGCCCTGGGCGTGCCCGTCAAGCCCGTGTGGACCGACGGTATTACGCGCGTCAATGTGTTCCTCAACGCCGGTCCCGACACCGAGTACAACATGGTCAATGCCGGTGCCGCCATCAATGAGGCCAACGAGCAGGAGATGTTTGAACTTATCGATTCGCTCGATGACATGACCTGCCTGGTCATCAGCGGCTCGCTGCCTCCCAACACTTCCGAGGGCTTCTTGGCCGAGGTCCTGCGCCGTGTCAAGGCCAAGGGGGCCGAGTTCGTCCTCGACATCTCGAGCCATCAGCTGGCAGACCTCATTGCTCTGGAGCCACTGCTGATCAAGCCCAATGACGACGAGCTGCTTGACATCTTTGGCATCAAGGTGAGCGGTGGCGACGACGAGTCCGTCAAGGGCGCTATGGCCGAGCTGCACGCCAAGGGCGCCAAGAACGTGCTGCTGACCCTTGGTGGCGCCGGTGCGTACTTCTCCAACGGCGAGCATATCTGGTTTGCCAACCGCACCTTCGACGTCAAGCTGCTGTCGACGGTGTGCGCCGGCGATTCCTCGCTCGCTGCCTTCCTGTCCGTGTGGCACGACGCCCCCGAGCGCGTCGAGGACGCCCTGCGCCTTTCGATGGCCACTGGCGCCAACGTGGTCGAGTGCCCCGGTCTGGGTGATTTTGCCAAGGTGGACGAATATAAGAAGCACATCGAGGTTCGCCAGGTCTGCTAGTTCCGGCACCTTGTCTGAATAGTTTGATTATTTCGCATCCGTCTTAGACTAGGACGGATGCGTTTTTGTTTATCGGACTTGCGTGTGCAGTGGAGGCTGTTTCTTGCTAGACTTCTTGCAGACGCAATCGATAGCCAATTTGATAGTCGCAGGAGGCCATAGGCATGTGCAATGTTTCGCTCAACGGTACTCAACCGTCCGATGCGTCCCTGCGCGTCCTGCGCGCGCTTGAGGCGGCTGGTCTTGAGGCTTGGTACGTAGGCGGTTGGGTACGCGACGCCCTGATGGGGTGCCCCAGCCACGATGTTGATATGTGCTGTAGCGGCCTGTGGCAGGAGTCCAAGGCGGCGCTCGAGGCCGCTGGTGTCGCGGTCGTGGAGTCGGGCATTAAATTTGGCGGAATCACGGCTATTTCCGATGGTGAACGTATCGAGGTCACCACGTACCGTCTGGATGGCTTCTATACCGATGGGCGCCATCCTCAGAGTGTCGAGCGTGCTGCCTCGCTCGAGGACGATCTTGCGCGCCGCGACTTTACCGTCAATGCCATGGCGTGGCATCCCGAGCGTGGGCTTGTCGACCGCTACGACGGCCAGGGTGACTTGGAGCGCAAGCTGATTCGCGCTGTCGGCGATCCCAAGCGTCGCTTTAACGAGGACGCCCTGCGCATGCTGCGTGCGGTACGCTTTGCCTGCCGTCTGGACTTTATGATTGAGCCCGAGACTAAGCGTGCGCTTGCCGAGTGCGCTCCGCTGCTCGATGCCGTGGCGCGCGAGCGTGTGGGTATTGAGCTCGAGGGCATTCTTTCGACCGGTCATGGGGGAGACGCCATGCTGCGCTACCCCGAGCTTATCTGCGCCGCCGTGCCCGAGTTGGCAGCGGGTCGCGGGTTTGATCAGCGCAGTGTCTATCATGCGTTTAACGTTTACGAGCATATCGCCCGTGTGCTGACGGTGGCAGGGGAGCTGGCGCTGTGTGACGGCGTCGCGCCCTCGTCGAGTCTTATGTGGGCGGCGTTTTTGCACGATGTGTCCAAGCCCGAGTGCTTCACGGTCGATCACGCCGGCAGCGGACACTTCTACGGTCATCCCGAGCTCGGCGCCAAGAAGGCGCGCGTCATTATGGATCGTCTGGCGCTCTCGCACGACCTGGTGCGCGACGTGTGCCTGCTTATCAAATACCATGATAAGCCGCTGCGCCCCGAGCGCTCCTGCCTGCTCAATATGATGCGCGCGCTTTCGGGTGAGGGCGTCGACACGGCCCGCCTGGTTGACGAGCTCATGGACCTTAAGCGTGCTGACACGCTCGGCAAGGCCCCGTCGTGCTTCTATTACTTTGAGACGATTGAAGAGATGCGCGCGATGGCGCACGAGCTGCTGAAGGCAGGGGAGCCCTATATGCTCAAGATGCTCGCCATCAACGGCGGCGACCTGATCCGTGCCGGAGTCAAGCCCGGGCCGGAACTGGGGCAGCTTCTCAACTCCGCCCTCGACGCCGTGATCGAAGACAACATTCCCAACGAGCGCGAAGCTCTTTTGGTCCATCTCAACTTGGATTAGCTACCCAGTTTACCTGCGTGTTCCATAACCTGCCGACAATTTTTCGGCAATTTGGAATTTCTTCTTGCGCTGACGTTTTTTGTCCCGTAATATATTTGCTTGCAGCACGGCAGTGCAGATGTCATGTGGCCCGTTCGTCTAGCGGTTTAGGACGCCGCCCTCTCAAGGCGGAGATCACCAGTTCGAATCTGGTACGGGCTACCATTTCTTTTCTGGTAAGGCTTATGGCCCGTTCGTCTAGCGGTTTAGGACGCCGCCCTCTCAAGGCGGAGATCACCAGTTCGAATCTGGTACGGGCTACCACGCATCTGATACCCGGTCTTCCCATGGAAGGCCGGGTTTTTTATTCAAGACTTTAGTCTGCTGGCCGCGCAGCGGCCAGCTTTAAACCACCCGCTACGCGGGTGGAGACAAACGGC
>NZ_WQPK01000060.1 GCF_018785265.1 Collinsella aerofaciens | reverse complement strand
ATCAGAACCACCCTTAAAAAGGGTGGTTTGCTCTTAGGGTATAACCCACGGGCCCCGGGCTCGCGTCTAAAGGCGCGGGCCCGGACTTCGTCCAGGCCTAGTGCATCTTGACCCGTGGCGCGCCGGTCGAACCGGCAGCATCACCCCCTCTTGAAGGGGTCCTCGTACTCCCTCACGCTCAGCTTGTCCAGCGCGATGTCGTGGGACTCCTGCTCCCTGATGTACTTGGCGATCGTCGCCTCGTTCAGGCCGACGGTGGACACGTAGTAGCCCTCCGCCCAGAACTTCCTGTTGCCGAACTTGTACTTGAGGTTGGCGTGCCTGTCGAATATCATCAGCGAGCTCTTCCCCTTCAGGTAGCCCATGACGCTCGCGACGCTGTACTTCGGCGGAATCGCCAGCAGCACGTGCACGTGGTCGGGCATCAGGTGCCCCTCGATTATCTCGATCCCCTTGTACTCGCACAGCTTCCTGAGGATCTCCCCTATGTCGCTCCTGATTTGGTTGTAGATCACTTTGCGCCTATACTTCGGCGTGAACACGATGTGGTACTTGCACATCCACTTCGTGTGGGAAAGGCTGTAGGCCTTCTGGGCCATGGCGACCACCCCTTCGACTCGAATTCTTGACGGCCTGAACAATCGTCAATATCGGTCGGAGGGGTGGCTTTGTAAAGCCGTTTGTCTCCACCCGCGTAGCGGGTGGTTTAAAGCTGGCCGCTGCGCGGCCAGCAGACTAAAGTCTTGAA
>NZ_WQPK01000059.1 GCF_018785265.1 Collinsella aerofaciens | reverse complement strand
GCGTGGATGATCCCCGCAGGGCTCTTCCTCACGGCGCGGCTCGGCATGCTCGCGGGCATCTTCTGCCCGCTCGCCGCGCAGCTCATGGGTGGTTTCGCCTGGTCGCTGATGCCGCTGCCGCAGCTCTTTCCGCCGTCGGCGAGCATGGTCATCCCCACGAGCTTCATCCCCGTGCTGCCGAGCGGCGAGCCACTCGCGGCGGACGTGGCGCTCGGCGGGGCGCTCGCGGCGGACGGCATGCTCACACTGGCGGGCCTTGCGGTCTGCGCGCTCGCGTTCGCCGCGCTCACGGCGGCGGGCGCGGCCTGG
>NZ_WQPK01000005.1 GCF_018785265.1 Collinsella aerofaciens | reverse complement strand
CTGCTCTACAGTCCTGCGCAAGACGGAAAGCACATTAAGTGCTTTCCTTTGCGTGCGGAACTCGCGACAAACTTAGCCCGCGCCAGCCGGCCCCGGAGGCCCTCCCTGCCGTCACTATGTTCAACCAGTTTTGCGGGCGTGCGCCGCTGCGCGGCTAGCCCGCGTGCTCCTCGGCGGGGTTGTCTGATGGTTGTTGTTGAACTTCGGCCTTTGGCTCAAAGAAAAACGGGAGATGCGATCTGCATCCCCCGTTTTTGTTGCACCTACTCCAAGTCAATAAAATTGGTGCTCAGGATCTTGCCGTCCTTGACGAGCATTCTGGCCATGGTGGGGCCTCTGGTGCCTCTGGGGTAGCTGGCGCTGCCGGGGTTGAGGACCAGGCAGCGGCCTACTTGGGCCTCTTTGGTTACGTGGGTATGACCGTTGATGGCTACGTCTACGGATCCCACCGGAAGGTCTTCGCGGTAGTGGGCTACGGCGAATTTGAGTCCTTCGTAGGTGAAGAGGGCCAGACGGTCTACATCCGGGCCGTAGTCGCGGTAGTAGTCGTTGTTTCCTAGGACCGCTCGCACGGGGGCGATGGTGCATAGATGCTCGTAATCCATCTCTGAGGTGAGGTCTCCGGCATGGATGATCAGATCTGCGCCCTTGAGCTCGTCCAGAAGCGCGGGCGAAAGATAGCCGTGCGTGTCCGAGATGATGTCGATGCGCTTGGCGCTTGCACTGTTCATGGGATCCCTTCTGCAAAACCGATTCGACGTATATACAAAAAGCCCCACGGCTCCGCAGACAATTGGTCTACAGGGCTGCGGGGCCAGTGTGCTAGAGGCTCAGGGCCTTCTTGAGCGGCACAACGCGGCGGCGCGAGACCGGCACGCGTTCGTCGACGCCCGTAATGCCCAGTTGGATAGCGCCCGAGGGCACTGTCTCGACATCTGTGACGCACGCCAAGTTGACGATATAGCGGCGATGAACGCGAAAGAAGCCAAAGTCGCAAAGCTTGGCCTCGAACTGCGCCAGCGAAGTCGTCGATAGAAAACGATCATCGACGGTATAGATACAGGAGTAATCGTCCTTGGCCATGATGAAGCGAATGTCATCCACGGGGATGAGGACCTTACGGCCGCCCTTTTCCACCGGAATGCGCTCGATGGTGGCTTTGCTGTCCGTGACGGGCTTGGCGTGCTGCATGACCTTCTCGATCGCGCGATCCAGTCGCGCCTCCTCAACCGGCTTCATTAGGTAATCGACGGCATCTACGTCGAACGCCTCGACGGCATGATCGCTATACGCGGTCACAAACACAATCGCCGGCGGATTCTTAAGCTTATGTAGCGCCTCGGCAAGCTGCAGACCAGAAGCGCCGGGCATCGAGATATCGAGAAAGACGACATCGACGCGGCTTTCCATCAGCATCTCAATGGCGGAGCGGACGCTCGACGCCTCAGTGATCGTGCCGATCTTGCCCGTCTGCTCGAGCAAGAAGCGAAGTTCCGAACGGGCCGGGGCCTCATCATCCACAATCATCGCACGCAGCATAGGGATTAAACCTTTCGTCAACAAACTAGACTGGGCATCCGCCGCTTGGCGTTGAGCCCATAGCCTTCTATTTTACTCTTGAATGTCAAAGATGCTCTCTGACAAATCAAGATGCAGGAGCACTTTGGTGCCCTTGCCCGGCGCCGATTCGACGCGCGTATAAGAGTGCGGTCCATAAAAGCGATGGATGCGCTCAGAAATATTGTGCATGGCCACGCCGGCGCCGCCGCCTTGCGGGGAACTGGCATCGGGGCGGGCGGAGCGCTCATCAAACAGCCTGGCGGCGGTGCCCTCGTCCATGCCCACGCCGTTGTCGGCCACGGCAATCAGGATTGCGTCGTCGCCGTCTTGATGGACGGTCACATCGATCTGCAGGGCATCGCCATCGCCCATGCCATGCCGCACGGCGTTCTCGACAATGGGCTGGATTACAAAGGCCGGGACCAACGTGTCCTCGACATCCTCGGAGACATCGAAGGTCGCCAGTACGCGGTCCTCGCCAAAGCGCGCCTTCTCAAACGTCAGGTAGCGCTTGGTCTGTGCGACCTCGCGCGAGACCGGGATAAGCGACCCCGAGTTGTCGAGCGTGGCGCGATAGAACGAGGAGAACTCGCGCAGCAGCTCGCGGGCGCGCAGCGGGTCGGTGCGCGTAAACGATGCAATGGTGTTCAGCGTGTTGAACAGGAAGTGCGGGTTAATCTGCGCCTGCAGCGCACGCACCTCGGCGCGCGCCGTGAGTTCCTTTTGCACCTCGAGCTCGTGGATGGCGAGCTGCGTGGACAAGATCTCGGCAAAGCCCGAGGCAAGCGCGTACTGGGTACGGTCGACGGCGCGCGGGGTCTTGTAGTAGAACTTGAGCGTGCCGACGGTACGATCGCCCACCTTGATGGGGGCGATAATGCCGGCGGGAACTTGGTTGTGCGAGCCGTCCGAGCCCACGACATCCACCATACGGTTGAACGACTGCACGATGCCATGTTCGATAACGTAGCGTGTGGCAAGCGTGTGGATGGGAGAATCTGGCAGTAGTTTTTCCTCAAACTCTCCCGCGCAGGCAAGCACGTTGCCCTCGTCGGTGATGGCCACCGTCATGGCGCGCGTCTCGGGCAAAATGCGCCGGCACACCAAACGCGCCGACTCCTGCGTCAGACCGCCCTTAATGTCCTCGAGCATGGCCGAGGCCACCGAGAGCGTCTCCTCGGTGTACTGGGAGCGCACCGAATCGGGATTGAGCGTCAAAAAGATAAAGATGCACAGAAAGATGCACAGCAGCGCGCAGGCAATCACCGTGGCGATCGGCTCGATACCGGTCACCAAGGCAAAAATAAAGTACACCAGCACGCAAATGGCGCAGGCAACGGCAATGATACGAAAGATTGATATTGAACTATCGCGCTGGGCGCGGCGGTCGATCATTCGGCCCCCTCCAGGATACTGATCAGTTGTGCGTCACGCCAAAGCCCGTCCATGATCTTGGGCCAAAAGCTCTGGAAACGCAGGTAGCTTGCAGCGTTTTGGCGCGCATAGGCCTTTGCCTCGCCGATACCATGGCGCCAAATGCGCAGGTAGCCCTCATGCTCGCGGGTAAACACGCTGCGGACCATAGCGGTCTTGCGCACGCGGTCGTCGAGCTCGCGCGAAATCCACGGGCCCGGGTAGGGCATGAGTGATGCCGCCGTAACGGGAATGAGCTCCTTTTGATGCGCGGCGAATGTCAACTTGGCCCGTTCGTAGTACCAACGGTATACATCCTGCATAAAGCGCGGTGAGCGCTTTTCAGACTCCGGAGGCAGATGGCGCACGGTCCACTCGTTATCGAACCACACGTCGTAGCCAAACATGCGCATGTTAAAGAGGTAATCCAAGTCCTCGCCGCGGGTGATAAACGGGTCAAAGGCCACACGCGTAAAGGCGCGGGCGTGCAGGGCCATTAGGCCGCCGCACACGTAGTTGGAGCGCGAGATGCGGGTGCCCGAGAGCGCCTTTTTCATCCAACGGTTGAACTCGATGCGCTTGGTCCACCAACGATGGCAGATGCCCGCCTTGTCCGTGGGAGCCAGCGGCGAGCCGTCGCGATCGTAGAAATAACCGCTCTTGACCAAGATCGGCAAGCCCTGACGCGTCTGCTGCCCCAACGCATAGGTCGCGCGCTTCATAAAGTCGGCGTCGATGACAGTCTCATCGTCATCCAAAAAGATAACCGCGTCATGCCCCAGCACAGCGGCGCAGGCTAGCCCCATGTTGCGGATGGCACCGTAGCCTCGCAGGCTCACGCACTCGCCCGAACCCTTGGGCGCGATCTGAGCAACCCGGTCTGCGATGCGCGAGGCCTGGGTGTTGGTGACAACGGTGACCTTGAGCGTGGGATGCGCGTCGACAATCTCGCGCACGCGCGGCGACACATCGGCTGTGGCAGAAACGGGACAGACCACCAAAAGGATAATGCGCGGGATGTCACGTACCTGCTCAAGCGAGGCCAGGCAGCGGTCGAGTTCGGGATTGTCGGCGTTGAGTCGCGTCGAATGGTCATAGGTGCCAGGGGCGTTTGCGCAAGCGTCATCGCCCGCCCAATACGTTGGAATCACGACCGTGGCGTTCATGCCTTACCCTCCCTGCAACACAAAAACGGGACGCCGCCAAACACAGGCGACGCCCCGCGACCTAGCTGATTCCATCATACCCACTTGGGCAAATCATTGCTCGCAAGTCGCAATGTTTATTGCGGATAACCCCAAAAGAGTACCGTGGACAGGCACAATAGCCTCTCGCTCCTATGCGGCATGCTCTGCCGCCCGAGTCATGCGGGACAGGCGGACCAGCAGCATAAAGCCAACGATCAGCAGCACACCAATGGAAAGGACGCCCAGCGACGGGTTGCCGGTCAGCGAGGTGACGACCGACACTAGGAAGGTGCCCATGACGCTTGCATAGCGACCGAAGATGTCAAAGAAGCCGTAGTACTCGTTGGACTTTTCCTTGGGGATAATGCGACCAAAGTAGCTACGGCTGAGGGCCTGCACGCCGCCCTGGAACAGGCCGACCATAATGGCAAGCACCCAGAATTCAAAGGCGGTCTTTAGGAAGAATGCGGCGAACAGCACAATGCCCATGTAGGCGGCGACCGCCACCAGGATCATGTTGAGCGTGCCCACGCGTCCGGCGAGCTTGCCGTAGATGATGGCGGACGGGAAGGCCACAAACTGCGTAACGAGCAGAGCCAGCACCAGTTGGGTCGAGTCAATGCCCAAAGCCGATCCGTAGCTGGTTGCCATGGAAATGACCGTGTGCACACCGTCAATGTAGAAGAAGAACGCGATCATGTAGACCAGCACGGTCTTGTTGTGGGCGATCTCGCGCATGGTGTGTCCGACCTCGGAGAACACACCGCCCACGATGTGGCCGATGGTGTCCTCGGGACCGCGCTCGCGACCGTACTTTTGCTTATAGGTGCGAATGAGCGGCAGAGTAAAGATGAGCCACCAGGCGCCAGTGATGATAAACGACAGACGCGTTGCCAGCATGGTAGGGACGCCAAGTGCGGGGCCACCCATGATGAGCGCCAGGCAGATGACGAACGGCACGGTGGAACCGATATAGCCCCAGGCATAGCCCGAGCTGGACACGGCGTCCATGCGCTCGTCGGTGGTAATGTCGGGCAGCATGGCGTCGTAGAACGTCATAGAAGAGTTAAGGCCGATGGTGCACAGCACGTACACGGTCAAAAATGCCATGGCGGACATTGGGATAGCCTGCGCCAGGCAAAGCACCAGGCCCGTGAGGAAGAAGCCCAAGAAGAACTTGATCTTGTTGCCGGCGTAGTCGGCAAGCGCGCCCAGAATGGGCATGAGCATGGCGATGACCAGCGAGGCGATCGTCTGCGCATTGCCCCAAGCGACCACCAGGTCGGCCGAGGAAGCGCCGGTATTGATGGCGTTAAAGTAAATGGGCACCACCGAGGTATTGAGCAGCACGAGGGCCGAATTGCCCACATCGTACATAACCCAGTTACGCTCGAGCTTGGTGTATTTCATGGACAGGGACCCTTCGTATTTGCCCGATATGCAGTTAGTTCATCGTACCCCAATTGTCCAGAAGCACCGGTAAGGATTCGGCAAAGGGGCACGCACGAGCCCTATTCCTCGCGGTCGAACTCCTCATCGGCATTGAGCACGCGACCGCTGTAGTTGACGTGACTGGTCACGGCATCCATGTCACCGGTCTCGATAAAACGTGCGACCGTGCACTCGTAATCGACCAGCGCGCGATCAAAGACCTCGGGGAAACTCTCGTTCGAGACCTCGTCGGTAAAGGGATTCTTCCATGTCAGATGGCCCAGGTTACCGGTGCGCTCGGGCAGCTCCGTCGTCACGCGATGGGCAAGGCCGTCGAGCAGCGAGTAGTCGTGCACCAAGCCCTCAACCAGCGAGATCGCGCGCGTCTTTGCGGAGCCGGCCGGCTCAATCGCGCGGTAAAGTCGCTGCATATTGGCAACGGCAGCACCGTACTCCCCCGCCGGAATGTCAATGCCATACACGCGTCCGGCAACATAGCTCATCAGCACGCCGGCCACGCGATTGATGCGATCGGTGGTGACGATCTCGCCCGCCGGCGGGTAATCGTCGACCGTAGCGCCATCGCGTTTAAGCTGCAGCATCAGTACATCCAGGTCGCTCTCGATCACAGCATGGACCTGACTGCTCGAATCCTCAAGCTCTGAATCGGACTCCACGATGCCAAACTGCTGCTCATAGACAAAGGGGTGGGCGTTGCGGTCGAGCACGTAATGAGACAGCAGGCCCAGCGCAAAGGCGCGACCCAAGCTGGCATCGCGCGGCAGCAGATGCGACACGCCGTCGCGCAGGCACGCGAACTGGCGAGACATGCGCGACCGATGCATGACCTGCGCCAGCAGCATGCAGTCGGAAACACGCGGTGTCAGAATGTGAAAGAAGAACGGGTCGGGGCCTTGGTTGCCCAAGATAAAGGCAATGCGCTCTTCATCGGACGTGATGACGCCCTGCGGAAGACGGTCGATGCTTTCCTCGCCAAACAGATGATGGGTGATAAGCGCGGGCATAATGATCCTTTCGATTTCATTCGATGCCACCCATTATGCCCACCGCGCGCCCATGCCAAACCTGCGATGGCAAACGACGGCACGCAAGCCTCTTACGCAAGCCCCAGGTGCGACTTGACCTCGGCGGCACGACGACGGGACACCGGCACCGTCGAGCTCACGCGGTCAAGCCTGAGCTCCATCAACCCCGTGGAGCCAATCTCAACATTGTGCACGTCTTCCAAATTGACCAGATAGCTGCGATGAACGCGAATAAAGCCCTCGGAGACCAAGCGACGCTCGAGCGAAGAGATCGACTCATTGATCAGGTACGTTCCCTCGGCGCAGATGGCATTGCAAAAATCGGCGCGCGCCTCAAAGTAGCAGACGTCTGCGGCGGGAATGAACACCTTTTTGCCCCCGCGGTCCACCGTCAGACGCAAAGGCTGGCGCGGAGCGTGGATAACACGACGGGCACCCAAGGCTGTCTCGATCTTGTCGAGTGCCTTTGACAGGCGTGCGTCCTCGACCGGCTTGACGACATAGTCGACCGCATCGAGGTTATACGCATCGGCGGCAAACTCGGCAAACGCCGTCACAAACACAACCACCGGCGGCGTCTTTAGGTTCTGCAGCGTCTCGGCAAGCTCAATTCCCGAGCGGCCGGGCATCGTGATGTCCAAAAACAACACGTTGGGCTTGTTCGAGAGAATCGACTCCACGGCCTCGGTGACATTGCCCGCCTCGGCAATCTGGCCCACACGCGTATCCTTTTCCAACAGATAGCGTAGCTCAGCCCTAATGGGAGGTTCGTCATCAACCACCAAGATGTTCCAGCCTTCGGACATATGTGCTTCCCCTCTTTTTCTCTCAATCCAACCGCGTGCTACGCCGTCAACGGCGCCGGCTCATGCGGCTCGCCGTTCAGCTCGACGATGACCTGCGTTCCCACGCCCTCCTGGGACTTCACGCGCATGCCGGAATCTTCTCCGTAAAAGAAATGGATGCGCTGAAGCACGTTGAAGAGCGCCAGGCCGCAACCTCGCTTGACGGAGCCGTCGGCGGTAATGCTCTCGGGCTCCTCCAGGCGATGTTGCTCAAACAGATGCGCGCAGACTTCTTCGCTCATACCGATGCCGTCGTCCTCGACGATGATCTCCAAACCGTCATCGGTCTCGAAAGCCCTAACATGAATAGAAAGCGGCTCGGTCTCGCGCTGCGCGTGCTTGATGCAGTTTTCGAGCAACGGCTGCAAGATAAACGGCGGCACCATGCAATCGCGCACCTCAAAGTCGATATCGACCGAGACGCGCAGACAGCCGTCGCCATAACGAGCCTGCATAAGATTGATATAGCGAGTGCCCTGTTCCACCTCGTGCTCGAGCGTTGTGAGGGTATCGGAATCAGAAAGCGTCTGACGGTAGTAGTTGGAGAAGTCGATCAGCAGCGATCGCGCCTTGTCGGGCTCGGTTCGAACGAGCGACACGATGGTGCTGATGGTGTTAAACAGAAAATGAGGATCGACCTGCGATTGCAAGGCGCGCAGCTCCACGCGGGCCGTAAGCTCGTCCTGGCGCTCGAGCTCAAAGCTCGCAAGCTGCGTGGAAATGAGGTCGGCAAAGCCCGAGGCAAGCGCCGTCTGGCGCATATCGATGCTGCTCAGACGGGGATAATACAGCTCGAGCGTGCCCACGCAATGCCCGCGCACGGTAAGCGGTGCGACAATACCGGCGCGCAGGCGCGGAAAGTAGCCACCTGTCTCGGTCGAGGCATCGCGCGAGAACACGCTTTGCTCACCGCTGTTGATCACGTTGAGCGTAGTCCGCAGCACCACCGGGGTGCCCGCGGGGCATTTTGCCGAGTCCTCGCCCCAGCTTGCCAACACCTGCTTGCCGTCGGTAAAGCAGATGGCAGAGGCGATCGTTTCGGACAGGATGATCTTAGAGGCGCCCAGGGCAGCTTCGGGCGTAAGGCCGCGCGACGTGTAGGCGAATATTTTTGAAGCGATGGCGAGCGTGCGGTCGGTTGCGCTCGATGTGAGGTCGTCGGGAACGACAAAGACGTACGAGAAGAAGAAGCACAGCATGACCAAGCCGGCAATGACAACAACGGCCGGAACGGGATTGGGATTATCGGTTAGATCCCAGATGAGCAGCAGGATAAGCAGCGGAACGACAATACCGAGCAAGATGGCTTGAACCACATGCTGAGCGGTACGAAAGACCTTGGTAGAGTTGTAGCTCTTGCCCAGAATCAGCCTATTGAGATCCACCGTCATCTCCTTCTTACTGACGCACCCCATAGCAATAAAGAGGGCCGCAAGCGACCCTCTCCATTGCATTATGCATCAAATACTGTGTTTTACATCAAGCCATCGATGAACGGTAGCTTAGGCGCTGTACTTGTTTGCCTCGCCGAAGGTGCCGCCCTCGACAATCCAGCCGTCCTTCATGATGACGTCCATGTTGTCGGTGTTGAGCACGTGGATGTCGGCGGCGACGTCACCGTTGACGACCAGCAGGTCGGCGCACTTGCCGGCCTCGATGGAACCGGTCTCGTCCTCGATGTGGCACATCTTGGCACCGTTGAGGGTGGCACAGGTGATGGTCTCGACCGGGGTGAAGCCGATCTTGTCGACGAACTCGTACATCTCCTCGATGGAGCAGGTGCCGTACGGGGTGACGAAGGAGAAGGAGTCGGAGCCGATCGTCATGACGACGCCGCGCTTCTTGGCCTCGCGCAGGCAGTCGTAGTTGCGCTGCAGCTCCTTCTCGACCAGGGTGCCCTCGTACTTGTCGTGCAGCTCGGGGACGTAGACGGGCGGATAGGTGGCGTACCAGGTGGGCAGGAAGGCGATCGTCGGGGTGAAGAAGGTGCCCTGCTCGGCCATGAGGTCCATGGTACGCTCATCGATATCGAAGCCGTGAATCAGCTGCTCGCAGCCAAAGCGAACGGAATCGTAGGCAGCGGCGTGGTTGTTGTAGCAGTGGCTCCACACGGGGATGCCGACCATCTTGGCCTCTTCGACCACGGCCTGAATCTCCTCGGAGCAGTAGTGCTGGTCGCGGCCGGAGTCCCAGCGCCAGATGCCGCCACCGGTAGCCCAGATCTTGATGGCATCGGGGTTCTCGCGCAGGCGACGACGGACGGCCTTGCGCAGATCCCAAGGACCGTCGACCTGATCGCCCCAGGGGTGCGATTCCTTGTTGAGCTCCTGGCTGCAGTGGTGGGAGTCGCCGTGGCCGGCAACGCGGCAGAAGCCAAGGCCGGTGGCCAGAACGCGCGGGCCCTTGAAGACGCCCTTGTCGATGCAGTCACGGATCTGGATACCAAAGCGGCCGATCTCGCAGACGGTGGTGAGGCCGTGGGTGAGGCAGTCGTAGGCCTGCTTCACGGCGACGGCCTGCTTCTCGAGGAGCGGCTGCATGACCCAATCGGTATCATCGTCGGTCAGGTTGCCCGAGAAGTGCAGGTGGGTGTCGATCAGGCCGGGAAGGACGGTCTTGCCGGCGGCGTCGATGACCTCAACGCCCTCGGGAAGGTCCTGCATGGCGCCGGCGTACTCGATCTTGCCGTTGTCGTCGACGAGAACGAGGGAGTTCTCGACCGGCTCGGCACCGGTACCGTCGATGAGCTTGCCGCCAACGATTGCATACTTAGTGGACATGGTTCCTCCTTATGGATCCATATAGTGGGCGAGGCCGTGTTGGGTTAAGGCCTCACAAAGCTACCCAAGTGGCGCCGGGTTCGGTGCGCGGAAGAGAGGGGCCCGCGCACCTGATCCGCCCCGGCTCGGCGTTACTTTTTGCGGGAATTGGTGAAAGCCATGAGGGCCAGGCCAATAGCCAACCAACCGATCACGATGCTCCACTCCACCATGTTGAGGGAGGCGGGAGAGAACGGAATCACAAGCAGGCCGATGATGATGGCGCAGGCAGCGATAGCGAGGGAGATGCCAAACTTGCCACCGGGCACCTCGTAGGGACGAGGCAGGTCGGGCTCGGTGAAGCGCATGCGCAGGCAAGCGAGGGCGACCATGCCGCAGGAGAAGATGAAGGCGAGAGCCGACACGTTGGTCAGGGGGATGAGCATGTTCTTGCCCAGGAACGGACCGACGACGGTGATGACGCCCAGAACGACGCAGGCGAGCTTGGGAGCGCCGGACTTGGGGTCGACCTCGGCGAATTTCTCGGGCAGCTGGCCTTTACGACCCATGGCGAGCATGATGCGGCTCGTGGCGCCGTAGAAGGAGTTCATCGGGCCCATGGGTCCAAGCGTGGCGATGACGAGCATGGCCAGGTACAGGAGCATGTTGATACCCTTGAGGCAGGCAAGCGCGGGAACCGGGCTCTTAACAAACTCATGCCAGTCGAGGATAGTGCCGAACGAGTAGATGCAGACCATGTAGAAGCCGCCGGCGGCCAGCAGGGCCAGGGAGATGATCTTGCCGAACTTGTTCCAGTTGAGGCCCTCGGCTGCTTCCTCAGCCTGCTGGGGAATGGTGTCGAAACCGGCGTAGAAGAACGGGGTCAGTACCAGGACCGACACGATACCGGCGAACAGGCTGGTGCCCTCGGTGGCGGCCTTACCGCCGCCAGCGCCGGCGACCTGAGAGAACACAGGCATGGCGTTGCTCGGCGAGCCGGTGAACAGCGAGACACCCATGGCGAGCAGCATGCCGCAGAGCAGGGCCTTGGTCAGGAAGGCTTGGAGCTTGGCGGCCGAGCTGGCACCGCGGAAATTGAGGAAGATGACGTAGACTGCAAAGCCGAGCGCGATCAGCGTCGGGAACAGGTAAACGTCGGCGCCCAGGATGGTGTAGAGCTTGACGGCGCGCAGCCACTCAAGACCGGGCAGGCTACCGAACATCTCGGACACAAGGGTCGAAATGGCAATGGCCTCCCACGGGCACAGGATGCCGTTGCCCAGGGCCAAAAGCCATCCGGTGATGTAGCTCAGCGTACGGCCAAAGCTACGATCGACATACTCGACGATGCCGCCAGAGATGGGGATAGCAGCCGTGAGCTCACCGAAAACAGCTCCGACGGGCACGAGGAAGATTGCACCCAAGAGGAATGCGATCATAGCGGGAACGGGACCGCCGCCCACGACCATCCAGTCGCCGACCTGCAGAACCCAACCGGTACCGATGATGGCACCGAAACCGATGGTGAAGAAGTTCCAGAGCGAAAGCGTTTTCTTCATGCCGCCGTTATCCTCGACTGCAACTTCTGCATTCTTGTCCGCCATTGTTCCCCTCCTTTCCTTTTTGACGCCCCTTGGCGTCACCCCTTGCGCGGTCCGTTTTGCCGCGCGCTTTTATTCCATGGCTTTAAGATACGGCCTTGGCACAGCAGCGCCGCTCGCAGCTCGACCGAAGGCAGAACTGCAAAACGAGCGGCACCGTTTTTGGGACGAACGGCGGGAGACGTCATTCGTCTTGGACGTTTTCATCTTGTCTGCTTTTGAAGACCTGTTACCGTGACGCTTGACGCGCGGCGCGGCAACGTTCATACCATTTGTCAGGCTTTTGGCTCACATGCCCATGTGACGTGCATCTTTTTATGTAGGATAGACAAGTTACACATGAGACAAGGTGATTCGAATGGCATACGGATACAATGACGGCGACCAACGGCCACAAAGCGTGCGCCTTGCCGGCCGCACCATGCCAACGCCCAGAAGCACCTCCGACAACGACAACCCGCAGCGCCCCCAAGAGCAGCTCGGGGCTTCTTCGCGGCAACAAAGCCGTACCGTGCAGCAGTCAGACCGCGTGAGTACGAGCACACGCCAACGCCAGACCGACACATCGCAGCCACGCCGCTACGATCGCCGTAAGACCGACTACTACGTCAAGCGCTCCTTTTCGCGACCTCAACGCGATCGCGGCAATTCTGCCCCTCACCCCGCGTCGCACACCACAAGCCACGCGCTTCCGGCCCGCCGCCTACGCCTTGCGCTTTGCTCCATTGCCGCCTGCCTCGTCTTTGTGTTTTTGGGATCCTGTATCTCCCACGGATCAGCCGGTCTTGAGCCCACTGCCGAGGACAAGCTGCTTAAAGCTCCCGTCGCGCCCGGTTACTCCTTTGCGTTCTCGACCCCACGCTCGCAATGGCAGGCCGGCGCCATGCCCCACATCTACCAAATTGACCCCGCATGGTCGGAGCTGCCCTATGCCGGTGGCACTATTCGCGAAAACGCTTGCGGTCCCACTTGCCTCACCATGGTCTATATCTTTAAGACCGGCCACACCGATAAGACGCCGGTCGATATATGCGCACTGGCCGAAGCCGGCAACTACGCCCCCACTGGTGCCACCGAGTGGTCGTTTATGACAGGCGGTGCGTGGCAGCTAGGGCTCAACGGAACACAGCTCTATAACGATCGCGAATCGATTACCCAAGCACTTCGCTCGGGTGCGCCCGTCATCGCCGCAGTGCGCCCCGGTACGTTTACCAACGTAGGCCACTACATCGTGCTCTACGGCATCGACGATGCCAATCAGATTGGCGTCTACGACCCCAACTCGGCCAGCCGCAGCGCCCGCCGCTGGGGCGTCGTAGAGGTCCTCAACGAAGTCGAAGCCATGTGGGCCTACTACTAGTCGTTTAAGAATGTCCCCAATGACTAGGTGAATAGCAAAAGCCCCGCAGCCGGAGCGGACTGCGGGGCTCATGAAGAGAGGCTAGTTTGCGGGCGCTTTGCCTGGCACCCACGAGAGAGGCAACAGAGTAGAGACTACTCGTGAATGCGGGTACCGGAGAGGCCAGCCATGGTCTCGGCGGCCTTGTCCAGGGCGCCGATGATGCAGGTGCGGCCCTTGCGGGAACGTGCGAACTTGATGGCAGCGCGGACCTTGGGCTCCATGGAACCCTTGCCGAACTGACCCTCGTCGGCCAGGCGCTCGGCCTCGTCGGCGGTGATGTCCTCGAGCTCCTCCTGGTTGGGCTTGCCAAAGTTGATGGCGACATGCTCAACGGCGGTCAGCAGGAACAGAACGTCGGCGTCGCAGTCCTCGGCCAGCAGCTCGCCGCCCAGGTCCTTGTCGATGACGGCGGGAACGCCCTTGTAGCAGCCCTTGTTCTCGTAGTCGCGGACGACGGGGATGCCGCCGCCACCGCAGGCGATGACGATGAACTCGTTGTCGAGCAGGTTGAGGATGGAGTCAGCCTCGACGATCTTCTTGGGATCGGGGGAAGCGACGACGCGACGCCAGCCGCGGCCGGAATCCTCGACGAAGACCTTGGAGGGATCCTCGGCCATGAACTCCTTGGCCTGCTCCTCGGTGTAGAAGGGGCCGATCGGCTTGGTCGGGTTCTTGAACGCGGGATCATCCGGATCGCACTCGATCTGGGTGACGACGGTGGCGGCGTGCCAACGCTTATAGCGCTTGTGCATCTCGCGGCCGATGCCCTGCTGCAGGTGATAACCAATGTAGCCCTGGGACATGGCGCCGCACTCGGGCAGCGGCATCTCGGGGGTACCGATGGCATCGTGGGCAGCGGCGAAGGCGTTCTGGATCATGCCGACCTGCGGGCCGTTGCCGTGGGTGATGATGATCTCATTGCCCTGCTCGATGAGACCGAGGAGAGCGTGAGCGGTGTTGCTCACGGCCTCGATCTGCTCGACGGGGTTGTTGCCGAGGGCGTTGCCGCCAAGGGCGACGACAATACGATCGGGCTTGCCAAGAGGCTTAGACATTGCTGGAATCCTTTCTGTAAAAGGCCTACAACCCATTAATAACCCGCGTCCGTGCGATACGCGAGTTTATTAAGGTTTATATTCTCTTTATCGCTCATTTTATTCATTTTGAAAATAGCGGAACGGTGAACGGTCGTTTTTATCCGCTCAGCGTACAGAACTCCAGCTTAGACATATCTACGTAATTTACGTGCGACTTTATTTAAATGAAGCGAGGATTATGTTGGATTATGCAAACTACATCTCTGCTAAACACAAAACGGACAGCGCAATATCTTACTCGCGCTATACGAGATTCTATGCACTTATAAGTCGAGTATGCACCCCTGCAAAAACAAGGGGCTTTTCATCCAGCATAAGGAATAAAGAAGGGCTCAGAAAAGGCGGCAACAGCCAAGTCCCCCATCCATCCCCAAAGTGGCGCGAGGTTTCGCGGCAAAGCCGCGAAACAGCGAAGGGAACGGAATACCCGACCAGCTACGTCCTTCATCCGCCCACACAATCCGAGGACGTAGTCGTAGCAGGATCTGAGGGCTAACCTTCGCGGACACTCCGCAGGACGAAAGAACCCCCGCCGCACGTAGTGCGCAGCGGGGGTTCTTTCATGTCCGAGGGCGTCCGCGAAGGTCAGCCCTCAGATCCTGCGGTGGGAGACCTAGGCCTCGTTGTACACCGTCTTGAGCTTCAGCAGGTGAGCGTAGCGGTCCATAGCGGCCTGCTCGTTCTCCTTGAAGAGCTCCTCGGCGCGCTCGGGGAAGGAACGCGTCAGCGAAGCGTAACGGGCCTCGTTCATCAGGAACTCCTGATAGCCGCCCGCGGGCTCCTTGGAATCGAGCGAGAACTTCTTACCGGCAGCAGCCTCGGGGTTGAAGCGGAAGAGGTTCCAGTAACCGCACTCGACAGCCTTCTTCATCTCGGCCTGGCAGTTCTGCATGCCGCCCTTCTTGATGGAGTGCATCTCGCAGGGGCTGTAGCCGATGATGAGGGACGGGCCGTCGTAGGCCTCGGCCTCATGGATGGCCTTGAGGGTCTGAGCCGGGTTGGCGCCCATGGCGACCTGCGCCACGTAGACGTAGCCATAGCTCATAGCGATCTCGGCCAGGGACTTCTTCTTGGTCACCTTACCGGCAGCGGCGAACTGAGCGACCTGGCCCAGGTTCGAGGCCTTGGAGGCCTGACCGCCGGTGTTGGAGTAGACCTCGGTGTCGAAGACGAAGACGTTGACGTTGTGGCCGGAAGCCAGGACGTGGTCCAGGCCACCGAAGCCGATGTCGTAGGCCCAACCGTCGCCGCCGAAGATCCAGAAGGACTTCTTGGTGAGGTAAGCCTTGTCGGCGAGGATCGCCTTGGAGGCGTCGCAGCCGCACTTCTCGAGCTCGGCAACGTAGGCGGCGGCAGCGGTCTTAGAGGCCTCGGCGTCGTTGACGGAGTCGATCCAAGCCTGACCGGCGGCCTTGAGCTCGTCGGACGGACCATCGGCAGCGATGATGTCCTGGGTAGCGGCGATCAGCTTGTGCTGGACGGCCTCGTAACCGACGGCCATGCCCAGACCGTGCTCGGCATTGTCCTCGAACAGGGAGTTGTTCCACGCCGGGCCGTGACCGTCTTTGTCCTTGCAGTAAGGAGCGGTGGCAGCGGGGTTGCCCCAAATGGAGGAGCAGCCGGTGGCGTTGGAAATGAACATGCGGTCGCCGGCGACCTGGGTCACCAGACGTGCATAGGCGGTCTCGGCGCAGCCGGCGCAGGAGCCGGAGAACTCCAGGTAGGGCTGCTTAAACTGGCTGCCCTTGACGTTGGCCGCGATGAGCTCCTTCTTCTCGGAGACGTTCTCGACCATGTAGTCCCAAACGGGCTGCTGGTCCATCTCCTGCTCGGTGGGAACCATCTCGAGGGCGCCCTTGGGGCAAACCTTGACGCAGTTGGTGCAGCCCATGCAGTCGAGCGGGGACACGGCCATGGTGAACTTCATGCCCTTGGCCTTGGGGCCCATGGCGTCAAGCGTGCGGGTAGCCTCGGGCGCGGCGGCAGCCTCGTCCTCGGTCATCGCGAACGGACGGATGGTGGCATGCGGACACACATAGGCGCACTGGTTGCACTGGATGCACTTGGTCTCGTCCCAGTGGGGAACGACCACGGCGACGCCGCGCTTCTCGTATGCGGAGGCGCCCAGCTCAAACTGGCCGTCGGCGCAATCGACGAAGGCGGAAACAGGCAGGCTGTCGCCGTCCATGCGATCGATGGGCTCGAGCAGGTTCTTGACCTGCTGGGCGATAGCGGACTTGGTCTCCTCGGAGAGCTCGACGGGAGCGGCATCCTCGGCGGTAGCCCAGTCGGCCGGAACCTCGAACTTACGGAAGGCGGTAGCGCCGGCATCGATGGCCTTGTGGTTGGCGTCGACGATAGCCTGGCCCTTCTTCATGTAGGACTTGGTAGCCGCGTCCTTCATGTACTGCAGGGCGTCCTCGGCGGGCAGGACCTTGGCCAGCGCGAAGAAGGCGGACTGGAGCACCGTGTTGGTGCGCTTGCCCATGCCGACCTTAGCGGCCAGGTCGATAGCGTCGATCAGGTAGACGTTGACGTTGTTGTTCGCGATGTAGCGCTTGGCCACGGCGGGCATGTGCTCGGCGAACTCCTCGTCGCTCCACTGGCAGTTGACCAGGAAGGTGCCGCCCGGCTTGACGTCGCGGACCATCTTGAAGCCCTTGACGATGTAGCTGGGGTTATGGCAGGCGACAAAGTCGGCCTTGGTCACGTAGTACGGCGAGCGAATCGGGGAATCACCAAAGCGCAGGTGCGAGACGGTGACGCCGCCGGTCTTCTTGGAGTCGTACTGGAAGTAGGCCTGGACGTACTTGTCGGTGTGGTCGCCGATGATCTTAATCGAGTTCTTGTTGGCGCCGACGGTACCGTCGCCACCCAGACCCCAGAACTTGCACTCGATGGTGCCGGGGGCTGCGGTGTTGGGCGTATCCTCGGCCTCGGGCAGGCTCAGGTTGGTCACGTCATCGACAATGCCGATGGTGAACTCGCGCTTGGGCTCGTCCTTCTTGAGCTCCTCGAAGACAGCGAACGCGGACGCGGGAGGCGTGTCCTTGCTGCCCAGGCCATAACGGCCGCCGACGACCTTGATGCCCGTCTTGCCGGCCTCGTAGAGAGCGGAGACGACGTCCTGGTAGAGCGGCTCGCCGATGGAACCCGGCTCCTTGGTACGGTCCATGACGGCGATCTTCTGGACGGTCTCGGGGAGAACGTCGACGAAGTGCTTGATGGAGAACGGACGGAACAGACGAACCTTGACCAGGCCGACCTTCTCGCCGTGAGCGTTGAGGTAGTCGATGACTTCCTCGAGCACGTCGCAGAAGGAGCCCATGCACACGACGACGCGATCGGCATCGGGAGCGCCGTAGTAGTTGAACAGGCCGTAATCGGTGCCGAGCTTCTCGTTGATCTTCTTCATGTAGCCCTCGACGACGGCGGGAAGCTCGTCGTAGACCTTGTTGCAGGCCTCACGGTTCTGGAAGAAGATATCGCCGTTCTCGTGGCTACCGCGGGTGTGCGGGTGCTCAGGGTTGAGCGCGTGGTCGCGGAAAGCCTGGACGGCGTCCATGTCGCACATCTCGGCCAGATCCTTGTAGTCCCACATGGCGACCTTCTGGATCTCGTGGCTGGTGCGGAAGCCGTCGAAGAAGTTAAGGAACGGGGTCTTTCCCTCGATGGCGGCGAGGTGAGCCACCGGCGAGAGGTCCATGACCTCCTGGACGTTGCCCTCGGCGAGCATGGCGAAGCCGGTCTGACGACAGGCCATGACGTCGGAGTGATCGCCAAAAATGTTCAGGGCGTGGGAAGCGACACAACGCGCGGAGACGTGGAAGACGCCCGGGAGCTGCTCGCCCGCGATCTTGTACATGTTCGGGATCATCAGGAGCAGACCCTGAGAAGCCGTGTAGGTGGTGGTCAGAGCACCGGCGCCCAGCGAACCGTGAACGGTACCGGCCGCACCTGCCTCGGACTCCATCTCGACGACCTTGACCGGGGTGCCGAAGATGTTCTTGCGACCCTGGGCCGCCCACTGGTCAACATGGTCGGCCATCGGGCTGGACGGCGTAATGGGATAGATTCCCGCTACCTCGGTGTACGCATACGAAACATATGCGGCCGCCTCGTTGCCGTCCATAGACTTAAACTTACGCGCCATATACCCCTCTCCTCTCATATAGGTATACAGGCCCCGGCGATCGCCGGGATGTTGGCGTGATGGGATTTTCGCTGTTGCTTCCAATCATCTGGCAGGCAGACTGAGCAGCAGGTACATGGCGTGGAGAGAAGGCATGCCGAGGCGCGGGGCGGTTAATGCGCTCCACAGGCCCAGCTACCCGTCTTGCACATGGCCGAGCGCCGCAAAGGCCGCATGCCGGATGCCCCCGGGCACGCCCCGGCGATGGGAAGCGCCCGCAACGGAAATCCGCATGCGGGCTTATTGTACCCCGCCGTCAAGTGTAATTTCGGCAAATATAGGCGGGCGGTAAAGGTTTACCTTGGGTGACTGCCAAGGGCCAAAATGGCCCCTCCATCCCTGGGCGACCGGCTCTGGTGCGCCAAGGAGTGTCCCCAAGTGCCGGCAGAAAAGGAACGTCCCCATCTGCCGGCTAGAGGGCACCGAAGAGAATGGCGTAGGTAGTGGATTCGCCGAGCTTGAGCTCGTCGCCGGGATTGAGTTGGGCGGAACGGCCGGGTTCGACCTGAATGCAGACGCGCGTGGCCCCGTTTACCACCACGGTTCCGTTGGTGGACGACAAGTCCTCGACGTGCCAGATATTTTGAGCATCGCACCAGATATGGGCATGGCGGGCCGAGACATCGTCGCCGACGTCGGTAATATCGCCCTCGCCAGTGGCCAGCGCGCCAATCTCAACACCCTGCTCACTCGGCTGAATCCAGCGCGGGACGCTCACCACGTAGCCGTTTTGCACGCACAGCAGTCCCAGCGGATGCGCCGGCGCGACCTCGTGCTCGCCCGCGACCGAAGATGTGCTCAGCGAGCGCGGCGTCGACGTGTCGCCGCCACGGGTCGCATGAGCGCGGCGGCTCGCCCGACTTGGAACTAAGGCGGGCGTGAGAGCAAACGGCATAGGGAACGAATCTTGCGGATGTACTCCTCGACGTCAGGCAGGTAAGCCCCACGAAGTCACCGGGGAGGCCCAAGCGGCCCGGCACCACTTCCAGATTCTGACCAGGGCGAGTCGTTCGCCGGTGGCTGAAGGCTCGCTCCCACCCAAAAGGGGAGATTCGCGTTGTTCCCCAATCGCTCTCGCATCTTTCATTTTGCTCGAGGTGGGCTATAAAAACTTTCCTGGTGAAAGGCGGCGATTGGTTTCCTTTCTTTCTAGAGGAGCGCGCCTGTAATCTGTTTTCATCCTAAATCAAGTTAAGATCGGACCTTCCAGAGGCAAGTCGACTCAAACTGCGAGGCTCCATGTTGGAATAAAGAGCGCTGTCGAAGTGCCAACAACACAAAGCTTGCCAGTCTCAAATAGAACCTTTTGGGAGTCCGATTGGGCCGCACACCGAATCCCCGCTGGTGGTTTTTTATAGCTGCGCAACAATAAACAAGGTTAGTGCCAGTCCAGCATGAAATTGAGGAACGTATGCATTTTTTCTCAGTAAGTGATCGTCGTTACTGCTTCGATGAGGTCACTCGCAATTGCTTTCAGGTTGACCAAGCATCAGAAGATGCGCTTCGCATATTTGAAGCATCGGGAAGAACGGTCAACTCGAAGTTGCTAACAAAGTCACTTGCTGCGAAAGGCTACGACCAAACGACCATAGCAGAACTTGAAGACGACATTGATGAGTATCAACGATTGTCTGAGCGGACTTTCTTAACAAAAGACACGCCTCGAAAACTTAGATCCATCGAACTCCACGTTTCACATGCATGCAACCTTGGTTGTAGTTACTGTTTTGCCGGTAAAGGAGATTATGGAACGTCTCCTCTGCTGATGACAGACGAGATAGCCTTCAAGGCGGTCGACTACCTCGTCGCAAGTTCATCGGAAAACGAAACGCTTGCGATCGTCTTTTTTGGTGGGGAACCCATGATTAACGAGCCGCTGATATGGAAAACGGTCGACTATTCAAAAAGAATATACCCCAATAGAAACTTTACCTATTCTATTACGACCAACGGAACGCTTTTGAATGACACTGCTGTGAATTCTTTCAAGGAGCACGGGTTTTCTGTTCTGATTAGTCTCGATGGTACAGGATGCAAGCACGATGCATCGCGCCCGTACAAGACGGGAGGCGGCTCTTTCTCCGATATCGACAAAAACGTTCGTCGTTTTTCCGAGTCGTTCCCCTTCGGCGCAAGAGCGACCTTAACAAATAATAACTGTAACCTTGTTGAAGACTATCTTCAGTTTAAAGAGATGGGCTTCAGAAGGATTTACTTCTCGCCCGTGAGCTCATTCGATGAGAATATCAAACTCGACGAACACTCATTAAACAAAATCAGGGCGGGCCTAATAGATTTGGCGGATCAATATCTCAAACAGATTGATCAAGGGGAAAAGCCCTTGTTTAGAACATTGAAAACTGCAGTTGATTTGATTATGAGCAACAGGATCGCCTTTGTCGGATGCGGGGCTGGCAGGCGTTTTATTTCCGTGACTCCCGAAGGGGACGTATACCCCTGTCACAGGTTTGTCGGGATGATGCGATTCAAAATGGGCAACATCGTCACCGGAATTGACGAAACTAGGTATATTGAAAACTGGAGTCAGGGTGTCGAAAAAAGAATTGACTGTACGGACTGTTGGGCTCGGTCTTTCTGTGGTGGGGGCTGTAGCTGGGAGGCTGCAGACGAGCACGGCTACTTGCCCAAGAGTCTACACCCTGCATCATGTGAATATAGAAAAATGTGCTACGAGATGGCTTTTGACCTTATTTCCCGCCACTCATCTTCGCAGGAGAAAAATCAACGAGAAGCTACTGTATCGGAATAAGCGGTTCAGCGCATTGCTGTCACCATTGTGGAGGTGTTCGTTCTTCTGATTACCGTCTGCGAAGCTTATTGCTACATTCGCCGAAACCATTCTAGAAATATGGTGAACTAGACATCTTGGTTTGTTATACACAATATTGAGGTTTTTCTGCACTCAAAGGGAGGTAGTCGTGAAGCATATTCATCCGATTAATCCAGGAAGTGGCGACGAGGCAGGCGTGAAGCCGATGTCTTTTGACTGCCTCTTGGGCATTACTGACATCTGTACTGTTTATGATAAAGCAGATGGCTGTGGTGCATACGATTACTGCGACTATGACATGGATGGCGGCAGCATCTGCGTTGTAGATCACTGTGGCATTGATCAAACGTAGTCTCTAATTGGATTAAGGTGAGGAGCTGTTATGAAGCATATCCATCCTGTTGGTTCAAATGAACATCCTCCCGTTGAGCCTTGTTGTCTTGGAGTTGATATATGCAATTTTTACGACATCGCCGAGTGCCCTGTTGCGGATTGGTGCTATGTCGATAAAGAATCAAGCTGTGTTTTGCCAGCAGATTGGTGCGATCCAGTTGACGAGTAGTTTTGTGGCTAGGAACTATTTGGTCCAATTCAGAATAAGATGGGAACAAATACCAAAATCTCGTGTCTAGGAGGAGTTATGCCATTATTGCAAGGTCTCGTTGGATTAGCCTTTATACTTGCGTTATATCTGGCACCTTTTTTAATTCTATTCTTCATTATCCGACTCTTTCTTCGAAGAAAATAGGAGTGTCACGCAAACATTAGCGTAGCTTTCTTCCAATATGAGCCGAGCATTGGCAAGTGGAATAAGAAGCCCGACCGTTCGCCACATGAAAGTGATCGGACGGGCTTCTCTATTTAACCCGGGCCGCCACCCATAGCGGCTTTCCAAGCGTATTCTCAGTGCAAAGCAATCGTCAGTTTAATCCTATGCGCTGATACCGCATTTCATTTGTTCGGCTCGAATTCTACGGCCTGGCAACCCTCGCACTCTCCGGCAAATGGATTGAACGCGAAGGCAGAGATGATGTGTGCGTGGACATCGAGGCTGCTGTAGGCAACATACTGGGACATGGACCCCCGCTGCGCGTGGTATGCGGCCCGGCATATTCATTGCCGTCCAACCCCGTGTAGTTGCAGCAAAGGGTGGAACCTCAATGCTCAGCTCATGTTGTCCGCGGGACACGAGAATCGTAAGTACACTTTGGTGCGATTCTCACGCTGATACTGAGCCACCTGGAATAAGATACGTCGCGACAACACTTCGCTTCACCTCTGTCTCGACAAGATGACGTAGACTAAAGTTTCCTTTAGTAAGAGAACGAGAACTATATCTGAAAGCGTTGCGATGGCGTGAAGGCACCGAGTCCGAACCGCCTGAATGCTACGTGCATCTGCATCGCCTTTTTGTTATCTCTGCCAGTTGGGTAGCACTACACTTGTCATCATTTACCCTGGTACATGCTGCCTAAGGTAGTGTCGAGAAAGTTGGTGTAGAGCCCCATCCGAAGCGAGTCGGCCCGGCGTCCTAGAATCTGGAATACGGTTGA
>NZ_WQPK01000058.1:4825-14791 GCF_018785265.1 Collinsella aerofaciens | reverse complement strand
GAGGGGCCGCGGGGGCGTTCGGCTAACTGCGGGAGCGAGCCATCAGCTCAATGTGTTCGGCTGAGATCGGAAATCAACCAACCATTATGGCTAATTATGCAAGGACCCACATTGGTAATGAGAGCCGTGTCGAGCTGCACGAAGTGCTCGGGCTTACCGGGGCAGAGGTGAGTGTCAACAATCTTCCCGCCGGCGCTGGCGTTCCGTTCGTCCATGCACACAAGGAAAACGAGGAAATCTATGGCGTGCTCGAAGGCGCCGGCTCGGTCACGATCGACGGTGAGGAAATCGAGCTTGCAGCCGGCGACTGGCTGCGCATTTCCCCCGCCGCACACCGTCAGTTCCGCGCCGCATCCGACTCGGGCATCACATACGTCTGCATTCAGGTCAAGCAGGGATCCCTTGATGCCTTCACAGCCGACGACGCTATCATGTTCTAATTCGCGATCGGTGTGCAAGGGGCCGATACCGCCCGCATGCCCCCTTCGGAATAGGTGCTGAGCAGCTCCTGGGCGTGGGCGAACTCGGGCCCTCGCCTCCAACCGAGCAGGCGGTTGACCGCGAGATTTCCCTGGACGTTGTGGACGAAGAGCAGATAGGCGTCCTCGCGCGAAAGCCCGGTCTCCTCCATGATCGAGGGAACCATCTGCTCAGCGCCGCGCTCGACGACGCGCTGTGCCACCCGGGCGTATGCATCGTCATCCGAGTAGAGCAGATAATAGTCATCGTTTGCCGGCGGGCGCTGGCAGAGAGCCTCCGCCTCCGTTCCCTCAAGCGGGGGCGCCGCCGCCAGGGCCTCGTCGATAAGTGCATCAAGCAGCGCGAACTTGTCCTCGTAGTGCAAATAGAACGTGCCGCGGTTGATATCGGCACAGCGGCAAATATCCGCCACCGTCATCTTCGCGAAGCCGACCTCGGCCAGCAGCGCAAAGAACGCCTCCCGTATGACCGAAAGCGTATAGCGTCGGCGACGATCGATCTTCCCCGATTCCATGGCCCCTCCAATTGCAGCGCTCAACAATATCCAGAAGCCGCTCGTTTATCGACAGCAGCTCGAAACTGTTCATTGCTCTGACGCAAATCAACACTGATACTTTTTATAGACACCTGTTCATTGTAGTTGAAAGAGAGTATCAAGTGACTCTATACGAGCGGCTCGTTATCGAACTCACCAACCAATCGTTTTCCCATCAGGCCGCCTACCGCACCGGCGGCACGCCCTATGAACTGAGTGCCCGCGAGCCCGAGCGCTACGACCAGCAAATCGAAACGTTTGCCCGCATGATCGATGAAGCCGATTGCGTGCTTGTAGGCGGGGCCTCTGGGCTCTCCGCGGCGGGCGGCGGCGACTTCTACTACGAAGACAACGCGACCTATCGCAGGCATTTCGGCAAATTCGCCGAGCGCTACGGTTTCAGGGGCGCTTTTGAAGGGTCGTCCTACCGCTGGCCCACCGCCGAGTCGCGCTGGGGCTACCTTGCCACCTTCCTCGACACCACGCTCAACGCCCCGCTGCGCGAGCCCTACAAAGATCTCGACGCCATTCTTACCGAGAAAGACTTCTTCGTTCTCACCACCAACCAGGACACGCAGTTCATGAAAATCTACCCTTGGGAGAAGGTAGCAGAGATCCAAGGCGATCACCGCTTCTTCCAGTGCTCCCACTGTTGCACCGGTGAGGTGTGGGACGCGGTCGAGCCGGTCTCCCGCATGGTAGAGGCCATGGGAGACGGCCTTGAGGTTCCGACAGAATTCGTGCCACGCTGCCCGCACTGCGGGGCAGAGGCGTTCCCTTGGGTTCGCGGCTACGGCAACTTCCTGCAGGGCGAGCTCTACGAGGAGCAGTACCGCAAGGTGTCCGACTGGCTCGACGCGCACGCGCGGCAGAGGATCCTTTTCCTCGAGCTGGGCGTGGGCCGCATGACGCCTGCGTTTATCCAGGAGCCGTTCTGGGCCCTCACGGCGCAGTTGCCGCAGGCTGGCTACATCGCCGTGAACAACAGGACGCAGTTTCTCCCCCGTGCAATCGAGGATCGGGGGCTCGCCGTTCGTGCCGATATCGCCGACGTGCTCGCCGACGTGCGCAAGACGCTGGGTAGGTAGCGCATGGAAACGGTAAAAGCGGTTCGTATCGGCCAGGCACTTGCCGAGGCGGATCTTATCATCATCGGCGCCAGCAACGGGCTCGACATGGCAGAGGGGCTCAACCTCTTCTACGCCGATGCTCATTTCCAAGAAGCGTACGGAGACCTCGCCCAGGCTGATGGCATCGGCTGCATACTGCAGGGGCTCACCTCTCCGGATGCAAACGTGCGACGCCGATGGGCCGATCGATTCCATCAAAAGGAGTATGTCGAGTATGAGCCCGGCCCAATCATGAACGGGCTGCGGCATCTTACGGAGCACGCTGATACCTTCGTGATCACATGCAATATTGACGGGCACTTCGCACGCGCAGGGTTCAACGAGAACCACGTGCTCGAGACAGAGGGGAGTACGTGCACGTCGATTGACGAGCAGCGTCTCGCCCACCCAGATGCCCTCGCCATGGCGCAGCTCGAAGATCTCGCGCACCTTGTGCAAGCGCATCGCAACCACAAGGTTGCCATCCTCGAACTTGGCGTGGGGCTGCGCAACGGCGTCATAAAGCGCATGCTCGCTCGGGTCGCGAACGCCTGCGAACACGCCACCTACATCGTGTTCAACTACAGTCAGGCTCTGACGCCCGACGCTTCGTGCGAGACAATTCTCGTTGACGGCGATATGACCCCGGCTTTCGAGGAGATCGTTCGATGCCACCTCTAGAAAGAGAAGCGATGAGGCTTCGAAGCCTCATCGACGATGCCGACGCCATCATCGTCGGCATCGGCTCGGGTATGTCGAGCGCCGCCGGGTTCAACCATTACAACCATGCGGGCATGACGTGTGCCGGAATGGCGGACTGGCAGAAAGCCTTTGGCTTCAAGAGCCTTTTCGACGGCTTCTATCACCTCTACCCCAGCCTCGAGCAGCAATGGGCCTACTACGCGCGATACATCGATTTCATGCTGCGCGAGCCGGCCTCACAACCCTATCTCGACCTGCGGTCCCTCATCGCCATAAGGATTACTTCATCCTGAGCACCAATGTGGACACCCAGGTCGAAAAGGCCTTCCCCGCCGAGAGGACCTGCAACTACCAGGGAAGCTTCGCATGCCTTCAGTGCAAGCAGCCATGCTGCGACGAGCTCTTCGACGCGAGCCCCTACGTTGAGCGCATGATTGCCGGGATGGAGAGGTTTGAGGTACGCAGCGAGGACGTTCCCCGCTGCCCGCATTGCGGCTGGCAGCTTGTGCCGTGGGTGCGCGACGACACATTTCTGCAGGGCGCGGCATGGCGCGAGAGTATCGAACGATATGAGCGCTTCGTGCGCGAGCGCAGCGATTGCCGCGTGCTGTTGCTGGAACTTGGCGTGGGCGAAATGACCCCCGGTATCATCACGCTCCCATTCTGGAGCATGACCGCAAAGCTGCCGGATGCGCACCTGCTGAGCGTAAACATCTCGGGCGACTCGGCTCCGCTGCAGCTCGGAAGCAAAGCAGAGGCGATCCAGGCCGACTTGCGCACCCTGCTCTCGGTGGCGCGGGTGGGAGACGAGTAACGTGGCGAGGCTTTTGCGCTTTCATCAGCCCGGACATCACGCCCATAGAAGCGATGGCTCTGATTCGGGTGTCAAAGTTTAAGCCTCCTTGTCAGCCGCTGTAAGGTATTCCTCGTCGTCCACGGGCTCCAACCACTCGTTGGAGGTCTCCTCGCCCGGAACCTCCAGCGCGAGATGGGAGAACCAGCTGTCGGGCGCGGCTCCGTGCCAATGCTTTACGCCCGCGGGAATATTTACTACATCGCCAGGGCGCAGCTCCTGTGCCGGTTTACCCCATTCCTGGTAAAACCCTCGACCAGCCACGCAGACAAGGATCTGTCCGCCGCCGCTTTTGGCGTGATGGATGTGCCAGTTGTTGCGGCAGCCGGGCTCGAACGTCACGTTGTAGACGCCGACCTGATTGGTGGAAAGGGGCGCGAGGTAGCTTTGCCCGATAAAGTACTTCGCAAATGCGTCGTTGGGGGCGCCGATAGGAAAGGCCATCTCGTTTTGGTGCTTAGCTCTTGCATCAGCAGCATCGCTATCCGCCCAGACCTCCTTCGCCATGCGAAAGGCCGCCCACGCCTTGGGCCATCCTGCGTAAAACGCCGCATGTGTAAGGATTTCCGCTATCTCCGTCCTGGTCACGCCATTGTTCTTTGCGGACATCAGATGATATTGGAACGAAGAGTCCGTCAGGCCCTGCGCCATCAGGGCCACCACCGTCACGATGCTACGGTCCCGCAGGGAGAGCTCGCCCTCTCGGCTCCACACCTCGCCGAACAGCACATCGTCGTTGAGCTGTGCGAATTTGGGGGCGAAGCCCCCCAGGGCATCTCTACCCGCCGTCTGCTTAATTGCCATGATCGATTTCCTCCTATCGATGGTTCTGGACACGAATCTGTCTCCGCGCGACCAAGTAGCCCGCCTAGATTTCCATGCCCATTCGTTGCGCCTGTTCCAGAGCGGGATGCCCGGCGATATCGCCCACACCGTTCACGCCGCCGGCGAAAACCGTTTTGCCCATTACGGACCACCCCTTGCGCTACCGATTTGTATTGATGAGAATGAAGGTAATACCTAAACCTGACTTTAGGTCAAGAAATGAATTCGAGATTTATTCGGAGGGGCCATGTACACAATCGGACAGGTGGCGGAAATGTTCGGCTTGCCCGCCTCAACGCTGCGGTATTACGACAAGCAGGGATTGTTCCCGGGGCTGGAGCGGACGTCCGGCATTCGCCGATTCGGCGATACGGAACTCGAGGCGCTTCGGGTCATCGAATGCCTGAAGAAGGCGGGAATGGAGATCAAGGACATCCGTCTGTTCATGGAATGGTGCGCGGAGGGCCCTTCGACATACCCCCAGCGCAAGGCCATGTTCGAGGAGCGAAAGGCCCATATGGAGTCGGAGATCGCGAAGATGAACCGTGCGCTGGATATGCTGAAGTTCAAATGCTGGTACTACGAGCAGGCGATCCAAGACGGCAACGAGGATAGAGTGAAGGCGCTGATTCCGGACAATTTGCCGAAAGAGATCAAAGATACCTACGAGAACGCCCACGCTCGATAGTGACGTCTGATGCCCAAGGGAGTTCGGCAAGGAGCTCTTCTTCAGGCGGGAATAAAGGCCTCCGAACCAAAAGGTTCGGAGGCCTTTATTCCCGCTACTTCGCTGGTGGCATTGCCCTGCGGCAACGCCGAAACTATAGAGAATGAAATCAGAATTTTCCGACAGGCATCTTTTTAAAGCGAGTTAAGACGCCATGCAGTCACTCATCCCAATGCAGAATTTGTCATGCGATCCTTTAGCTTCATAATTTGCTTTTGAATCTCATCGATAACTTTCTTAAATTCCTCGTCATTTTTGCCCGTCGGGTCTTCCAACCCCCAGTTATCATCAAAGGGCTTGCCGATGAAAGGGCATCCCACATTGCAGCCCATGGAGATGGCGATATCTGGTTCGGGTATATCCGATATCAGCTTGGAATGCTGCGTCTGCTCCATGTCAATGCCATAAAGCTTCTTCATCAATCGGACGGCATCCTGATTGATTTGCGGTTTGGTTTCCGTCCCGGCAGAATAGCTTTCAAACACATCGGACGCCAACGCTTTGCCCAACGCCTCCGCAATCTGGCTGCGGCAGGAGTTGTGGACGCAGATGAACGCAACCTTTGGCTTCGTCATGCGCGGAAGCTGCCTCTCGTTCTGTTTGCGATTCTAACGAGGTTTTGTTCGTTCATGCTCTCACCTTATTCAAAATAGAAATGACTTCGTCCTTTTTCAGCACCTTGCCATAGGACACCACCTGACCATCTATCACCAGCGCAGGCGTTGTCATCACTCCATAGGCGGCGATTTTTTCAAAGTCCCGCACATGATCGATAGTGTCATCCATGCCGAGATCCCGCAGCGCTTCTTCGGTTTCCGCTTCCAGTGCGTTGCACTTGGCACAACCTCCACCGAGAATTTTGATGCCGGATTCCTTCTTTTTAGCTTCTGCCGCCTGCATGGTTTCCGGCGTACAGCTGCCTCCGCAGCAGCAAGACTGCTTTTGCTCTTCTTTTTTCTTTCCAAATCCGAAAATCGACATGATGATCCCTCCAAATTATTAGATAATGCCCTGAAACAGGTTGAATGAATAGCCCACAACGATAATGCCCGCGGCACAGATGGCGATAAAAACACCCAGCAACTTTGGCTTGACCGCCTTGCGCAACATAATCATTGACGGCAAAGACAGCGTGGTAACGCCCATCATAAAAGCAAGCACTGTGCCAAGCTGCGCGCCTTTTCCAAGCAAAGCCTCAGCAATGGGAACCGTGCCGAAAATATCGGCATACATAGGAATACCGATGATGGTTGCTAATACTACGCCGAGGGGGTTATGGCTGCCGAGAACCGCCGCAACCCAGCTTTCGGGAATCCAGTTGTGGATGACAGACCCGATGCCCACACCGATGAGAATGTACGGAAAGACCTTCTTGAAGGTTTCCGCTACCTGATCCTTGGCATAAGCCAGCCGTTCCTTCTGCGTCAGCGTTGGGGAGGCAATGTCCACGGCAGATGCCCTGCGGATAAATTCCTCCACCTGATTTTCCATGTGCAGCTTTTCAATCAGCGTACCGCCAGCCACAGCAATCGCAAGCCCCAGCACCACATAGAGAATCGCAACCTTTGCCCCGAAAATACTCATCAGGAGAACAAGACTTCCCAAGTCCACCATAGGCGATGAAATCAGGAACGAGAAGGTCACGCCCAGCGGCAGTCCGGCACTGGTAAATCCGATAAACAGTGGAATGGACGAGCAGGAGCAGAACGGTGTTACCGTGCCGAGCAGGGCTGCGATGCAATTTGCCCAGATACCGTGAAACCGCCCCATAATTTTCTTACTGCGTTCCGGCGGAAAATAACTCTGAATATAGGAGATCAGATAAATCAGCACACAGAGCAGCACGGTGATCTTAATCACATCATAGAGGAAAAACTGGATGCTCCCACCGATTCGGCTTGTCGCGTCCAGCCCCAAAGTGCCGAGTAGATTTCCAATCAGCGTATTCAGCCACTTCATGCCGAGAATCTGATCGGTGATGAATTCGCCCATCAGGAGCAGCACCCACCTTCGTTGTCAGAACCGCAGCCGCAGCAGGTCAGTCCCTCGACAAATGCTTTAAACTGGGTCAGGGTTTCGCAGTTCAGAGAGTAGTGCTGCCACTTTCCTTCCTTGCGGGCGTTCACCAGTCCACATTCCACCAAGATCTTCATGTGGTGCGAAAGCGTCGGCTGCGTAATTTCGAACTGTTCCAGCAGCTTGCAGCCGCACTTTTCTCCATCCGACAGCATCTTCACTATTTCCAGCCGGTTCGCATCCCCCAAAGCTTTGCAGATCAGAGTCACATCCATAACGTTCATAGAAGCACCTCACATTGATGATTGTCTATGTGTATAAGAATACATATACATCGATATCTGTCAATATATCATTGCGAGCGAATGCAGCCGTACGCCTCCGAGATGCCACCGTAATCGTAGGACCCGGCGAGCCCGCCGTGCCCGATGAACCCGTCGAAGTCGTCGTCGACGGTCCCCTGCCCGCCGAAGTGGGAGCGGTATTCGCCGAAGCTGAAGAGGAGGATGTGGACCTCCCTGTGGCGCCCCGTTAACAGCGTCGCCAGGTCCGAGCTCAGGAGGAACGTGTTCGATCCCGTGAGGTGGATATCCCATCCACCGCGTGCGTGAATGCTGTTAGTTGCCTTCTCGAAACCCTCGCACAGCTGCACCTCGTCGATGAAAAGGCGGCTGCAGGCGCCCTCTTTGTGCCGCTCTATGTACGTATTACGGTCTACCCATGCCATCATCTACTCCCTCTCGGTTTCGAAACTTGAATTTTTTGAAGTTTCGAAACCGAGAAGGCAATATGCGCAAAGACGCGTCCGAGGGGTAATCCCCAGCCACGTCATGTCGGCAGCGATGAAGGGCGCGTCCGCGCGTGCTACAATGCGGGCACCAGAGATGAAAACACAGTCCCCGTCGGGTAGTCGTGGGCGTGCGCTAGTCCGCATCAGTAACCTGCCTCCTTGGTTGTCCCTTCTCTGCATGGTCATCTACATAAAGGAGGAACCAACCATGCAGATCAGCGTGTCGTCCACCCTGACCGTATATCACGACGGTCAATTCTGGGTCGGGCTAGCGGAGCACGTCGAGGGCGGAAGGTATGGCGCCGCCCGCATCGTCTTCGGCGCAGAACCGTCCAATGAGGAGATCCTGCGATTCGTTGCCAGCAAATGGGCGAAGCTCTCGTTCTTCGGTCACGATTCGACCGAGGCGAGCAAGCCCGCAAAGAACCCCAAGCGACGCGCTCGCGAGGCGGCGAAAGCACTTAAGCAGCCGGCGATGAGCACCAAGGCGCAGCAGGCGCTCGCGGCACAGCGGGAAGCAATGAAGCAGGAGTCGGCTCGAGCAAGAAGCCAGCGTCGCGCGGACGAGGCGGAGGCGCGCTTCGAGCAGCGGAAGCTGAAGCGCAAGCAGAAACATCGCGGGCATTGATCGCTATTTTCAGCAAGGCAAACCATATACAGCAGCGGCGCCAGTTCCACTTGAAGCCGACGCCGCGTAGACGCTGATGGTGACGGCTATGCACGGGCACGAGTGCGCCGCCGCACCTCATGGCCTGCTTCTCGGGTATTTGGGGCGCGCGGCGTTCAAAAATGCGGAGCGGTTCCGCATGGCTCGGGATTGAGCCGAGGCGCCCTACTTCTCGCCCTCCAGCAGCCCCACGATGCGGTCGATGTCGACGGCGAAGCGGGGCCTTCCCTCGCGCTCGTAGCGGTCGAGGTACGCCTGGCACTCGGAGACAATGCGCTTGGTGTTGCCGTCGATGATGCGCTGGAGCGTCTCGTAGTAGGCCGAGCCCTCGGTCCTGAAGCGGCGCTGGTAGGCCTTGGTTATGGGGAACATCTTGATGTAGTGGATGCCGTGGCGGCAGCCGGGGCGTGTCGTGGGGCGGGGTGGCAACGCAAAGTACTGGTCTTTGGGCACGTTAGGGGCGATGTTGGAACGCAGCGGCACGGCGAAGTCCCTGCGCTTCCCGCGGAAACGCAGCCTCACCACCACGATGCAGGGGCGATTGTGCTTAAGCATGAGCTCGCGGTCGCCCTCGACGAGGTCGAAGAAGTCCTGGGAGATGGATACGATCTTCATCGGTTCGCCCCCTTCATACGAAGCGGGGCCCGCATCGCTGCAGGCCCCTACAGGTGGGCGATATTCTACGCCTTGCGGCACCCCGTCGCCCACGGAGGTTAAACGTACACGTAAGCCGTACTCTGAAAGCCGCGGCTTCCGGCAAGTAGTTTATACCACGAAAGGTCGCTTTCGATGCGCATAGCTCGCAAAATAACACTCGCCGGGCGTCACCCCTGATCTTCTCGGCCGTCTCCTCCGGGTACTTATTGCGTGCCACGGGCACCTCCGTCCTTATTATCGCGATAAACACACCATGAGTGGTGTACGGGTCGAGAAGGGCTGGCGACAAAAGAGCCCAACGGCCGTTACGGCTTCGTTAGAAACGCGCCCCATCATGGATGGTGAACCCGAAAGGTAAGGCGCGCGGACACGGTGGCTCGGCCCGCGCGCCCGGAAGAGAAAGGATAAACCCATGGGTTACATGCTCGAGACGCGCGGGCTCACCAAGCGCTTCGGCCGCGGCGACCAGGCGCAGGACGCCGTGGCCGACGTGAGCCTTCATATCCGCGAGGGCGAGGTGTACGGGCTGCTCGGTCCCAACGGAGCCGGCAAGTCGACAACGCTCAAGATGATCTGCGGGATGCTGCGGCCGACGGCCGGGGAGG
>NZ_WQPK01000058.1:3437-4815 GCF_018785265.1 Collinsella aerofaciens | reverse complement strand
CAATCGGCAGCCTCATCGAGGAGGCGCCGCTCTACCCCAACCTCACCGCGCGCGAGAACCTGCGCGTGCGCACCACGCTGTTGGGCCTTCCCGAGAGCCGCATAGATGAGGTACTCGCCGCCGTGGACCTCGCGGACACCGGGAAGAAGCGCGCCGGGCGCTTCTCGATGGGCATGCGGCAGCGCCTGGGGCTCGCGCTGGCGCTGATCGCTCGGCCACGCCTGCTCGTGCTCGACGAGCCCACCAACGGCCTCGACCCCATCGGCATCGAGGAGCTGCGCGACCAGATCCGCGGCTTCGCAGCGGCGGGTACGACGGTGATCGTCTCGAGCCACATCCTCTCCGAGGTGCAGCAGATGGCGGACACCATCGGCATCATCTACGGGGGGCGCCTCGCCTACGAGGATGCTCTTCGACCCGGGCAGGACCTCGAGGAACTCTTCATGAGCGTCTGCCGGGAGGGGCGTCGAGCGCGCGGGGAGGTGGCGGCATGACGGGCGAGAAAGGCGGCCTGCTCGCGGGCCTGCGCGCCGAGGCCCTGAAGTCGCGCCACGCGGCACCGGTTCGCCTGGCCGTGCTCATGGCGCTACCTATGCCGCTGCTCGGCGCGATGCCCTACCGGGGCGTACAGATCTTCAGCGCGTGGAACTACTGGTACGCGCTCTTCCTGCCCGTGGCTCTCTCGCTCGTGGTGGCGTGTGTCGCGCGGGCGGACGCGCGCACGCGGATGCGGGGGCTTCTGGGCCTGGGCTTCCCGCTCGGGCGCGCCTGGTGGGCCAAGGCGCTCTGGTGCCTCGCGCTCTGCACGCTCTCGAACCTCGTGGTCTTCGGCATCTACCTCGCGGGATCGGCGTTCTCCTCGCAGGGCCTCACGGCCGCGGGCACGCTCACGATGCTCCTCTGCGCGCTCGTCAACACGGTGACCACGGCGTGGATGATCCCCGCAGGGCTCTTCCTCACGGCGCGGCTCGGCATGCTCGCGGGCATCTTCTGCCCGCTCGCCGCGCAACTCGTAGGTGGGTTCGCCTGGTCGTTGGTGCCGCTGCCGCAGCTCTTTCCGCCGTCGGCGAACATGGTCATCCCCACGAGCTTCATCCCCGTGCTGCCGAGCGGCGAGCCGCTCGCGGCGGACATGGCGCTCGGCGAGGCGCTCGCGTCGGACGGCATGCTCACACTGGCGGGCCTTGCGGTCTGCGCGCTCGCGTTCGCCGCGCTCACGGCGGCGGGCGCGGCCTGGTTCGCGCGCTCCGAGGAGAGGTGATGGCCGTGGCACGACTCTCCGACCCGACGCCACGCATGACTCTCTCGCGGGCCCTGCTCTCCGAGGCCCTGCGCCTGGCGCGCTCCCCGCTCGCAGTGGTGCATCTCGTCTGCGGCC
>NZ_WQPK01000058.1:2434-3427 GCF_018785265.1 Collinsella aerofaciens | reverse complement strand
GGCGCGGCCTGGTTCGCGCGCTCCGAGGAGAGGTGATGGCCGTGGCACGACTCTCCGACCCGACGCCACGCATGACTCTCCCGCGGGCCCTGCTCTCCGAGGCCCTGCGCCTGGCGCGCTCCCCGCTCACGGCGGTGCACCTCGTCTGCGGCTTGGCAGCCGGTCTTGCCTGCGGCGAGTACTTCTCCATAACCCGATGGGACCCGGCGCTGGGCGCGGACGCCTACGCCCAGTTCCTCGGCGCCCTCATGCCGCTCATGTCCGCCATCGTCTGCGGGCTCGCCGTGGACGAGGAGCGCGCTGCCGGGCGCCTCGCCAACCTCACGGCGGTCCCCTCGCGCGGGCGCGCCGTCGCGGCGAAGCTGCTCGCCCTTGCGGCGCTCGGCGCGGGCGCGCTGGCCGTGGCGCTCGGCGTGTTCGGGGCCGTGCTCGCCGTCGCCGGGCGCCTGCCGCTCGGGCCCGCTCCGCTTGCGGCCGCCTGGGCGGGCATCGTGCTGGGCAGCCTGCCCCTCTACGCGCTGGGGCTCGGCGTGGCCCTGCGCCTCGGCCGCAACGCCGCCATCGGCGCCGGCGTGGCGGGGATGCTCCTCGCGTTCTTCTCGGTGGGCGGACTTGCGCACGGTCTCATGACCGGCGAGCTCACCGGTGCCCTGGCGACGCCCCTGAGCTGGGTGCCGCTCGCCTGGCCCGCGCGTCTGGGGTCGCTCGGGGTGGAGGCCTTCATCGACGCCGTACGCGCGGCGGGCCCACTCCTCACGACTGCGCTCGCTGGCCTCGTGCTCACCCTGGCAGCCGCCGCCGTCCTTCTCGCCTGGTTCTGCCGCTTCGAGGACGGGAGGGCAGATGCATAGGAAGCTGCTCGCCGCCGTGCTCGTCCCCCTCTCCGCAGCGTTTGTCCTGGGCGGGAATGCCCTGCTCGACGCCGGCTGGGGTTCGGCGCTGCGCTCGATCGCCGACTGCGTGCTGCCCAACCCTGAGATCGTCATGTTGGCA
>NZ_WQPK01000058.1:0-2424 GCF_018785265.1 Collinsella aerofaciens | reverse complement strand
GCTGGGCAGCCTGCCCCTCTACGCGCTGGGGCTCGGCGTGGCCCTGCGCCTCGGCCGCAACGCCGCCATCGGCGCCGGCGCGGCGGGGATGCTCCTCGCCTTCTTCTCAGTGGGCGGACTTGCGCACGGCCTCATGACCGGCGAGCTCACCGGTGCCCTGGCGACGCCCCTGAGCTGGGTGCCGCTCGCCTGGCCCGCGCGTCTGGGGTCGCTCGGGGTGGAGGCTTTCATCGACGCCGCACGCGCGGTGGGCCCTCTCCTCACGACTGCGCTCGCTGGCCTCGTGCTCACCCTGGCAACCGCCGCCGTCCTTATCGCCTGGTTCTGCCGCTTCGAGGACGGGAGGGCAGATGCGTAGGAAGCCGCTCGCCGCCGTGCTCGCCCTCCTCTCCGCAACGCTCGTCCTGGGCGGGAATGCCCTGCTCGACGCCGGCTGGGGGTCGGCGCTGCGCTCGATTGCCGACCGCGTGCTGCCCAACCCTGAGATCACCATGTGGGCGCCCGAGCCCGGCAGTCACGCGAGCTCCTACGCCGACGCCACCGGGGCGGGGGCGAACTACGTCTACCTGGTGGACGCGGCGGACGACAGGGGCAATGTCCGAGAGCTCCAGCTCATCTTCTTCGGGCGGGAGTCGGACGGCGAGGGCTGGCTCGAGATCGAGGCGCGCGGCGGCTCGGGCGTGCGCTACCGCGCGTGCGATGCGGCCGAGGCGCCCGCGGCTGCGCGCGGGGCTCTGGACCGCTGAGCGCGTCGCTAGTACAATTCCGACGGGAGTTTCAGGAGGTCGAACATGGCGAGGATACTGGCAGTGGATGATGAACGGGCGATCCTCGACGCGCTCGCGCGCGTCCTCGGCCGCGACGGCCATGAGGTCGTCAAGGCAGCGGACCCGACGGCGGTCCCGGGGATGGACCTCTCGCGCTTCGACCTCGTGCTCTGCGACGTCATGATGCCGGGGCTCGACGGCTTCGAGCTCGTGCGGCAGATCCGCCCGGACTTCGACGGGCCCATCATCTTCCTGACCGCGCGCGCGGCCGAGGAGGACGCCGTGGCCGGCTACGGCCTGGGCGCCGACGACTACGTCCGCAAGCCCTTCGGGGCCGCGGAGCTGCGCGCCAAGGTCGCGGCCCATCTACGCCGTGAGCGCCGGCCGCGCTCGCACGCCCTCTCCTTCGGGGAGGTGAGGATCGACCTCGGGGCGCGCGGCCTCGCCGTGGGAGGCGAGGCCGTGCCGCTCACGCCCACCGAGTACGCCATCTGCGAGTACCTCGCCCGCCACCCCGGGCAGGTCATGAGCCGCGCGCAGATACGCGAGGCGGTGCTCGGCTGGGAGAGCGACGCCGACGACGCGGCCATATCCATGCAGGTCAGCCGCGCCCGAAGGAAACTCTCCGAGGCCGGCGCCGATCCGATCGCGACCGTCTGGGGGATGGGGTACAAGTGGCAGCTCTAAGGACCGGGGCGCGAGGTCGCGGGGGCATGCCGCTCTCCTTCGTCATCGCGCGATACTTCGCCTACGCGTTCGCGGCGGTCGCCACGGCGTGGCTCGCCTCGTTCATGGTGCTCTCCGTGGCGATCAACGCGGGCTTCGTCTACGAGGCAAGCTGGGGGCCGGCCAATGCGCGCGAGGTCGCGGAGGGCCTGGCACGCGACGGCGTCTGCGGGCAGCAGGACGTGCCGACGGCGTACCGCTACCTCATCCTGAACAAGGACGGATACGTGCTGATGACAGACCTCGAGGGCACGCGGCTCGAGGACGCGACGGAAATGGCCCGTGCGGCACTCGCCGCGGATCCGGGCACAGTGGAGATCGAGGGCGGGGGCTCGGGCCTCACCTACGCCGCGTTCCCGCTCAAGGGCGGCGGGGCCTGCGCACTCGTCAGCGAGTACCTGCCGCAGTGGGTCTCCCGCGACCTCGCCGGCCTGCTTCCCAACCCGCAGAATCTCATGCTCGTCGGCGCCGCGGCGGGAAGCGCGCTCGCGCTCGCGCTCGTGGCGCGCCGCGCGAGCCGCGTGATCTCGCGCAAGATGGCGCCGCTCGCGGAGGCGGCGGGGCGCGTCGGCGCGGGGGAGCTCGACTTCGCGGTCGGCAGCACCAACGTGCGCGAGGTGAACGACGTCCTCGCCGCGATGGACGCCATGCGGGCCTCCCTCGCCGAGTCGCTCGAGGCCCGCTGGGCCGCGGAGCGGGGGCAGCGCGAGCAGATGGCGTCGCTCGCCCACGACCTCAAGACGCCGCTCACCGTGCTGCGCGCCAACGCCGACTTCGTGGCGGAGGAGCTGGAAGACGAGAAAGACGCCGACCTCGCGGCCGCCGCGCGCGACATAGCCGGCAGTGTCGAAAGGCTCGACGGCTACGTGCGCCTGCTCATCGAGGCCTCGCGCGGGTCCGGCGGGGCGGAGAGGGCCCCCATGCGGCCGGC
>NZ_WQPK01000057.1 GCF_018785265.1 Collinsella aerofaciens | reverse complement strand
GCGGCAAGGAGATATATTGCCAGACCGGAGGGGCGCCGGGGGCGGGAATCTGGCACTCCATATTTTGTTCACAAACGAATTAACTGGGCTCCGAGTTGCTCAGAGTCACAAATATGGTCATAAACCTTGGACAGACCGTATGACCTCGGGAATCTTGCTGTCCACTGTAGACATAGCATCTTTATACCCTCGTCGGTCTCCGCTAGTAAGCCCGTAATAAATTGAAGGACAACGTTAACAAACCTATAAAACGCCAGCGGGGCTCTATCACCAATTAGATAGAGCCCCCGCTGGCGGAGTGTATTTGATTGAAACAACGTTCCTGAATTGATTTGCTGGAAATAAGGAGCAAAAGATCCGTCCGGATATACGTGGCGACAGAACCCTGTAGCTGACTGAGCGCCACCAGAAAGCGGCATAAGCACAAAGATCGGCTCTACCTCACCGCGGACGACAAAGATGCCCTCGACTAAAGCCAATCCGGACACCCCTAAAGCAGATAGAGCAAATGTCGGTTTATACAACGCAAAAAAGGGGGAGGCCGCGAGGCCTCCCCCTTCTCAGTTCAAGCGTACGGCTCGGTGCCGTCCACCGGTCAGCGG
>NZ_WQPK01000056.1 GCF_018785265.1 Collinsella aerofaciens | reverse complement strand
TGTGCCAAGGCATCCGCCGTGCGCCCGTGGTATCTTGCGGGACCGCTCTCGGGCCCGCGGGATATCCACGTGTCGCTAATAAAAATTAATCGATATCATGAATAGCGCTCGTATGTCGCAATTCGGGTATCTCATACCGCGGCACAGTGTCTTCACTGTGCTCGCGATCAGATGCTCCTCACTCATATATAAGTGAATTCTTCTTGTTTGGATCGGATGAATGATTGCTATCAT
>NZ_WQPK01000055.1:5389-26846 GCF_018785265.1 Collinsella aerofaciens | reverse complement strand
CAACCGTATTCCAGATTCTAGGACGCCGGGCCGACTCGCTTCGGATGGGGCTCTACACCAACTTTCTCGACACTACCTTTTTGTCAACAATACCACGGTTAGAGACTTTGCCAATCTCCCTCGCGTATGGCATCTTCAGATTTTGCCGCATACTACCGGATACAGCCCCTCTCTAATCACCGGCCTGTGGGACGGGCGCATGGCGATTGCCATCCTTTCAATCGGTAAGTAAAATTGAGACATGATTACGCTTGTCGACATATCCGCTGCTGTTTCTCGTGTGCTGTCTCGTTACGACGTCCGCGAGGCATACCTATTTGGCTCCTTCGCCCGTGGCGAGCAAACGCCAGATAGCGATATTGATTTGCGTCTTGTCTGCGGTGAAACAATGACGTTCGGCACGCTATACGAACTCTCCCTTGAGCTCGAAGAAGAGCTCGGACGAGATGTTGAGATTGTCACCAACCCTCCCGAGCATATGCGCCCTGCATTTCGCAAGAGCATTGAAAAGGATGAGGTGCGTCTCTATGAAGCGGCGTAAACGGGACGAGGAGCTCATCGGGGTCATTCTTTCCGATTGCGAAACTCTGGCTAGACGAATCGATTATTTTGATGCCACGGAAAACTCTTTCGTTAGCGATCGGAGCGAGGAAGGTGAGCTTGCTTACGACGCGATCATGAGCCCCGTCTACAGAATCGCCGAGGATGCACTCCATCTTTCCGATGAGATCCAATCGGCTTTTCCGGAGTATCCTTGGAACGATATTGGGGGTTTTCGAAATTTCGTAGCACATGGATACGTAGCACATGGATATCGAGAAGTCGATCGATCCCTTGCGTGGAAAGTTATCGTCGATGATATTCCTGAGCTAGAGAAAGCGTTGCGTATCTTCAGACAGCGCCAGAGCTGATGCAGCCTTGGCTGACGCGGCTCCTTTGGTATCCCAAGCGCTGGTGGTCGACGGCTGCACGATCGACGCCCGTACCGAGGGGCCAACCTTATCACGCCGGCGATGGCCTAACTCGCCAAAAAACCTCGATGCAATTGCGTTGCGCGTACCGGCGACGTGTCGCCCGTATAGAATCAAAGCATCCGCCCGCCAGCTATCAATTGGATTGGACGCCACATGGAGATCCCCAACACCCTGTGCAGCAATGTCTACGACTTTGCGTTTTGCCCCGAGCCCTGTTACGACCGCCTGGTAGACCTCGCCGATCCCGAGGACTGGGGTCCCAACAACCGTATCCTTAAGAATTACCTGTCGTTCTCGTTTAGCCGCGCGGTGTTTCTGACCGAACGCGACGTGAACCAGACCGCGCCGTCCAACCTGCCGTTGGTGTTCGACGGCGACCGCTGCCTGTTCAACACCGGCCTGTACACGCGCCGCTACGAGACCATCTACGGCCTGTTTGAGCCCAACACCAGGCCCGACGCGCGCCAGCGCTGGTTTTTGAAGGGCTTCTTTAAGGAAAGCGACCCCATGCTGGTCTCGTTTGAGTACCTGCCGTGCCGTGTGCGCTTTACCGAGGACCCCTCCGAGCTGGTCTTTGACTACCGTCTGCCGATCCGCTCCAACATCGACCACATCCTGGGCGACGAGGAAAACCTCACGCGCATCCCCGCCAGCCTGATGGGGGAGGGCAACTCGCTGCTGCTGCGCTGCGCCTTTGAGGGCGCCGTCGTCGAGGCCGCCCGCCGCGCCGCCGCCAACTACACGCTCGCCGTGCCGCAGTTCTACGGTGGCCGGATTCAACTGCTTCTGCCGCTGTGCCTAACCGGCGACAAGCCCGAGCTGGCGCTGACCATCCAACGCGAGGACGGCTTCTACGCCGCGCGCACCTGTCTCACGCTCGAGATGGCCTACAACAATGCGCGACTCATCTGCCGCCCCGAGACCTCGTGGATCAAGCGATAAAGGCGCGTTGAGCTGCTGGTTTGCTGTTTATTTGGACTGCGCCAGAGCGGCCAACGCCCACTAATTTAAAATCGTGGGCAAAAAGTACTTGGTAAACCACGCGCGGCTATGATAGTATCTCTTTTGCCGAAAGGCGACGGGCGATTGGCTCAGGGGTAGAGCATATCCTTCACACGGATGGGGTCACAAGTTCGAATCTTGTATCGCCCACCATCTAAAGCGCAGGTCAGAGGTGTTAAGCCTCTGACCTTTTTCTTTTTGACACCAAAGATGGCATCAAAACTGACATCACAATCGAATCCATGTTGTCCGAGACGCCGTTTTTTGAACGCGCTTCACGTGCGCGCTTCATTTACTGACGTTATCTTCCGTTTTTTTGGTCAGCGTTTGGTTTACTTCCGGTACTTACCCGCTGGCCGTCGTCCTGGCCGTAAAGCTCCCCGCGGGCACATGCCGCCGCCTTCCCGTTCGGCCACCGGGACGTCGCGAAAAGTTTTTCAAAAATTGTCCTTGCATCGCCGTCCGAGTTCCCGTATAGTACTTCTTCGCACGGGGGCGTAGCTCAGCTGGGAGAGCGCTTGACTGGCAGTCAAGAGGTCAGGGGTTCGATCCCCCTCGTCTCCACCCGAGCATTGAATGAGGCTCCAACGCAAGTTGGGGCCTTTTTTCATATAGGCACACAAGGTCAAAGGCGGCACCATGATCCTCCTTGTCGACAAGATCGTGCGTTGAACGACCGTCGCGTGCATGGTAGTATTTCTCCTCGTGGTGCAAAACTAATGCAAATGGATAGCCGACATTACTATCACAGCCACTAACTACAAGGGCTCTTGGCGCAACGGTTAGCGCAGGGGACTCATAATCCCTGGGTTCTGGGTTCGAATCCCGGAGGGCCCACCAGAATTTCCAGAAGGCCAGGCACTATGTCTGGCCTTCTTTCTTTTATTCTTTCTTTTATATAGCTTACATATCGGTCGATAGAAGGCCGTCCTGCCAGCTTCCGGGCGCCCCGGGTCGGCTGCCGGGACGCCGCGGCGGAAAGTTTTTCCAAAATTGTCCTTGCATCGTGGTCCGAGTTCCCGTATAGTACTTCTTCGCACGGGGGCGTAGCTCAGCTGGGAGAGCGCTTGACTGGCAGTCAAGAGGTCAGGGGTTCGATCCCCCTCGTCTCCACCCGAGCATTGAATGAGGCTCCAACGCAAGTTGGGGCCTTTTTTCATATTGGCACACAAGGTCAAAGGCGGCACCATGATCCTCCTGGTCGACAAGATCGAAAAAAGCTTCGGCGCACGCGTCCTCTTTAGCGGCGCGTCCTTCCAGATCAACCCCGGCGAGCGCTTCGCGCTCGTGGGACCCAACGGCGCCGGCAAAACCACCATGCTCAAAATCATCATGGGCATCGACAGCCCCGACGCAGGCCAGGTCCAGTATGCCAAGGACTGCCAGGTGGGCTACCTAGAGCAGGAAACCAACCTAGAGCAAAAGGACACCACCATCCTTGCCGAGGTCATGGCCGCTGCCAAGGAAATCCGCCGCATGGGCGAGCGCGCCAACGAGCTGCAGGCCCAGATCACCGAGCTCTCCGAACAGGGGAAGGACGTCGACGCGCTCCTCAACGAGTACGGCCAGGTCCAGGACCGCTTTGAGCACCTGGGCGGCTACGAGCTCGAGAGCAACGCCCGTAAAATCCTGTCCGGCCTGGGTTTCAAGGTTACCGACTTTGAGCGCCCGTGCTCCGAGTTCTCTGGCGGCTGGCAGATGCGCATCGCGCTCGCCAAACTCTTCCTGCGCCACCCCGACCTGCTGCTTCTGGACGAACCCACCAACCACCTGGACCTCGAGAGCGTCCAGTGGCTGCGCGGCTTTATCGCCAACTACGACGGCGCCGTGCTCATCGTCAGCCACGACCGCGCCTTCATGGACGCCTGCGTCGACCACGTCGCCGCCCTCGAAAACCGTCGCGTGACCACCTACACCGGCAACTACAGCAGCTATCTCAAGCAGCGCGAGGACAACCTGGAGCAGATGCGCGCCAAGCGAGCCGCCCAGGAGCGCGACATCGCCCACATGCAGGTCTTCGTCGACAAGTTCCGCTACAAGCCCACCAAGGCCGCCCAGGCGCAGGAGCGCATCCGCAAGATCGAGCAGATCAAAAAGGAGCTCGTCATCCTGCCCGAGGGCCACAAGCACATCGACTTTAAGTTTCCCGATCCGCCGCGCTCCGGCGACATGGTCGTGGGCCTCGAAGGCGTCTCCAAGTCCTACGGCAACAAGCACATCTACAGCAACATCGACCTCAAGCTCTACCGCGGCGAGCACGTGGCGCTTGTCGGTCCCAACGGCGCCGGCAAGTCCACGCTCATGAAAATCCTCGCCGGCCTGGAGCCACCCACCACCGGCACCCGGGACCTGGGCACCAACGTGGGTGTGGCCTACTACGCCCAGCACGCACTCGAGGGCATGACCGAGTCCAACACCGTCCTGCAAGAAATCGACACCGTCACGCCCAAGTGGACCGTGCCGCAGCAGCGCAGCCTGCTGGGCGCCTTCCTGTTTAGCGACAACGATTCCATCGAAAAGCAGGTACGTGTCCTCTCCGGCGGTGAAAAGGCGCGTCTGGCGCTCGCCAAGATGCTCGTGGCCCCCGAGGCGCTCCTGTGCCTGGACGAGCCCACCAACCACCTGGACATCGACTCGGTGGACATGCTCGAGAACGCCCTGCAAAACTTCCCGGGCACCATCGTGCTGATCAGCCACGACGAGCACCTGGTACGCGCCGTTGCCAACCGCGTGATCGACATCCGCGACGGCAAGGTCACGGTCTACGACGGCGACTACGACTACTACCTCTACAAGCGCGAGGACCTCGCAGCCCGCGCCGCCGCCGAGGCGGCAGGGGAGAGCGCGCCCGCCGCGGCCAAATCCGCCAAGGTCACCGCGGCCCAGCCCGATGCGCCCGCCGTCGCCCCCAAGCCGGCCGAAGGCAAAAAGACGAAGGAGCAGAAGCGCGCCGAAGCCCAGGCCCGCGCCGCGCTCAACAAAAAGCTCAAGGGCGTGCGCAACCAGCTCAAGAAGATCGAGACGGAACTCGACAAAAAGCGTGCCCGCTATGACGAGCTTATGGAATTGATGGCAAGCGAAGAGCTTTATGCCGATCAGGACAAGTTCAACGCCGCGCTGGGGGAATATAACGGCCTTAAGCAAGAGCTGCCCAAGCTCGAGGACGAATGGCTGGAGCTTTCCACCCAGATCGAAGAGGAGACCGCGCGTGAACTCTCGTAAGGCCGCTGCCGTGGCGATGAGCATCATCGCCATCGCCTGTCGCATCTGCGGCATTTTTATGAGCGCGATGACCGTGCTGCTGTGCTTTAGCGGCCTGACCGCCAAGCTGCAGATCGTCGGCTTTGTCGTTGAGCTTTCGCGCGCACTGCCGAGTGCCATCGCCGGCTACGGCGTCATCACCTCGCCCTTTGGCGGCGTGTTCCGCTTAGATTACGCCATCGTGGCCGTCATCCTGTTTGTGGCCGACTACCTGCTCACGCGCGCCTCGCGCCGCGTCCGCTAGGGGATTGTTATGTCCAGCAGCTACTTCATGAACCTGCTCGCCAGCGCGGTCGCCGTCATCGTCGGCATCGTGATCCACGAGAGTGCGCACGCCGCCGCGGCCTGGGCACTCGGCGATAAGACGGCCCGTTCGCGCGGTCGTGTCTCGCTCAACCCGCTCAACCATATCGACCCGTTTGGCACCATCATCTTGCCGCTGCTCATGCTTGCCGCCGGCGGCCCGGTGTTCGCCTTCGCCAAGCCCGTGCCCGTGTACCTCAACAACCTTAAGCATCCCAAGCGCGACGAGGTCCTGGTGAGCGCGGCCGGCCCAGCATCGAACATCGCGCTGGCATGCCTTGCGGCCGCCCTCATGCACGCTGCGTACGGCAACCTCTACACCAGCATGTCCTTTGCCGTAGCGTCCCAAATCATGAACTTCGGCGCCACTTTTATCGTGGTCAACCTGTCGCTCGCGTTCTTCAACCTCATCCCGATCCCGCCGCTCGATGGCTCGTCGATCATCGTCCCGTTCCTCAAAGGCAAGGCGCTCGCCAACTACTACCGTCTGCAGCAATACGCCATGCCCATCCTTATCATCGTGCTGTATCTTCTGCCCATGTGGACCGGCATCGACGTAATCGGCCGCTATTTCGACGTTACCGTGTATCCGCTTGCTGAGCAGCTGCTCAACTTCGCAATCGCCGGCATCTAAGGTAAACTTACAGGCCGACCGTGCAAAACGGTCGCAACATGTACCCAAACCGCGCCGCGAAGGCGCCGTCAGAGGAGGTCGAAGATGTCGTATCGCGTGTCGACGCAGGTCTACAGCGGACCGTTCGACCTGCTGCTGCAGCTGGTAACCCGCCAAAAAGTTGATATCGGCGCCATCTCGATCAGCGAGGTGGCCGAGCAATACCTGGCCGAGGCCGAGCGCATCGAGGCGCTGGACCTGGACGTGGCGAGCGACTTTTTGCTGGTCGCGGCAACCCTTTTGGACATTAAGGCAGCCTCGCTGGTTCCCCAGGAAACCCCGAGCAAAACAGTCGACGATGACGAGTTCGACGAAGACCTCGAGGAGCTCAGCGCGCTCGACGGCGACGCCCTGCGCGAGGTCCTAATCCAGCGCCTGATTGCCTACAAGCAGTTTAAAGGCGCGGCGGCAGCTCTCGGTGCTCGCATGCAGGCCGAAAGCCGCATGCACCCGCGTGTGGCCGGTCCCGACCCCGAGTTCTTGGGCCTCATGCCCGACTATCTTGCTGGCATTACCTTGCGCGGTCTCGCCGTCATTTGCGCCGACCTCGACGGCAAGCGACAGACCTTCTTGCTGGAGGCCGAGCATGTGGCGCCGCATCGCGTGCCGCTCGACCTGACCGTGGCCTCAGTCGACCGCTTTACCATGGCGCACCAAACCTGCACCTTCCGCGAGCTACTGGACGGCGATGCCACCACCGAGCAGCTCGTCGTCACCTTCCTAGCTATGCTTGAGCTCGCCAAGCGCGGCTCGCTCACCCTGAGCCAGGACGAGATCTTTGGAACCATCCGCATCAACCGCGTCGAGGGCGCCGAGGCCTATGTGCCCGGCGAGGGCCCCGAGCTCACCGAATAGGAGTCGCAACCATGTCAACCCTTTCCACGCTGGAGGCAAACAGCCTCAAAGGCGCCCTCGAGGCGCTGCTGCTGGTGTCGAGCGACCCGGTGAGTGCGCCCGCGCTGGCCGGCGCACTGGATATCGCCCCCGGCGAGTGCGCGTCGCTGCTCGCCGAGCTCAAGGTTGAGTACGAGGAGGCCAACCGCGGCTTTCAGCTGCGCGAGGTCGCCGGCGGCTGGCGCCTGTTCACGCACCCCGCTTACCACGACGTGGTCGAGGCCTATGTGTTGAGCTGGGACACGCAAAAGCTGTCCCAGGCGGCGCTCGAAACCCTGGCCGTTATCGCATACCACCAGCCCGTAACGCGCGAGGTGGTCAAGGGCATCCGCGGCGTCAACTCAGACGGCGTCATCGCGTCGCTCGTGGACAAGGGTCTGGTGCGCGAGCTCGGCCGCGACCCCCAGCGCGGTCAGGCCATCATTTACGGCACGACCAACGCCTTCTTGGAAAAGTTCGGCCTGCGCTCCACCCGCGACCTGCCCGACCTGGAGCAGTTTGCCCCCGACGAGCAGTCGCGTCAGTTTATCCGCGAGCGCCTGAGCGGCCACAGTATTCAGTCCACGCTCGAGGAGCAGGCCGAGGACCTGGACGAAGAGCGCGAACTGCTCGATACCGATGTTGAAGATGTTGAGGCAGTCGAGGACTTGGAGACCCTAGTCGTCGACGAGACCTCGGAGGATTTGCATGACGAGGACTAACGAAGTAGGGGAGACGCGCGCCATGGGCACCGCAGCGCCCGATGCCCAGCACGTCTATCCGCACACCATGCGCCTGCAGCGCTTTTTGGCGCGCGCGGGCGTGGCGAGCCGTCGCGGCTCGGAGGACCTGATGACCGCTGGCCGCGTGACCGTCAACGGCCAGGTCGCGACCGAACTGGGCACCAAGGTCGACGTCGACCGCGACCATATCGAGGTCGACGGCATGCCCGTCAAGCTCAACCAGGGCGCCGTATACTTGATGCTCTACAAGCCGACCGGCTACCTCGCCACCATGAGCGATCCGCAGGAACGCCCTTGCGTGGCCGATTTGGTCCCGCGCGACCGCTTTCCGGGACTCTTCCCGGTGGGTCGTCTGGACCGCGACACCACGGGCCTTTTGCTCTTTACCACCGACGGCGACCTGTCGCAGGACCTGCTGCACCCCAGCAAGCATGTCTATAAGACCTACCAGGCACTCGTTGACGGGCAGCTGACCGAACGCGATCTAGACCCGCTCCGCCATGGCATCGAGCTCGACGACGGCCTATGCCAGCCGGCAATCTGCCGCGTCATCACCGCGCGCGAGGCCGAGGCCGTGGCTCCGCAAGGCGTCAAGCCCGGTACCACCGCCGTGGAGGTCATCATCCGCGAGGGTCGTAAAAACCAGGTTAAGCGCATGCTGAGCAAGATCCACCACCCGGTGATCCGCCTGCATCGCTGCAACTTTGCCGGCCTGGAGCTCAAGGACGTGGCCAAGGGCTCGTGGCGCGAGCTCACCGACCGAGAGGTGCAGATCCTCAAGGCCGGCGGCATCCCGCCCAAGCAGGCCAGCGCCAAGCGCAACGGCGGCAAGCCCCAAAACACGCCCGCCAGCCGCACGCGTCACCACGGCAGCCACGGCTCCGCACCCAAGCGTAACACCTACCGCGAGCGCTACACGGGCTAGGCAACCCGCCGCGCCCCAACGCCCGCGAACCATACCAGCACGTCAACCATCGAAAGGAAGCATTGCATGATCGTCGCCATCGACGGCCCCGCCGGTTCCGGCAAGTCAACCATCGCCAAGGAGATCGCCCGCCAGCTGGGCTTTAACAAGCTCGACACGGGCGCCATGTATCGCGCCGTCACCTTTGCCGCGCTCGACCGCGGCGTCGATCTGGACGACGAGGCGGCCATCGACGCCCTCGCCGAGCAGATCGAGATTCGTTTTACCAACGGCACCGGCGAGGACACGCGCCTGACCATAGACGGCCAGGACGCTTCGGCCGCCATCCGCACCCCGGAGGTCGACGCCAACGTGTCCAAGGTCTCGGCCTATCCGGGCGTGCGCGCCGCCATGCTCATCCATCAGCGCCGTGCCGCCGAGGACCGCGACATCGTCGCCGAGGGTCGCGACATCGGCACCGTCGTGTTCCCCAATGCGCAGGTCAAGGTCTTCCTGACGGCCGACCCGCGTGAGCGCGCCCGTCGCCGCGTGCTGCAGCGTCACCAAAACGATGCCCAGCCGCTCACCGCAGAGCAGCTCGAGGCTGAGGTCGACGAGACCCTCGACTCCCTCAAGCAGCGCGACAAGCTCGACAGCAGCCGCGAGGTCGCCCCGCTCGTGCCCGCCGAGGATGCCGTACACGTCGACTCCACCGCCCACGCCATCGACGAGGTCGTCTCGATAATCGAGGACCTCATCAACCAAAGGAGGTAGCCCATGCGCCTGTTTAAGCAGACGCCCGAGGATTATTACAACGCCCCCTACGCCGAGTTCCCGGCGCTCATCCGCGGCACCGTCGTCGTGGTCATGGCAATCCTTTGGGCCTTCTCCAAGCTCATGTGGCGTTGGAAGGTCGAGGACGCTGACCTGCTGTTTGAGCGCCAAGAAGGCCGCGGCAGCGTGGTCATCTGCAACCACACCTCGATGGCCGAGCTCCTGGCCGTGGAGACGGCACTGTTCTTTGGGGGCCGCCGCATTCGCCCCATCTTTAAGTCCGAGTTTGCCAAGAGCAAGATCGTGCGATGGGCCTTTAGCCGCGTGGGCGGCATCCCCGTCGAGCGCGGCACCGCTGACATGAAGTGTCTGCGCGCCGCCCAGCATGCGCTGCAGCGCGGCGAGGACGTCTTGATCTTCCCCGAGGGCACGCGCATCCGCTCGCGCGAGATCAAGCCCGAGGTCCACGGCGGCTTTGCGCTCATTGCCCAGATGGGCAAGGCACCCGTCAACCCCCTCGCCATCTGCGGCTGGTCCGACATCACGCCTGCGGGCAAAAGGATCATGCGTCCCAAGAAATGTTGGATCCGCGCCGGTAAGGCCGTCTCGCTTTCCGACGCACCGGCTGGGCTTAAGCGCACGGAGCGCCTGGAATGGTTTGAGTCCGAGGCCATGAACCGCGTCTACGCCATGCGAGACGATCTGTGCGCCGAGCATCCGGGCAGGTTCTAGCCATGAGCGAGAACGTGACGAACACCGCCGCGACCGCGTCCGACCAGGCAACAGCGCCTACCATCGAGATCGCCGCCCACGCCGGCACTTGCTACGGCGTACAGCGTGCGCTCGATATGGCGCTGGCCGCCGCGCCGCAGGCAGGGGAGTGCGCTCAGGTCCATACCTTGGGTCCGCTCATCCATAACCCCATCGTGGTACGCGAGCTCGCTGAGGCAGGCGTTGGTCTGGTAGACACCTTGGACGACGCCGCATCGGACACCGTGATCATACGCGCCCACGGCGTGGTGCCGCAGGTTATCGATGCCGCTCGCGGGCGTGGCCTTACCGTGGTCGATGCCACCTGTCCCTACGTGAAGAAGGTCCACGTGGCCGCCGAGCGGCTGGTGCGCGAGGGCTATCGCGTACTCGTCGTGGGCGAGCCGGGCCATCCCGAGGTGGAGGGCATCCTGGGCCACGCTGGTGGTGACGCGCAGGTCGTGAGCTGCGCTGCCGATGCGGACGCGCTGCCGCTCAAGGGTAAGGTGGGCCTCGTCGTGCAGACCACCCAGACCGCGCAGAACCTCGCCGAGGTCGTGGCTGCCATCACCCCGCGCGTGCAGGAGCTGCGCGTGATCAACACCATCTGCGCCGCCACGAGCGAGCGTCAACAGGCAGCAGCCACACTTGCCAACCGCTGTGATTGCATGGTCGTCGTGGGCGGCAAGAACTCGGGCAACACCCGTCGCCTGGCACAGATTTGCGCAGACGCCTGCGAGCATACGCATCACATCGAGGAAGCTTCCGAGATCCAGGCCGCGTGGTTTACCGACGCTCACCACATCGGCATCACCGCCGGAGCCTCCACCCCGCAAGAACACATCGAGCGCGCCGTTGCGCGCATCAAGGAGCTTTGCCGCTAACCATGGACCAGACCGTACCCGCATACGCCGCCGAGGTGGCCGATTACGGGCGCAGCCGCGACCCCGAGCCGGGTGAGGGCGCGCTCGTAAAGAACGTGCGTCCCGAATCGCCCGCGTGGGATGTGGGTATCGAGCCGGGCATGCGCGTGCTCACGGTCAACGGTGAGGCGCTCACCGACATGATCGTGTGGCTCTGGGAGGCCGACGACGATACCGTCGAGCTGGAGGTTTTCGATCCGCGCGACAACACCGTCACGCCCGTCGAGCTCGACCGCTTTCCCGGCGAGGACTGGGGCCTGGAGTTCGACGGCCCCATCTTTGACGGCATGCGTACCTGTGTGAACGCCTGCGTGTTCTGCTTTATGACCATGCTGCCCAAGGGTGGCCGCTCCACGCTCTACATCCGCGACGATGACTATCGCCTGAGCTTTTTGCAGGGCAACTTTGTCACGCTCACGAACCTCACCGACAAGGACGTGCAAAACGTCATCCAGCGCAACATGAGCCCCATGAACGTGTCGGTTCATGCCGTGAGCCCCGACGTCCGCCGCCGCATGATGGGCCGCAACGCCCAGCGCGGCATGGACGTACTCGAGGCCATCATGGCCGCCGGCATCGAGATTCACGCGCAGATCGTGTTGTGCCCCGGCATGAACGACGGCGAGGAGTTGGAAAAGACCCTGCGCTACTGCGAGGAACATGAGCAGATCACCAGCCTGGGCATCGTGCCGCTCGGCTTTACCAAGCACCAAAACCGCTTTAGCTGGTCATACAGCGACAAGCCCGAGCTAGCGCGCGAGACCATTGCCATGATCCGACCGTTCCAGGATCGAGCCTACGAGCGCTTTGGCCGCCACACCTTCCAGATGAGCGACGAGTTCTACCTGGATGCCGGCATCGAGCCGCCCGAGGCCGATTTCTACGACGGTTACCCACAGTACTACGACGGCATCGGTATGATTCGCTCGTATCTGGACGAGACCGACGACGTGCTGGCTACCGACGCCGAGCGACTGGCCCGCGTCCGCGCTGGCATCGCCGAGCGCAACCAGCGCCTTCTGTGCCTCTCTGGCGCCAGCGCGCGCGACACCGTGGCACGCTTTGTGGAGTCGCCGCATGGTCTCGGCGGCACTGTCACGGCCATCAAGAACCGCTACTTTGGCGGCAACGTGGACGTGACCGGCCTCATCGTCGCGTGTGACATTCTGGAGCAGCTGCCCCAAGACCTGTCGGGGGTTATGCTCTTTGTGCCTAAGCTCATGTTCAACGCTGACGGCATGACGCTTGACGAGTATCATCGTGACGATTTACTCGCAAGCCTTACTAGTCGCGGCGCCGAGGCTCATGTGGTATCGACCATGCCGCATGAGCTGCTCGATACCCTGGAGCACATCCTTGGCATTGTGCCTGCCGACTCTAACACTTCCACTGACCCTACCCATTAAAGGAGAGCAGATGAAACCTATCGTCGCCGTCGTCGGACGCCCCAACGTGGGCAAGTCCACGCTCGTTAACCGCCTGGCCCAGACCTCGGACGCCATCGTCCACGAGTCCCGCGGCGTTACTCGCGACCGCTCGTATCACACGGCCGATTGGAACGGCCGCGAGTTCACCATCGTCGACACGGGCGGTATCGAGCCGCTCAAGAGCGACGACGTCTTTGCCACGTCCATCCGCGACCAGGCCCTCGCCGCCGCCGAGGAAGCCGCCGTCATCCTGTTTGTGGTCGACGGCCGCACCGGCGTCACCGAGGAGGACGAGTCGGTCGCCCGCATGCTCAAGCGCTGCGACAAGCCGGTCTTTCTGCTGGTGAACAAGCTCGACAACCCCGATCGCGAGAACGACAGCATCTGGGAGTTCTATTCGCTCGGCATCGGCGAGCCCACGCCGCTCTCGGCCCTGCACGGCCACGGCACGGGCGACCTGCTCGACGATATCGTGGCCCTGCTTCCGGAGGAAGAGGACGAAGTCGCCGATGAGTTCCCCGATGCGCTGAACGTCGCCATCATCGGCCGCCCCAATGCCGGTAAGTCGTCGCTGTTCAACCGCATCCTGGGCGCCGACCGTTCCATCGTGTCCAACATTGCCGGCACCACGCGCGATGCCATCGACACGGTCGTCGAGCGCGACGGCAAGCACTACCGCATGGTCGACACCGCGGGTATTCGCAAGAAGAGCACCGTGTACGAGAACATCGAGTACTACTCGATGGTCCGCGGCCTGCGCGCCATCGACCGCGCCGACGTGGCGCTGCTCGTCGTCGACGCCTCCGTGGGCGTCACCGAGCAGGATCAGAAGGTCATGGGCTTGGCCATCGAGCGCGGATGCGCCATCGTGGTGCTGCTCAACAAGTGGGATCTGCTCGACGACGACCGTAAGCGCGAGGCCTGCATGGAGACCATCGACCGCCGTCTGGGCGTCATGGCTCCCTGGGCCCAGTACCTGCGCATCTCTGCCCTCACTGGCCGCAGCGTCGAGAAGATCTGGGCAATGGTCGACGCCGCCGAAAAGACGCGCTCGCAAAAGATCAGCACCTCGCGCCTTAACACGTTCCTCACCGACCTGCGCGAGTTTGGCCACACCGTGGTGGACGGCAAGCGCCGCCTGCGTATGCACTACGTGACCCAGACGGGCGTCAACCCGCCGACGTTCACGTTCTTCGTCAACCATAGCGACCTGGTCAACGACACCTACCAGCGCTACGTAGAGAACCGCATGCGCTCGACCTTCGATTTTGCTGGCACGCCCATTCGACTCTTCTTTAGGAAGAAGGAGCAAAAGGATGCATAATCCGATTCTGCTGACCGCTATCTGCGCCGTGGTCTCGTTCTTTATCGGGGCGATTCCGTTTGGCCTGATCTTGGGCCGCGTGTTCAACCACACCGACATTCGCAAGGCGGGCTCCGGCAACATCGGTACCACCAACGCCCTGCGTGTGGCCGGCCCCAAGGTGGCCGCGCTCACGCTGCTGCTCGACTGCCTTAAGGGCGCCATCTGCGTCCTTATCGCCCGTCCGCTCATCGCTGGCGTGGGCTATGGCTTCCCCGTAAGCATCATGGCGCCCGGAGCCCCCGGCGACTGGATGCTCGGTGTCATCTGCCTGGCAGCGGTGTGGGGCCACATCTTCTCGCCCTACCTCAACTTCCATGGTGGCAAGGGTATTGCCGTGGGCCTGGGCGTCATCCTCGCCTGGTACTGGCCCATTGGCCTGTCGCTGCTGGGCATGTTTATCGTGGCCGTTGCCATCACCAAATACGTGTCGGTGGGCTCACTTGCCGCCGCCATCGGTCTTCCCATCGCCTCTTGTGCGGTCTTTCCGTACAGCAGCCTGGGCCTCAAGTTTTGCATGGCGCTGATCGGCATCACCGTGGTGTGGGCCCATCGTGCGAACATCAAAAAGCTCATGGCCGGTAAGGAGTCCAAGCTCTCGTTTACCAAGCGCGTCACCGAGCCCGACGATAAGTAGGAGAGAGTCATGAACGTTGCGTTGATTGGCTCCGGCTCCTGGGGAACCGCCGTCGCCGGCCTTGCCGCCGCGCGAGCCGAGCGCGTGACCATGTGGGCCCATAGCGAGGAGACGGCCGCCGGCATCAATGACGAACATCACAACCCCCGCTACCTTGTGAGCTACGAGCTGCCCGGCAACGTCGTCGCCACCACGGACCTGGTACAGGCGCTCGACGGCGCCGAGGCCATCATCTTCGCCGTTCCTTCGACGCACCTTCGCAGCGTGTGCCACCAGGCCGTGCCCTTTATCGCCGCCGATACCCCGGTGCTCTGCCTCACCAAGGGCATTGAGCCCGAGTCCGGCCTGCTCATGAGCGAGGTCATCGCCAGCGAGATCGGCAACGAGGCGCGCGTGGCGGCGCTCTCGGGTCCCAACCATGCCGAGGAGATCTGCCGCGGCGGGCTTTCTGCCGCCGTCATCGCCAGCAAAGATCCGCAGATAGGGGAGACATTTAAGGACCTGCTCCTGTCCACGGCCTTCCGCATTTATCTGTCGCAAGACATGACCGGTGTCGAGGTCTGCGGCGCCATGAAAAATGTCATCGCCATCGTGTGCGGCATCTCCGCCGGCACCGGCGCGGGCGACAACACGCTCGCCCTCATCATGACGCGCGGCCTAGCCGAGATCAGCCGTCTGGTGCACGCCCGCGGCGGTCAAGCTATGACCTGCATGGGACTTGCCGGCATGGGCGACCTCATTGCCACCTGCACCTCGGAGCATTCGCGCAACCGCACCTTTGGTTACGAGTTTGCCCACGGCGTATCGCTCGACGAGTATCAGACGCGCACGCATATGGTTGTCGAGGGCGCCGTCGCGGCCCGCAGCGTCAGCGAACTTGCCCGTTCACTGGGCGTAGACATTCCGCTCACCTTTGCCGTGGAGCAAACGCTCTACAACGGTGTTACTTTGGATAGGGCGCTCGAGATTCTTACCGATCGCGTCCCTTCTCAAGAGTTCTACGGACTCACCGACTAGCGCAGAAAGGCTTCTACCATGGGTTCCATCAAAATCGCTCCGTCTGTCCTTTCGGCCGACATGGCCAACCTCAAGGGCGAACTCGACAAGATCGCCGGTGCCGACTACGTGCACTTCGACGTTATGGACGGTCACTTTACCGGCAACCTCACCTTTGGCGTTGACATCCTTAAGGCCGTCAAGCGCTCCACCGATGTACCGGTCGACGCGCACCTCATGGTGACGAACCCCGACGAGACGGTCGATTGGTACGCCGACGCCGGTGCCGACATGATCACCGTGCACTACGAGGCTTCCACGCACCTGCACCGCACGCTCACGCATCTGCAGCAGCGCGGCGTCAAGGCCGGCGTGGTGCTCAACCCCGCCACCCCCGTGTGCGTGCTCGAGAGCATCATCGACGTCGTCGATATGGTGCTGCTCATGAGTGTGAACCCGGGCTTTGGCGGCCAGAGCTTTATCCCGGGCACCATCGCAAAGCTTCACGAGCTCAAGGCCATGTGCGAGCGTCACGGCGTTTCGCCCCTCATCGAGGTCGACGGTGGCATTTCTCCCAAGAACATTGCCGAGGTCGTCAAGGCCGGCGCCAACGTGCTCGTGGCCGGTTCTGCCGTATTTAAGTCCGAAGATCCCGCTGCCGAGGTTGCGCTGCTGCAGAAGCTGGGCAACGAGGCCGCACAGGAGGCATAAACCCTTATGACCGCAGGTCAAAACCGCATACCCGTGAATCTTGACTATGCCGCCTCGACGCCCATGCGCGCCGAGGCGCTCCTTGCGCAGCGCGAGTACGACGACAGCGAGCTTGCCGGCGTCAACCCCAACTCGCTGCATTCGCTCGGCCGCAAGGCTGCCGCGCGTCTGGAGGTTGCACGTCGCGAGATCGCCCGCAGCTTTGGCGCGCGCGTCCGCCCGTCCGAGATTGTACTGACCAACGGCGGCACCGAAGCCAACCAGCTGGCGCTGCTCGGTCTTGCCGAGGGCGCTCGTCAGCGCGATCGCAAGCGCGGTCGTGTAATCGTATCGGCCATCGAGCACGATTCGATTCTGGACAACCTGCCGTTGCTGCGTGCCGCCGGCTTTACCGTCGACCTGGTGAAGCCCTGCCGCATGGGCTACATTGAGCCTGCCACGCTTGTCGAGCTGCTAGGCGACGACGTGGCGCTCGTGAGCATCATGGTTGCCAACAACGAGACCGGCGTGGTGCAGCCCATCCGCGAGCTTGCCGCGGCCACGCATACCGTTGGCGCCCTGTTCCACACCGATGCCATCCAGGGGTATCTGCATATTCCGCTCGATGTCACCGAGCTGGGCGTCGACGCCATGTCCGTCGCAGCCCACAAGATTGGCGGTCCCGTGGCATCTGGCGCACTCTACCTTAAGAGCCGCACGCCGCTGCGCCCGCGCATCTTTGGCGGCGGACAGGAGGCCGGTCGTCGTGCCGGCACGCAAGACCTGCGAACGCAGCTCGCCTTTGCCGCTGCCGCCTCATCTCTGACGCCCCATGTGGCTCAGGAGCGCGCGAAGCTGCAAGCCCTTTCCGACAAGCTCTACGCCACGCTTACGGCTCATCCGCGTATTCATGCCACCATGGGCGACTACGCACAGGCCGATCGCCTGCCGGGCATGGTGTCGATCTACGTTGATGGCATGGACTCCGAGGAGCTCATCGTCAAGCTCGATGCCGCCGGCTTTGAGGTTTCGGCCGGCTCGGCATGCTCGAGCGGCAGCATGGACCCGAGCCATGTGCTCAGCGCCATGGGCATTGTTCGCGAGCAGGCACTAGGTGCACTGCGCATTTCCTTTGACGACCGCGTGAATCCGGACGATCTGGACGAGTTTGCCCAAACGCTGCTCTCGATCGTGGGTGCCGTATGATCGTCGCCGAGCTTGAGCGCGCGCTGCTGGCACGCTATCCCAAGACCAATGCCGAGAGTTGGGACCATGTAGGACTCTCCGTCGGCGACCCTGCCGCGGAGATTACCGGTGTTGCCTGCGCACTCGATGCGACCGAAGCCAATGTGCACCGCGCCCAGGAGGCCGGAGCCAACGTGCTGCTGACGCATCATCCCATCTATATCAAGGCGCCCGAGGCGTTTTGCCCGCCCGGCGCGACGCGCCCCCAATGCAGCGCGGCGCTCTACGAGGCAGCCCGTTGCGGCGTGAGCATTATCTCGCTCCACACCAACCTGGACCGCTCGCACGAGGCACGTATCTGCCTAAGTAGGCTTTTGGACGCCGCGCCCGCAAGCTCGTTGGAGCACGTGGACGACCCCGAGGCCTGCGGACTGGGCGCACTCGCGACCCTCCACGACCCCTGCAGCCTGCGCAACCTTGCCGCACGCGCCGCAGCGGCGTTTGGCAGCGACCCGCGCGTGTGGGGCGAGGCCGATCACCCGTGCCGCACCATCGCAATTTTGGGCGGTTCGCTGGGTGACTTTGGCGAGCTTGCCATCGCCGCCGGTGCGGATGTCATCGTGACGGGCGAGGCGGGCTACCACGTGGCGCAAGACCTTGCCTTGCGCGGGCTGCCGGTGATCTTGCTCGGCCACGACCGCTCCGAGGAGCCGTTCGTTGATATATTGATGAACTCTGCAGTTGACGCCGGGGCCGACCCCCGTCATGCGATTAAAATACTGAACCCTTGCCAATGGTGGACTGTGACAAAAGGAGAGAACTTATGAGCGCCGGCGCTACGCTACTCAAGCTGCAACAGATCGATTTGGAGCTCGCCCGCAACAAGAGCGAACTTGCCAATATGCCGGAGCTCAAGGAGCTCGCTTCCAAGCGCAAGACCTATGTAAAGCTCAAGTCCGAGATGACCAAGCTCTACGCCCAACGCAAGGACCTGGACATTGAGCTCGACGATCTCAACACCACCGAGATTCAGACCAACAACGCCATCGAGGCCGCCAAGAAGCGCCACGTCGACGGCTCTGACTACCGCGAGGTTCAGGACCTGGAGAATGAACTCGCCACCCTGGCCAAGCGTCTGGACAAGATTGAGCACACCCGCAAGGACGTCGTTGTCGCCCACAAAGAGGCGCTCGACCGCGAGACCCGCGCGCAGACGATCATCGCCAAGTTCGAGGAGGGCGTGAAGGCCGATACCAAGGCCGCCCGCGCCAAGGCTGCCGACCTGCAGGCTCAGATCGATGCCGCCACCAAAGAGCGCACCGCGCTTGCCGCCACGCTGCCGACCGACGTGCTCATCGACTACGAGCGCCTGCTCAAGCAGTTCCGTGGCCTGGCCGTCGAGACCATCCAGGGCAACATTCCCACCATCTGCCACACCGCGCTGCAGGCATCGTCCATGAGCGACCTCAACCACGACGGTAGCGAGATCGCGCACTGCCCGTATTGCCACCGCCTGCTGGTGCTTCCCAGCAAGGAAGCCTAACGATGACGGCGGCGCCCAACAATTCAATGCAACTTGAGGGGAAAACGATCCTGCTGGGTATTACCGGCGGGATCGCCGCCTATAAGTCGTGCAATATCGTGCGCCTGCTGCAAAAGCGCGGCGCGCGCGTCAAGGTCGTTATGAGTGAGCATGCCACCGAGTTTGTGGGCCCGCTCACTTTCCGTGCGCTCACCAACGAGCCGGTCGCCGTGGGCCTGTTCGACGACCCCTCCGACCCCATCCACCACATTTCACTGGCCCAGGAGCCCGATCTGGTGGTCGTAGCGCCCGCGACGGCCAACATTATCGCTAAGATGGCCAACGGCATTGCCGATGACCTGATTTCCACGACGCTGCTCGCCACGCCGCGACCCATTGTGATCGCGCCGGCCATGAACAATGGCATGTGGAAGGCACCGGCGACGCAGGCCAACATCACCACGTTGCGCGACCGCGGAGTGCACGTGGTTGGCCCCGGCAGCGGCTACCTTGCCTGCGGCGACGTGGACACAGGACGCATGAGCGAGCCCGAGGACATCGTCGAGGCCGTTTGCGGGGTGCTCAATCCCGTGCCCCAGGACCTTACGGGCAAGCGCATCGTCATCACCGCCGGCCCCACGCATGAGCCGATCGATCCTGTGCGCTTCATTGGCAACAGGTCGTCGGGAAAGATGGGCATCGCGCTGGCAGGGGAGGCCGTACGCCGCGGCGCTGCGGTCACGCTCGTGCTGGGACCGACATCGCTCGATGTTCCTCGCGGCGTTAAGTGCGTGCGCGTGCAGACCGCCGCAGAGATGCTGCAGGCGGCGTTAAGCGCCTTCCAGACGGCCGACGCTGCCATTTGCGCTGCGGCCGTCGCCGACTACACACCCGCCGCTCCAGCCGACCATAAACTCAAAAAGTCCAACGAACGCTTGGATCGCATCGAACTGGTCGAGACGGTCGATATTTTGGCCGAGCTCTCGCGTCAGAAAGGCGAGCGATGCGTGATCGGATTTGCTGCCGAGACCGATAACGTTGTCGAGTACGCCGAGCGCAAATTAGCCCGCAAGGGTTGCGATGTAATTATCGCCAACGATGTCTCACGCGCCGATTCGGGCTTTGGAACCGACACGAACAAGGCCTGGATTGTGAGCACAACGGGCACGCAAGAACTTCCCGTGCTAACAAAACCCCAGCTCGCAGATACAATTTTGGACTTGCTTCAAAATTTGTAAAAAAGTTCTTGCACAAGGACAAAGTTTCGGGTTAATATACTCCCTGTTGCGAGCGAGAGCAGAGCAACAAACAAAAGCTTCGGGACGTGGCGCAGCTTGGTAGCGCACTTGACTGGGGGTCAAGGGGTCGCTGGTTCGAATCCAGTCGTCCCGACCAGAAGTTTGCAGGTCAGGCACCTAGTGCCTGACCTTTTTTGTTTTAAGCAATTGCTTAATTTTGATTAAGCAACAGGGTGCCACAAATCTACCTGAGCGATAATCGCCTTTTGCTGCTACTTGCGCGTTTTGCACGCGCTTGAGCCGATTTATTAACGCGATATGAATCTACATACGCGTAGCTGGTATACAGCCGAGTACGGGCTGTATTTATCGCGGCGATTTACGCAGATATAGCGACTGTAACGAACAAGCGTGTCGCTGTATTTATTCCAGTAGCTCACTTGATCGGTGGACAAGTGGGCTGTTGCAACGAAACGCCAAGCAGGATGAACGCCATACGAGGACACCGCAGGGGTAATGGCGAGGGGAGGGCGGCAGGCGCTCTGAGAGCCGCTGTATAACCCCATGTCTCCTTAACACGATAATATGTGTATCAAGCCACGAATCGGTCGAGCAATTGCCAAAAGAAAGGCCCATGCAGGATTGCACGGGCCTTACATCAGATCAAATTTGAGCTAGAAGCACCAAATGGGGCAGACGCAACACCATCTCGTCGCGGCCTCGGCGAGCGACATATCGCAGTCGAGGTAGACATCGAGGAAATCGTCAGATCCCGCACAGGGGGACCGCGATGGTGGCCACCGCACCGCCCGAGGGGCCGTTGGCGAGCGAGACGGAGCCCCCGTGGGCGCTCGCGGCCTCGGAGGCGACGTGGAGGCCGAGCCCGTAGTGGCGGCCTCCGTCACGCGAGGAGCGGGAGGAGTCGTCCGTGAAGAGGCGCTCGCAGCCGCGTTCGAGGGCGGCAGGAGAAAAGCCCGGTCCGTCGTCGGCAACCTCGATGACGAGGCGCCCGCCCGCGACGTCGCAGGAGACAGCCACGCGCGAGCGTGCGTGCTCGGCGGCGTTGGCCACGAGGTTTGCGGCGGCTCGCGCCAGGGCGGTTCTGTCGAGCGGGGCCTCGGGCGCGCCCGCGACAGCGGGGCCCGTGGCAGCGTCGAGCGCCACGCCTCGCGCCCGAGCGATCTGGGCGGCCTCGGCGAGGACCTGCTCGCAGAGCTCA
>NZ_WQPK01000055.1:1280-5379 GCF_018785265.1 Collinsella aerofaciens | reverse complement strand
TCAGATTCTAGGACGAAGGCCGTTCTTCGTTAAACGGGCGCTAGAGCGTCACCCTTACACCAACATTTTCGACGCGATCTCTACGAGCGCGAGGACGACATCTCCACCGTCGCCTACTGGTACCAAAGCGAGCCGCACGCCGTGCTCGCCCCGTTTGCCGCAAGGCAGGACCGCGTGCCCAGGTAGGGTCGCCTCGAAACAAGCCAACGTTATGGTCGTCCGCGGTTGACCATGACTGCGGGCGTCCCTTTGTAAGGAGGATCACATGAGCGAAAAGCAAATGAGGCTCGGCGCCCTCGAGGCCGGCGGGACCAAGATGGTCTGTGCCGTGGTGTCCGGCGACGGCGAGGTCCTCGACCGTATGGAGACCCCGACGCTTGCGCCCGCCGAGACCGTCCCGCAGATGATCGAGTGGTTCGCCGCCCGCGATGTGGACGCGTTGGGCATCGGCGCCTTCGGCCCGACCTGCGTCGACCCCGCCGACGAGCGCTACGGCTCCATCCTCCAAACGCCCAAGCTCGCGTGGCGAGGCTATGGTCTTCGCGCCGCGTTCGCCGACGCCCTCGGGATTCCGGTGGCCTACGATACGGACGTGAACGTTGCCTGCCTCGGCGAAGCGGTCTTCGGCTGCTGCAAGGGGCTCAAGGACGCCGTCTACGTGACCATCGGCACCGGCGTGGGCGCGGGCGTCATGTGCGCGGGCAGGCTCCTTCACGGCATGCTGCACCCCGAGGCCGGCCACATGCTGGTAAGGACCCGTCCCACCGAGGAAGGACGCTGCGTCTGCCCGAGCCACGCGAGCTGCCTCGAGGGCCTCGCCTCCGGCCCCGCCATCGCCGCGCGCTGGGGAAAGCCCGCGGCCGAGCTCGCGGACAACGATGAGGTGTGGATGCTCGAGGGGGATTATCTGGGGCAGATGTGTGCGAACCTCGTGCTCATGTACTCGCCTCACCGCATCGTCCTCGGCGGCGGCGTGATGCACCAGGAGCAGCTCTACGGCATCGTCCGCAAGAAGACCCTCGAATATCTGGGTGGCTACATCCAGACCGCCGAGCTTAAGGACATGGAGAGCTACATCTGCGCCCCGGGCTGCGGCGGCGACCAAGGAATCCTCGGCGCGGCCGAGCTGGCAAGAAGGGCGCTCGCGTAACTTGCACTCTCTCCGCCATACAACGCGTTAAGAAAAGGCGAGCGCTTCTTGCCAATTGGGCGGCAAGAAGCGCTCGTCTTTTGCATTTTTGCCTCTCAAAATCTTATTTTCACGATTTGCATTTTCATTCCGTTGTCACCGACCCTTGCGAGAAACCGGAAAAAGCCGCTGACAGAAGGGTCTCTCAAATCGTTGTAGCCCAGCATATAGCCGCGACTTGTAACCTGCAGACGGCTGTTCCACGTGCCGATTTCCTTGGCGGCATCCGAGACCGCAAAATATGCCCCCACATCCTTGATTTTTGCAGACTTAAGCCATGTTTTTGCGATCATCTTTACTGCCGTCCGATTGGCAGCATCAAAGACCAGCACCCCGCCGGGGAAAGCGTCCGCCATCCCCCGCACCAGTTCCCGGACCTGCTGGGTCAGAAAGTAATAGAACACTCCGGAGGCAAAGAACACCGCCCCGCCGGAGGCATCGATTTTGCCAAACCATGCGGTGTCTTTCAGGTCGCAGGGGATATTTTGTTCCCGATCCCCGGCGGGCAGTAGCTGCTGCCGCAAAGCAATCACATCCGGGAAGTCCAGATTGTAGATCCTGCATCTACCGTTGTCGCAGGTTCTGCCAGTGTTGTCCAGTCCGCAGCCCAGGTTGACCACCGCCGCATTGGGGTGGCCTTTCAGGTAATCCCGCACCTCGAAAGCAAGGTCACTCTGCCGCATGGCCACCTCCAGCGCACCAAAGCGCTGCATCAGGCTGCGGGAGTTTTTCTCTGCCTCTGAAAAGTCGTAGTCGATCTGGTCGAGTAGACGAACCGCTGTTTCATCCCTGTAAAGGTTCGGGTACAGCTCCGTACACAGCTTTCGGGAATACAGCGGGAGGATCAGCGTCTCTTGCACGGTGTTTTTCTCAATTTTACATTTCATAGGTTTCTTCCTCAGTGAATAAAAACTGTCATAATTGCCGCCAGCACAGCCGCTATGACTGTCATGACTATCGCCATGTGCAGGATGGATGCAAAAATGCCCGTGCTTGATACCCTTACTTCCGCGCCGTGACGCAGAGCCACCTTTTCTTTTTGCGTATCTGCACCTCGTGAAAACCCGCCTGCTCCAGACACGCCTTTAATTCAATGTCCTTGTAGATGGTCATGCCGCCGATGATCTGCGTCCACCTCTCGTCCTTGTCCGTATCGCCATTGCTTTCGTTGCAGATAAGAATTGTCCCGCCTGGCTTCAGCGTCCGCCAGACCTCACGGAAGCATCGGGGCAAATCAGGCCAAAAATAGACGGTTTCAAAGGCCGTGGCAGCATCGAAGTAGCTATCCTCAAACGCCATATCCGCCACACTGCCTTGCAAGACGGCGCAACGCCCCTCCTGAATTGCAGTTCGGTTGAGCTTTCTAGCCTTCTCCACGCTGACGGGCGAATAGTCGATGCCCTTGACGACGCCATACGGGCATTTTTTCAGCAGCCGTTTTATGTTTGCCCCGCCGCCGCAGCCGCAATCCAGCACCTTTGCGTTTGGCGTAAGTCGTAGAAACTGAAGTCCCCACCGCGCCACAGGGCTGTGCCCCAGATTCATCATGGCAACCATAAGTTTCCCGCCGAGGCCCACGGGCTTGCGGGTGTTTTCAAAGAACGACATCTGGCCCCTCCGATTTCGTGCATTCCGCATAGGTCAACGGGAACGAGGCCTTCAGCACCGCGCTTTTCTGCACTGCCCAGCCGTTTTGACGCAGGAAACGTAGGTATTCCTCGCTTGTCCACCTGCTGTGGAGGGGGAATCCCGCCATACTCATGAAAAAGGTTTTTGCCTTGCCGGAAACCGAACTCCCCGCGTGGGTGAAGGTTGGCGCGATGAGCACGCCGTCGTCCTTCAGCACCCGCCTGATTTCTTGCAGGGCCTTTTCCGGATGCGGCACTATGTGAAGCGCGTTGGACGCGATCACCACATCAAAGGACTTCTGTGCATAGGGCAGGCGGAACATATCTTGTACGGAAAAGTGCAGCTTTGCGGATTGATTGTCCCGCTTTGCTTCAAGGATCATCTTTGCAGAAGCGTCCGTGGCCTCGATGTGCGCCGCCGCATTTACGATGCTCTTTGCGATAAGCCCCGTGCCGGTGGCAACCTCCAGTACGGTTTTTGCTTTCACCACCGGCCTGATCAGCTCATACATCTTCTCATACGCCGCCCGGTCCTTTCGCATGAAACGGTCGTACCGACCGGCATTCTTGTCCCAGAAGCCCTTGCATTCGTGCATTGCTATCGCCCCCAAATAGTTAGAGACATCTAACTATAACACACGAATCATGCAGTAAGATAAGGCTAACCTTATTCTCGGCTAAGACGCATCTCTCCGACCCTTTGAATCACCCCTTTTCACGCCACCCGCTACGAACCCCGGCGGAAACCAGGGAGTGATTAAAGGAGCGGCCTGCGATTTGCGAATCAATTGAGTCATTCCCGAAATCGCGAATCAAGGGCCTGAGTCGTCAGATCCCGCACAGGGGGACCGCGATGGTGGCCACCGCGCCGCCCGAGGGGCTGTTGGCAAGCGAGACGGAGCCCCCGTGGGCGCTCGCGGCCTCGGAGGCGGCGTGGAGGCCGAGCCCGTAGTGGCGGCCTCCGTCGCGCGAGGAGCGGGAGGAGTCGTCTGTGAAGAGGCGCTCGCAGCCGCGTTCGAGGGCGGCGGGAGAGAAGCCCGGTCCGTCGTCGGACACCTCGATGACGAGGTGGCCGCCCTCGACGTCGCAGGAGACCGCCACGCGCGAGCGCGCGTGCTCGGCGGCGTTGGCCACAAGGTTCGCGGCGGCTCGCGCCAGGGCGGTTCGGTCGAGCGGGGCCTCGGGCGCGCCCGCGACGGCAGGGCCCGTGGCCGCGTCGAGCGTCACGCCTCGCGCCCGGGCGATCTGGGCGGCCTCGGCGAGGACCTGTTCGCAGAGCTCG
>NZ_WQPK01000055.1:922-1063 GCF_018785265.1 Collinsella aerofaciens | reverse complement strand
TTCCAGCTCCTCCGCCACGAAGTCGGCGTTGGCGCGCAGCACGGTGAGCGGCGTCTTGAGGTCGTGGGCGAGCGACGCCACCTGCTCGCGCTGCCCCCGCTCCGCGGCCCAGCGGGCCTCGAGCGACTCGGCGAGGGAAGT
>NZ_WQPK01000055.1:0-745 GCF_018785265.1 Collinsella aerofaciens | reverse complement strand
TCCGCGAGCGGCGCCATCTTGCGCGAGATCACGCGGCTCGCGCGGCGCGCCACGAGCGCGAGCGCGAGCGCGCTTCCCGCAGCGGCGCCGACGAGCATGAGGTTCTGCGGGTTGGGAAGCAGGCAAGCGAGGTCGCGCGAGACCCACTGCGGCAGGTACTCGCTGACGAGCGCGCAGGCCCCGCCGCCCTTGAGCGGGAACGCGGCGTAGGTGAGGCCCGAGCCCCCGCCCTCAATCTCCACTGTGCCCGGATCCGCGGCGAGTGCCGCACGGGCCATTTCCGTCGCGTCCTCGAGCCGCGTGCCCTCGAGGTCTGTCATCAGCACGTATCCGTCCTTATTTAGGATGAGGTAGCGGTACGCCGTCGGCACGTCCTGCTGCTCGCAGACGCCGTCGCGTGCCAGGCCCTCCGCGACCTCGTGCGCATTGGCCGGCCCCCAGCTTGCCTCGTAGACGAAGCCCGCGTTGATCGCCGCGGAGAGCGCCATGAACGAGGCGAGCGACGCCGTGGCAACCGCCGCGAACGCGTAGGCGAAGTAGCGCGCGATGACGAAGGAGAGCGGCATGCCCCCGCGACCTCGCGCCCCGGTCCTCAGAGCTGCCACTTGTACCCCATCCCCCAGACGGTCGCGATCGGATCGGCGCCGGCCTCGGAGAGTTTCCTCCGGGCGCGGCTGACCTGCATGGATATGGCCGCGTCGTCGGCGTCGCTCTCCCAGCCGAGCACCGCCTCGCGTATCTGCGC
>NZ_WQPK01000054.1 GCF_018785265.1 Collinsella aerofaciens | reverse complement strand
TTTAGCCAAATATAGTCGGCCGAGATTGACCAATCCCGGCCGACCCATTTTAGCCAACACGCCCGCATCTATGACTTTCCTATCGCATTCCTACATCCCCTCGGGCTGGATCCCCCTCACCTTCACCGCCTGGGGGACGGCCTCCACCGAGTAGGTGTCAAGCTCCCTGCCGCGGTAGCTCGGGCCCCGCATCACGAACACCGACGCCTTGTCGAACAGCCTGTCGAGGGCGCAGAGGAGCGTGTCGTCGCCCGTGAAGAACTCATCCCACCCGCTCGGGGCGATGTTGCTCGTGAGGACCATCGCGTTCGGCCCCTCCTTCTCGTAGCGCCTGTCGACGACATCGAAGAACAGGTCGGTGCACGGCCTGTCGTAGACGCATCTCCCCACCTCGTCAACGATGAGGCACGACGGCTTGACGAGCGAGGAGACGACCCGCGAGGTGTTTCCCCGCTGGACGGCCTTCTGGAACCTGCCCCTGAGCTCGGTCGCCTTTATGTAGTAGGTCTTGAGCCCCCGCATGCAGCACTCGCGCCCGTAGGCCTGCGCGAGGTGCGTCTTCCCTATGCCGCCGGGCCCGACGAAGGCGACGTTGCGGTGCGCGTAGAGGTCGGCCAGCGACGGGAGCTTGCCCAGCGCGGCCGCGTCCCGGCCCTGGATCCTGGAGAAGTCGAAGCCCTCGAAGGTCTTGGGCTCGCGCCTGGGCAGCCTGCTCAGCCTCAGCAGCGTCTCGATGGAGGCGAGCCTCCTCTTCTCCGCAAGGTAGGAGAAGGTGGCTGCCACGGCGGCCATCTCCCCGTCGCCGAGGTCGAGGTCCGAGGCGAGGGTCGCGAGCTCCTCCGCCCCGACGGCGATCCCGAGCCTCGACGCGGCGTCGCTCGCGAGCTCGTAGGGGCTCGCCCCCGCGCCCGCCATCATTCGGCCCTCCCGAAGTCGAACCTCTCGAAACCGGGTTTCGTCCTGGGCGGGGCGATTTGCTCGACCACGGTCCCCACCGGCTGGGTCGGCAGCTCCTCGGGCTGCGCCGGCGATGTCTCCCACTGCCCCTCGCACCAGCTGTCGGCGCCGGTGCCGACGGCGTGGGCGACGAGCTCGCGGGAGAGGTCGTCGCTGTATATGTGCACCACGCGCCCCTCCCGGTTCACCCTGCACTCGCGGCGGACGTACCAGTAGGGCACGCCGTAGCGGTGCCCCTCGAAGCTCACGAAGCCGTCGAAGGAGATCTTCCGGCGCGGGCACAGGTACCGCTCGACCTCGGCCGTGACCTCGAGCGGCCTGGTGTTCGCCGAGCACGCCGCCTCGTGCTCGCGCATCGGGACGCATGCCGCCGCGCGCCGCCAGCGGCCTCCCTGCTCGGCGCACCAGAGGGCGGCCTCCCGGTTGAGGGCGTCAAGGTCGGTAAAGGACCTTCCCGCGAGGAAGTTCCCCTTCACGAAGCGGACGAGCCTCTCCACCTTGCCCTTCGTATAGGGGTGGCGCGGCCTGCACAACCTGGTGCGGAAGCCGACGACGCCCATGAACTCGGCGTAGTCGGCCTGCCAGACGGGCCGGCCGTCGGCATCGCGGCGGACGACCACGCTCTTCATGTTGTCGGTGAGCACGGTCGCGGGCACGCCCAGCGCCGAGAACGCGTGCAGCATCCCGATGAGGAGGTTCTCCTGGCGCGCGTTCGGGAAGAACTCGACGTGGGCGCCCCCGCAATGGTGGCAGACCATGGCGAAGCAGGCGATCCGCGCCCGCTCCCCGCCGGGGCGCTCGACCGCGACGAAGCCCCAGTCCATCTGGTAGGCCTCTCCGGGCGCCGTCCTGAAGCGCTGGCCGCGGCAGCCCTGCGGGGCCGCCTGCCGCCTCTTCGCGGGCACGAGGTCCCGGTGCGCGGCGATATAGGTCTTCACCGTGGTGAGGCCGCCGGCGTAGCCCTGGCCGAGCAGCCGCTCGAATATCACCTGCGAGTTGGTGACGCCCTTCCGCAGGAGGTCGTCCACCAGGCCGGTGTGGCCGGCGAGCACGCCCGGCGCGGCCCTCCTCCCGCTGTTCCCGTGGGGCAGGGCCCTGAACCCGTGTGCCCTGACCGTCCTCGCGCGGGAGCGGGTGAGCCCCGTCCTCCTGCAGAACTCCGCGAGGTTGCATGCCTGCGGGTCGAACCCGTCGCCCTCCTCCGCGGCCATCTCCCGGAGCGCCGCGTCTATAATCTCCTGTAGGTCATCGTGTCTCTCGTTCACCTCAATGGTCCTCCTAACGCCGGCGTGTTGGCACCACCAGCGTAGTGGCGGCGGGGAGGCACGGTGGCCATTATTCGGTGACCGGGATTGGTCAAAAT
>NZ_WQPK01000053.1 GCF_018785265.1 Collinsella aerofaciens | reverse complement strand
TCAACCGTATTCCAGATTCTAGGACGCCGGGCCGACTCGCTTCGGATGGGGCTCTACACCAACTTTCTCGACACTACCAAGGTTATCGACAATATGATTTAGACATGCTGCTAAAGTTTTGTAACGCCACTGTTAGCGCCGGGCGATTTTAGCCGCTAATAGTCAAACTATTTTGACCAATCCCGGTCACCGAATAATGGCCACCGTGC
>NZ_WQPK01000004.1 GCF_018785265.1 Collinsella aerofaciens | reverse complement strand
AACCAGGCCCTTGCGGCGTAGTCGCTATTTATTCAGTCCAAGTTTCGGGGCGCAGTTCACAGGCACCTTTGTGGTGGTTTATGCTGGTTTCGGTTGAAAGGAGCATGCGATGGCGTCTGAGGGCTTTTTTGAGCGGGTGTACGAGGTGGTCGAGCAGATTCCCGAGGGGATGGTCGCTACGTACGGCCAGGTGGCGCTGCTCGCCGGTCGTCCGCGCAGTGCGCGCTATGTGGGTTATGCGCTGCATAGCAACCCACGTCCTGGCCAAATTCCCTGTCATCGTGTGGTGTTTGCCGACGGCCGTATCTGTGAGGGCTTTGCCTTTGGCGGCCCCGATGCTCAGCGTGAGCTCTTGATGGGGGAGGGCGTGACGTTTACCGATTCCATGCACGTCGCGCTGGGCACCTGTCGTTGGCCTGCCGGACTCTAACAGCTCTGCCGTGGTCAAAACCACCACAAAGGTGCCTGTCGCCATCGTGGTGGTTTTCCGTTGCAGGTTTACCGGGGCTAACTTATGGAGAAGCTATGGCGGCGTATATTGACGCTAGAAAGTAAACCACGGTGAACTATATTGGTTTCAGCAACGGAGCAGGCAATAGGCGATGAAAAAGCCTGCCCTGTTGAGTTTGATTCGCATTCCTCCCCTCTGTGCGATTCAACGGTGTACTTCGGGAACAGGCCCGCTGGCAACTAACTGCCGGCGGGCCTGTTCCTGTTTGTCGGGGGAGTGCGATGGGCGGAGCCGAAGCGGTCCGGCTCCAAAAAAGCGGACGCCGTCGCGCCCGCCCTAAAGCAATCGAAAGCTCAAGTCAGCAGATCGGTCTAGTACACCATGCCCATGGCGTCCCGAACCTCGGCCAGGGTCTGCTCGGCGATCTCGTTGGCGCGACGGTTGCCCTCGTGCAGCACATCCTTCACATAGTCCAGATCGTTCTCATAGCGCTGTCGACGCTCGCGGATCGGTGCGAAGTACTCGTTGACGGCCTCGGTCACGTACTTCTTGAGCCGGCCGGAGCCGCCCATGCCAATCTCCTCGGCAATCTCGACCTCGGAGCGGCCGGTGCAGATGGCAGCCGTCGAAAGCAGGCCGGACACGCCGGGGCGGTTCTCGGGGTCGAACGTGATCATGCGTTCGGAGTCGGTCTGGCTCTTTTTGATGCGCTTGGCCGTTTCCTCGGCGGTCATCGAGATGTTGATGGCGTTGCCGTAGCTCTTGCTCATCTTGCGGCCGTCCAGGCCGGGCAGCAGCGGGGTCTCGGACAGCAGCGCGTCGACCTCGGGGAACACCTTGCCGTAGCGGTTGTTAAAGCGGCGGGCGATGGTGCGGGTGAGCTCGATGTGCGGCAGCTGGTCGCGACCAACCGGCACCACGTTGCCCTTGCAGAACAGGATGTCGCAGGCCTGGTGCACCGGGTAGGTGAGCAGAAGGCCGGTGAGCTCGTGGCCCGAGGCCTCCATCTCGGCCTTAACCGTGGGGTTGCGCGCCAGCTCGGCCTCGGACACCAGCGACAGGAACGGCAGCATGAGCTGGTTGGCGGCGGGCACGGCGGAGTGCGCGTAGATCATGGTCTTGTCGGGGTCGATGCCGCAGGCAAGGTAGTCCATGACCATGTTGTACACGTTGTCCTGGATGTGCTCGGTGGTGTCGCGGTCGGTGATGACCTGGTAGTCGGCGATGAGCACGTTGGTCTTGGCGCCCATGTTCTGCAGCTCGACGCGGCCCTTGAGGGTGCCAAAGTAGTGGCCCAGGTGCAGACGGCCGGTGGGGCGGTCGCCGGTAAGCATGGTGAACTTCTCGGGCGTCTTGGCCAGGCCCTCGCGAATGGCGTTGCTCTTTTGCAGCGCGACTTCGTAGCTGTTCTCGTTTGGCATGATTGCTCCTAACGTATGTTCATGGGTCAAGATGATAACGCGTTTATTGGAGGGTCGGGGCGTAAGTAGGCGAGGACCAGGAGAGGGGCGGCTTGCATGATGGGCGCGGGGCTGCGCATGGCCAGCGGCGCCGGGGCACATCCTCGGCAGCTTACCCTAGAGCTTGTGGTGGCGCTCTTCCTTACGTTCCTCGGCTGCCTGCTCCTCCTGCTTAAAGGCGGGGTCATCGGGGGTTACCAGCTCGTCTTCGTGCGTGCGCTTGTTGTAATGGTGGCGCAGCACGGGCTCAAACAGGTGTAGGTGCTTGGCAAAGGCTGCCGAGCCAATGGCGAGCACGGTAAAGATGAGCACGCGCGTGGGCACTTCAACCTGATTGATGGCGGCGGCGCCGGCCGAAAGCATAATGCACCAGGCGTAGATGAGCAGTACGGCCTGCTTTTGGTTGTAGCCCTCTTGAATGAGGCGGTGGTGGATGTGGCCCTTGTCGGCCTGCCCGATGCTAATGTGGGCGCGCTTGCGGCGCACAATGGCGCTAAACGTGTCGATGATGGGCACGCCGGCAACGATGAGCGGGATGATAAGCGAGGTGAGTGCGGCGGTGCGGCTCACGTTGAGCAGCGAGATGGAGCCCAGCGCAAAGCCCAGAAGCAGCGACCCCGAGTCGCCCAAGAAGATGCTTGCGGGGTTGAAGTTGTAGCGCAAAAAGGCCAGACAGGCGCCAAAGAGCGCAATGGAGAGCGCGGCGGCGTCGATGCGGCCCGAGAGAACGGCCATCGAAAACATGGTGAACGAGGCGATGCCGCAGATGCCCGTGGCCAAGCCGTCGAGGCCGTCGATGAGGTTAATGATGTTGGTGAATGCCACCAGATAGATCACGGTAATGGGGTAGGCGAGCCATCCGAGCATGATCTCGCCGGGAGCAAACGGGTTGACGATGACGCCGATTTTTAGGCCGCCCATGCAGGCGATAAGCGCGGCGAGGACCTGTCCGGCCAGCTTTTGCTTGGGCGTGAGCTGGAAGACGTCGTCGATAGCGCCGGTCGCAAAGATGACGGTAAAGGAGAGCGCCAGCATGGGATAGCTAATGTGAAGGCGCGGGTGCGGCACCAGGACGGGTGGCCAGCCTAGGTACCAGGTGCCTAGGATTTGCACAATGCAGGCAACGACCAGGCCCAAAAACACCGCCGTTCCGCCCAAACGCGGGATGGGCTTGGTGTTGATGCGGCGCTTAGAAGGATAGTCGACGGCATCGAGCTTAATTGCCAAGCGCTTGACCAGGGGCACCGCGAGGAAGGTCGTGATAAAAGCCGCCGCTGCCACGCATAGGTACGGTATGTAGCTCGGGGATGAAGCCATGAATCTAAAAACCGCCAAGCGTCGAAGGAAAAGGTCAGAAGAACGCCATGCGCAAAGGGCATAGCCGAACCATAATACTCGACCGAGGGGGTGCGGGGGTTTGCGCTGTGCGATTATCACGCGCTTACCAGATATTGGGATGTTGGCGGGGGTTCTGCCGAGTACTGTTGGGTGTCATACGGGATCTGCGATGGCAATTTTTGGCAAAATCGGCAAAAGAAAACCACCCCCCACGTTACGAAAATGAACCCACCTAAAACAGGTGGGTGCCCTCATCGACTGTTCCAGCGTCCTTAACAACGAAGGATACCTGTACTAAGTACGACTGTGTGGGCTCCCTAAATAAACGCGACGGTTCACCCAGTTGCTCCGCGGGGGGCGGAATACCTACATCATAAAGCGGCACTTTGTTGATTCCAGTCTTGACATTACAAAAATCGTGTCGGACGATTACGGCGCCTTGGTCTTGGAGCCGTCTGCGCGGTCCGGGCCTTTACGTTTGAGCTGCTGAATCGTTGTTTTGGAGCATGTTTTTATGCCGACGTCGTTGACCGAACTTTTTTCGCCCGCCTGCCATTTGTGTCCACGCCGTTGCGGCGCGGCACGCGACGAGGGCGCGCATGGCGTGTGCGGTGCCGACGACACGCTTAAAGTCGCCCGCGCGGCGCTCCATATGTGGGAGGAGCCGCCCATTTCGGGTGAGGCCGGCTCGGGCACGATTTTCTTTAGCGGCTGTTCGCTCAAATGCGTCTACTGCCAAAACCACGAGATCTCGACGGGCAATTTCGGTCTTGAGATTTCGCCCGAGCGCTTGGTCGAGATTATGCTGGAGCTGCAGGACCAGGGCGCCAACAACATTAACCTGGTGACTGCGACGCATTATGCTCACCTGCTGCCGGCCGCGATTGACGAAGCGCGGGAGCGCGGGCTGGACATCCCGATCGTCTACAACACGAGCGGCTATGAGCGGGCGAGTGCCGTTGCTGCCCTGGGTGACCTGGTTGATGTGTGGCTCACCGACTTTAAATATGCTGATGCCGAGCTTGCTCAGTCACTTTCTCATATTAAGGATTACCCGCGCGCGGCCGTGTCGGGCCTGGCACAGATGGCGCGCGAGGTCGAGCGCCGCGGGGGAGAGCTGGTGGACGACGAGGGGCTCATGAAGCGCGGCATCATCGTGCGTCACCTAGTGCTGCCGGGACATGCGGACGATTCGTGCCGCGTGCTGGACCTGGTGTGGCAGACGGTGGGCGACGTGCCGATTTCGGTCATGAACCAGTACACGCCCAATGCGCTCATGCGCGAGCAAGGCGGCGAGTTGGCACGCGCCGTGACGCGCGAGGAGTACGAGCAGGTGCTCGACCATGCCGACGACCTGGGCTTTACGACGATGTTCTGGCAAGAAGGCGGAGCGGTAGACGAGAGCTTTACCCCGGCGTTCGACACCACCGGTGTCCTCACCAGCGCAAAGTAGCGCGTTCGCCGATGATTTTTCTGGGACGGGGGATAAATAATCATCGGGTGGCTCGGGCGTTCGAAAAGTAGTCAAAACAGCCCCGTCCCAAAAAGACTGGGTATTGGGCGTTGACAGTTGGCGAGCCGTAGGTAAAATATCAACTTGTCCTGGGGACGTAGCTCAGTTGGGAGAGCGCTGCCGTCGCATGGCAGAGGCCGAGGGTTCGACTCCCTTCGTCTCCACCCTTGGATTTGATAAGCCGCTGACATTGTGTCGGCGGCTTTTTTTAAAAGAAAGGGCTGTACCATGGCCGAGCTTGAGTCCCAACCACTGTCTGCCGAGGAGCGCGCCGAGTTGGAAGAGCTCCGCGCCGAGAAGGCTCGTCGCGAGGCCCAGGAAGAGGCACGCCGCGAGCGTGAGGAGCTGGCTGCCCTGCGTGCCGAGCGTGCGAAGGCCGAGGAGGTCGCCGCGAACGCCGCATCCGCACCGGCGCCCGCGCCCGCACCCAAGCCCGCCGCCGCGAAGCCTGCGCCCAAGCTCGTCGCCGCGAAGCCCGCGCCCACCGCGCCCAAACCTCAGCCTAAAAAGGCCGCTCGTCCCAAGTCCGTCGAGCCCAAGCCGAGCCGTGACGAGATGACCTTTGCCCAGCGCATGGTCACCTCCAAGGAGCCTACGGGCGAGAATGAGATCCCTGGCATGGCACCGGCTCAAAAAATCATCATCGTGCTCGCCCTCATCGCGTTTATCGTCTTTATGGTCTACACGATCACGGGCAGCATGGGCCTGCACTAACCTGTTCGCGCCGGGCTCCATGCCCGCACGTCCGTCTCGCCCAACCCTCAACCTCTGCACAACGCATCCGAAAGGTCGCCCCATGGCTTTGACCGACATCTCGCATCCCACCGACATTGCAATGCTCACCGATCTGTACGAGCTCACTATGGCCCAGGGCCTGTGGGAGAGCGGCAAGGCCAATGAGCAGGGTTGTTTTACCGCGTTTTACCGCGACCATCCCTTTGGCAGCGCCTATGCCGTCATGTGCGGCACCGCCGAGCTGCCCGAGCTGGTCGAGAACCTGCGCTTTACGCCCGAGGATATCGACTACCTCGCCTCACTCCAGGCCCCGGCCGGCGGCGCGATGTTCAAGCCTGCTTTCCTCGACTACCTGCGCGATTTTCGTGCACATGTAAACATCGACGCCGTCCCCGAGGGCGAGCTCGTCTTTCCGCGCGAACCCATGGTTCGCGTCACCGGTCCCGCGCTGGAGTGCCAGCTGCTCGAAACGGCGCTGCTCAACATCGTCGGCTTCCAGACGCTTGTCGCCACCAAGACGGCGCGCGTGGTGCTGGCGGCGGACGGCCGTCCCGTTGCCGAGTTTGGCCTGCGCCGCGCCCAGGGTCCCGATGGCGGGCTGGCCGTCGCGCGCGCGAGCTACGTTGCCGGCTGCTCCTCTACGTCCAATGTGCTCGCCGGCCGCCGCTACGGTATTCCCGTCTTTGGCACGCATGCGCACAGCTGGGTCATGAGCTTCGACTCCGAGCTCGAGGCATTCCGGGCTTTTGCTAAGTCGAGTCCCAAGAACTGCACGCTGCTCATCGACACCTACGACGTACGCGAGGGTTGCGAGCATGCCATTACGGTTGCCAAGGAGATGGAAGCGGTGGGCGAGCGCCTGTCGGCCATTCGCATCGACTCCGGCGACCTCGCCAAGCTCTCCAAGTATGTGCGCGGCCGTTTTGATGCCGAGGGCCTGCCCTATGTGGGGATCTCGGTTTCTAACGATTTGGATGAGTACACGATTCAGTCGCTGCTCGACCAGGGCGCGCCCATCGACAGCTTTGGCGTGGGTACCAAGCTTGCGACCTGCTACGATCAGCCTGCGCTGGGCGGCGTGTACAAGCTTTCGGCCCGTCGTGCGAGCGACGCGGAGCCGTGGACGCCGGTGGTGAAGCTTTCCGAGCAGCCATACAAGCGCACGATCCCGGGTGTGCAACGCGTGCGCCGTTATTACGACGGCTTTGGCGGCCCGGTCTGCGACATGATCTACGACGAGGACCATCTGGCGGGGGAGGGCGCCGCGCGCGGCAATACCCTTGTGGCCGTGAACGATGCCGCCCTGGTGACCGACGTGTCCGAACTCGAGTATCGCGAGCTGCTGGTGCCGATCGTGCGCGATGGCAGTGCGGTGGCTCCGCGTGAGAGCATTCAGGACGCGCGCGAGCGCTGTGCTTGGGCGCTCGATCATCTGGACGCCGCTTATAAGCGCTTCCTGTACCCGCAGACCTATGTGGTGGGCATGGAGCAGGGCCTGGCTCAGGTGCGCGACGAGCTCGTGCGCAAGAACATGGCCGCGGCCTCGGCTTTCCCCTGGGCAAAATGATCCCTTGGGGACGGAGGAAAACGGATCATTTTCTCGTTGCCCGTTCGCCCGTTCGCTGAACAGTTGATTGGTTTGACGTATGACGACTTCTTATAAAACGATGGTGGTAAAGATCGGTTCGTCCACGGTGGTGGGCGCCGACGGCAAGGTCAACCGCGCCTTTATCGGCGGGCTTGCCGATCAGGCCGCAGCGCTGCGCGAGCTTGGCTGGCGCCTGGTCGTGGTGAGCTCGGGCGCCATTGCCTGCGGCTATCTCGTGCTGGGCTTCGACCGTAAGCCGGTCGGTGACCTGCCGAGCCTGCAGGCCTGCGCCTCGGCCGGTCAGTGCATCATCTCGTCGGCCTACGACGAGGAGTTCCATGCGCGCGACCTGCTCACCTCGCTCGTGCTGCTCACGCGTCACGACACGGCGCGCCGCACGTCCTACCTGCACGCGCGCGACGCCCTGCTGCGCCTTGTGGAGCTGGGTGTGGTGCCGGTCGTCAACGAGAACGATACCGTCACCGTCGATGAGATCAAGTTTGGCGACAACGACACGCTGGCGGCGCTTGTGAGCTGCCTGGTTTCTGCCGATCTGTGCGTGACGCTCTCGGACATCGATGGCCTCTACACCGCCAATCCGCACGAGGATCCTACGGCCGAGTTCGTCCCGGTCGTGCATAAGATCGACGCCAAGATCATCGCCTCGGCGGGCGATTCTTCCACATCGGTGGGCACGGGCGGCATGATCACCAAGATCCGTGCAAGCCGCATTCTCATGACGGCCGGCATTCAGAGCGTGATTTGCTCGGGCGAGGAGCCCGATGCGCTCGTGCGTTTGGCCCGCGGCGAGAGCGTGGGCACGCTGTTCGATCCGCCGGCGGAGCGCCTGGACATTGCACCCCGCAAGCTGTGGATTGCACTGGGCGACAAGGCGCACGGCTCGGTGACGGTCGATGACGGCGCCGCGAAGGCGCTGGTCAGCCGCGGATCGTCGCTGCTCGCGGTGGGTATTCGCGAGGTCGATGGCCAGTTTGCCGAGGGCGATGTGCTCGACGTGTGCGACCCGAGCGGCATGGTTGTCGCCCGCGGTATCGCCGAGGCCGATTCGGACGTGCTGGAGCTTGCCGCCGGCCGCCGCCAGGACCAGATTGCCAGCAACCGCCTGCTCGCAGACCTGGCCGAGAAGCCCGCAATCCATAGGGACAACTTGATAGTGTTTGCATAAAGAGAGGCAGCGCTGCGGCTCGTTTTGCCAGCAGTGCTGCCTCTCCTTTTCCGGCACTTGGGGACGTTCCTATTGTGCCGGCAGGTGGGGACACTCCTTTGCTAGAAGATCCGGCGCAGGTCTCCGCGGTTGAGGGCTTCGTTGAAGAGGTGCTTGAACACCACGCCGCCGTGTAGACCGTCGTGCTCGAACTCGTTGGTCACCCAGGCATGCGAGTTGCCCACGCGGCTGAGCGTATCGAGCTGCAGGCCCGAATCGACGTACATGTCGTCGAAATACACTGCGGCCTGCAGGGGCACCTCGTTGCACGCCAGTCGCTGCGGGTCGTAGATCTTGTCCCAGCTGGTGTCTTCCATCAGCAGATCCATCGCCGGCTTGAAGGGCTTAAGTTCGGGCATCTGCTCGAACATCCACGGGAACATGGCCTCGCCGGTAAACATGAGCGGGCGCGCGAGCGTGTCGAACTCGGCACGATGAGCTTTCTCTTCTGCCGCTGCCCACTGAATGGGCATGGTGTCGCCGTCGGCGTAGATGAACTCCTGCAGCGTCCAGTACAGCGGATTCGTGCGCGTGTTGGTACGCTCGAAGGCACGCATCAAAAAGCTGTCGGATACCGAGGAACCGCAGCTCGGCGTACCGTCGCCATCAGCAAACGCATGATCGATGATCCAGTGCATGCGCTCAAAGCTCGGCTTCATGCCAAAGTCGCTGCCCATGAGCTGCAGGCGTTCGACCGTCATCGGCGAGCCGTCGGGTAGCACAGGCTTTTGCTCCTCAAGCGCGTCGGCAAGGGCCGCCACGCGCTCGACGTCAGCGGGGTAGCGGTCGTAATACTGCTGCGTCTTGGCGGCCATGCGCGGGAAGGTGTGCGCGTAGACCTCGCTGGCGCTCGCCGGCACGTGCGGAATTCCGCCGCAGGTAAAGCTTGCCGCCATGCCTTCGGGGAAGAGCGACAGGTAGCTCAGCGTCAAAAAGCCGCCGTAGCTCTGCCCGAGCGTGACCCAGGGCCTGCCGCCAAAGCCCACCAGGCGCAGGTACTCAAAATCGCGCACGATGGAGCAGGCGAGGTGGCGCTTGAGGAAGTCCGCCTGCGAGCGGGCAGCATCGGAGCCGGCCGCCTCGGCGCGCTCGCCCAGTGCGGCAATCGTGCGCCCGTCTACACAGCTGCTGCGCCCGGTACCGCGCTGGTCGGGCAGCACGACGCGGAAATGCTTGACGGCCTCTTCGATCCAGCCATCGCTTGTGGGCGACAGCGGACGCGGGCTCTCGCCACCGGGGCCACCCTGCAAAAAGAGAAGGAGCGGCAGGTCGTCGTTGATGCGGTCGGGTGCGCAAACCACGCGGTAGAAGAGCTTGATGCTCTCGGGCGCGCCGGCGATGGGTGTCGGTATAGCGCCGCGGCGCATGGTGCTGCCGACGGCCAGGAGCATCGGCTCCAGGCCGCGCCAGTCGAGGGGGACGTCGATGCTGTGGTCCTCGACATACAGGCCGAGGACGTGGTACGAAGTGATGAGGGCCATGTGAGTCTTCCGTTCGTTGCGGTGTTTCGGGTTGACCAATTCTACCGCCGCGGGCGAGGCCATGCGCAAATCGGCTACCATGGTTGCAAACTTCTAGGAGAAAGGGCCGCCCATGTCGGTCGATATAGCCACGTATGTCCACGATCTTGCCGTTGCCGCCAAGGCAGCGTCGGCCTCGCTTGCCACGGCGAGCGATGAGCAGCGTCAGGAGGCCGTGCGCGCCATGGCCGCAGCACTGCGCAACGGTGTCGACTCCATCGTCGCCGCTAACGAGCTCGATATGTCCGCCGCACGCGATGCGGGCACTTCGGCCGGTCTGCTCGACCGTCTGCTGCTGACGCCCGAGCGCGTCGAGGGCATGGCCGCCGGCCTGGAAAAGCTCGCCGAGCTGCCCGATCCCGTCGGCCGCGTGCTCGACCACCGCGTGCTTGCGAGCGGTGTGGACCTGACCCGCGTGAGCGTGCCGTTGGGTCTGGTTGCCATGGTCTACGAGGCGCGCCCCAATGTGACAGCCGACGCCGCGGGCATCTGCATCCGCACCGGCAACGCCTGCATTCTGCGCGGCGGCTCGCTGGCCTATCACTCGTGTGCCATGATCGCCGAGCTGCTGGCCGATGCGCTCGAGGCCAAGGGCTTCCCGCGCGAGGCCGTGTCGATGATCGAGTCCACCGACCGCGAGGCCACCGGCGAGCTCATGAAGCTCCGCGGTATCGTCGACGTACTCATTCCGCGCGGCGGTGCAGGCTTGATCCAGCGCTGCGTGCGCGAGTCGCTTGTGCCGGTGATCGAGACGGGCACGGGCAACTGCCACATCTACGTGCATGAATCCGCCGACTTTGATAAGGCGCTCAACATTATCGTCAATGCCAAGACCCAGCGCGTAGGCGTGTGCAATGCCGCCGAGTCGCTGCTGGTCGACCGTGCTGTGGCAGATTCGTTTTTGCCGGCGGTCGTTGCCGTGCTGCACGACCACGGCGTACTGATTCACGGCGACGAGGCCACGTGCGCCGCATGCGCCGACGCTGGGCTTGCCGAGGGCGACAACTACGTCGCCGCGACTGAGGAGGACTGGGGTCGCGAGTACCTGGCTCTCGAGATGAGCGTGAAGGTCGTGGCGAGCGAGGACGAGGCCATCGCACACATCAACCGCTACGGCACGATGCACTCCGAGGCCATCGTTGCCGAGGACACGGATGCTTGCGAGCGCTTCCTGGATGCGGTCGATGCCTCGGCCGTGTACGCCAACGCCAGCACGCGCTTCACTGACGGCGGCGAGTTTGGCCTGGGCGCCGAGATCGGCATCTCGACCCAAAAACTCCACGCCCGTGGCCCCTTCGCCGCCGAGGCCCTCACCACCTACAAATACAAGCTCCGCGGCACCGGCCAGGTCCGCCCCTAAACCCCTCGTAAACGAAAACCACCACAAAGGTGCCTGTCCCCTTCGTGGTGGTTTTAGGTGGCGTGGGCGGTTAGGCCTGGAAGGTATCGCGGTCGGGGGCGAAGGACTGCATGGCCGCGATGGTGCGGTCAAAGAGCTCGGGGAGCTCCCAGCCCAACATCTCGGCGCCCTGCGAAATCACGTCGCGCGAGCAGCCGGCGGCAAAGCGCTTGTCCTTGAACTTCTTCTTGAGCGACTTGGTCGTAAAGTCCATAACGCTCTTGCTCGGGCGCATGATGACTGCAGCGCCGATCAGGCCGGTGAGCTCATCGCAGGCAAACAGGATCTTTTCCATCTGCAGCTCGGGCTTGGGCAGCGAGGTGTTGAAGTCGGACGTGTGCGTCTGGATGGCGCGAATGAGCTCTGGAGACGCACCTTCGCCCTTAAGAATCTCGGCAGCATAGATGGTGTGGTTCATGGGGTCGTCCTCATGCTCCTCCCAATCCAGGTCGTGCAGCAGACCGACGATGCCCCAAAACTCCTCGTTCTCGGGGTCGAACTCGCGCGCAAAGTAGCGCATAGTGCCCTCGACCGTCTCGCCATGGGTGATATGGAACGGGTCCTTGTTGTGCTCGTTGAGCAGTTCGAACGCGCGGTCGCGGGTGATTCCGGCGGTAAGCGGCTCTGCCATAGGAGACTCCTTGTGCTCGTGGGTATCGATAAGAATGAATACTACTAGAACAAGAAAACCACCACAAAGGTGCCTGTCCCCTTTGTGGTGGTTTTGGCGCGGTTGGGTTAGTTGAGGGCGGCTTGGGCTAGGCGGGCTTCGGCGGCCTCCTCGGTGACGCCCAAGGCCACGGCGAACTCCTCGATGGAGCGGCGCTTGGCTTCCTTGAGTACGCGCATGTAGTAGGAGCTGGGCTTTTTATCAGCTTCCTCGGCCTGGCGAATGCGGTACATCATGGTCTTTGCCACGCGGACCGTCTCGGGCGCGCCCAGCTTGAGCTGCTGCTTAAAGTGCGTCTCCTCAAGCGAGCTGTTGCGCTCGGTAAAGGTGTCGCACTCCAGCTCGTCATAGTGGCTCAGCAGGTGCTCGGCATCTTGCTGAGAGATGGCGGCGTGCAAACGATCGGCCTGCGCCACGGGGTACATGAGGATCGTCTGCGCATGTCCCTGCTTGGTCTCGAGCAGCAGCATGGGCTGCGGCGTGTCGTCCCTAAAACCGACGACGGTGCAGACTCCCTGACCCGGATGAATGACGTGTTGACCGATTGAGAACATGCTACCTCCAACTTATACGAATTTACGTATGTCTAGAATAACACGCTGACGTGCGCAAACCCTTACTTTATGCAGGAAAAGCACACAACTCTGATAGGTAAGAGTATTCGATAACAGACGCAGCTCATTCACACCTTTATGCATTTTCAACGCCTGCATAATCTGCAGGCAGACTGGCATCTTTGAGTGACTCCATACAAGCTGTAGTCATTTTTGTGCATATGCAATATCTATTAGCTTTACCCTGCGACAGTGCCCGTCGCTTGTGATAGAGTGCTACAAACTCTGGCTTTTGCCCTACGAGTGACCAAGAGCTCGGGGGCTTTAACACAAGGAGGATCTATGCCCGAGAAGATTGAAGAGCTGGTACGCGCTGCGCTTGCTGCGGCCCAGGAGGCCGGCGACCTTTCCGCATTTGAACTTGACGATTGCGCTATCGAGCGACCGGCTGACACTTCTCATGGCGAGTGGACCTCTACCATGGCCCTGAAGTCCGCCAAGCTGGCCCACTGCGCCCCGCGCAAGATCGCCGAGGCCATCGTTGCCCATATGCCCGAGGACCCCGCGATCGAGAAGGTCGAGATCGCAGGCCCCGGCTTCATCAACTTCTACCTCTCCGTTGCCGTCAAGAATGCCATCTTTGGCGAGGCTCGCGAGAAGGGTATGGACTTCGCTAAGTCCAACGTCGGTGGTGGCCTGAAGACCCAGGTCGAGTTCGTTTCCGCCAACCCCGTCGGCCCCATGCACATCGGCCACGGCCGCTGGGCCGCGCTGGGCGACTCGCTCTGCCGTGTTATGGACCACGCCGGTTACGACATCCAGCGTGAGTTCTACATCAACGACCACGGCTCTCAGATGAACACCTTCGGCAACTCCATCAGCACGCGCTATATGCAGCTTGCCGACATCATCGCCAAGCAGGGCGTGGATATCGACGAGGCTCACAAGCTGCTGATCGCCGACCGCGACGCTTTCGTTGCCGACGAGAACGACGAGCATCCCGAGACCCATCCGTACCAGGATAACTTTGCCGAGACCCTGGGCAAGGACTCCTACGGCGGCGACTACATCATCGACGAGGCCGCCGAGTTCTGGCGCACCGACGGCGATAAGTGGGTCAACGCCGATCCGCAGGAGCGCATGGAGAGCTTCCGCGAGCGCGGCTATGTAAAGATGGTCGACAACATGCGCGACCTTTGCCATGCCGTTAACTGCGACTTCGATCGTTGGTTCTCCGAGCGCTCGCTGTATGTGAAGGACACCGAGGGCGAGACCGCCGGCACCTCCGCCGTCGACCGCGCTTTTGAGAAGCTCGACAAGATGGGCTACCTCTACACCAAGGACGGCGCCCTGTGGTTCCGCTCCACCGACCTGGGCGATGACAAGGACCGCGTCCTGATCAAGTCCGACGGCGAGTACACCTACTTCGCCTCCGACGTTGCCTATCACTGGGATAAGTTCCAGCGCGTCGACCACGTCATCGACATCTGGGGCGCCGACCACCACGGCTACATCGAGCGCGTCCGCTGCGTCTGCGACGCTCTTGGCTATCCCGGCAAGTTCGAGGTTCTGCTGGGCCAGCTCGTCAACCTGCTGCGCAACGGCAAGCCCGTCCGTATGTCCAAGCGCAAGGGCACCATGGTGACCCTGCAGGAGCTCGTCGACGAGGTCGGCTCCGATGCCGCTCGCTACACGCTCATCTCCAAGAGCTCCAACCAGATGGTCGACTTCGATATTGAGGCCGTTAAGAAACGCGACAACTCCAACCCGGTGTACTACGTGCAGTACGCTCACGCCCGTGTGTGCTCCATCCTGCGCCGTGCCGCTGACGTTACGCCCGAGCAGGCTGACGAGATGGGCATGAAGGCCGTCGCCTCCAAGGCCATCGGTGAGAACGTCGATTACTCGCTGCTGACCGACCCGACCGAGCTCGCCCTTTCGCGTAAGCTCAACGAGCTCACCGACCTCATCGCCAGCTGCGCTCGCGACCGCGCCCCGTTCCGTCTGACGCACTTTGCTGAGGAACTCGCCGGCGACTTCCACAGCTTCTACGCTGCCTGCCAGGTTCTGCCGAGCGAGGGCCGTCCCGTCGACCCCGAGCTTTCGCGTGCCCGTCTGGCCGCTTGCGACGCCGTCCGCGTGACGCTCGCCCTGGTGCTCACCCTTGTTGGCGTTTCCGCGCCCGAGCAGATGTAATCTGCGAGTCATTTGACCGTACAGACTTGGTTTAACTAAGCCTTGAAAGCCCGATCTCCCACGGAGGTCGGGCTTTTTGCAAACGCCGACGTATTGACGAATTTGGAACTGCTGGAAATACGAAACTATGCCGGTTTACTACGATGAAATGAGAAATTCCAACCACGCCGGCTTTTCGCAAAAAGTGCAAGGCATCTACCTGCGGTTTTAGTTCAACAAGTTTCGGAGTGGTCGCGGTTGAGCGATTCATCGTAGTAAACCGCCATAGTTTTGGCGGAGGCAGTCAGATTTGTGGGTGTTAAACCAAAGAGTGTCCCTTTTGACTAGTCGTTTAAGAGCGTTCCCAATGACTAAGTTGCAGCTGGCGGCGGTTGTGTTACACTAACGCTGCGTATATGGCGCAATCATCTCGATACAGATCAATGATGTCCGTCGTTTTGAACGGAACTAGACTGTTTAGCCGCCCTGAAGGTTTATGCAGGGAGCATGTGATCACAGGGCTTGAAAAGAAAGTTGAGCAAACACTGTGTCTGATCAACAGCAAGAAAACGAAATAACGACGACGCAAGCCGCTCCCGCTGCACCGGTTGCGTCGGACCAAGTCGCGGCGCCCGCGCAAACGTCGGCTCCTGAGACGCCTAAGGCTGCAACGGCTGAGAAGGCCGTGCCTGCAACTGGTGAGGAGGCTGCTCCGGCAAAGCCCAAGCGTACGCGCCGCACGGCCAAGCCTGCTGCTGACGGCGAGGAGGTCACCAAGCCCAAGCGCCGTACCACGCGCACGACGCGCGTCAAGCGCACCGTTGCAGCTGACTCCTCGGCGCCGATTTCCGATGAGGTCGCGCAGGCACGTGCGTTGGCGCAGATTAGCGAGGCTCAGGTGGTGCGCGCCCGCCGTCGTGCTGCCGAGCGCGAGGCCGCGGCTCTGACCGAGCTTGCAGCTCCGTCTGTGCCCGAGACGCCTGCCGCCACCGAGACCCCTGTCGCCGACCAGCCGACCGAGAAGCCGGTACCGCGCACACGCCGTCGCACGGCTGCTAAGGCCGAGCAGGTTGCCGATCAGGTAACCCCCGAGCTCACTGAGGCTTCGGTCCGTTCCGCGGCAGGGGAGGGCACATCGCCTGTTGAGCCCGCTGCGCCTGTCGAGGCCAGCGAAGTTCCCGTTGTCGATCCGGCTTTGCGCCCGCACCGTCGCGGTCGCAAGCCCAAGGCCTTCGTCGAGGCAGAGAAGGCCGCAGCCGCAGCTGCAGCCGCTCGGGATGCTGCGGCGACCGCCGAGTCTGCAACCGCCGCCGACGCGCCCGTCCAGGATGCTACGACTTCCGAGGCCGCTCCCGCCGATGTCGAGCCCGCCGACGTCCGTCCTGGTCGCAGCCATCGTACTGCTGCTAAGCGCACGTCCAAGGCCAAGGCTGCCAAGAAGGGTGCGTCCGAGGATTCCGCCGAGACGACCGCCGATGCATCGATTGATGCCGCTGAGCCCCAGGACGTCGAACAGCCTGCGTCCGAAAAGCCCAAGCGTGGTCGTAAGAAGTCCGCTAAGGCCAAGGCGTCCGAGCAGCGGGCTGATGTCGAAGCGCAGGTCGATTCCGGCGCCGAGGCCAATGACGCCGCTGCGGCCAATGCCGACGCCGCCGCAACTGATGGTGCCGCGCCCGCCGAGGCCGAAGACGGCGCTCGCCCCAACCGTCGCCAGCACAAGCGTAACGACGAGCGCAACGACCGCAAGGACGAGCGCAACAACGACCGTCGCAACCGCCAGCGCGATCGCAAACAGCGCAACAAGGAGCGCAACGCCGCCCCCACCGAGCCCACGCTTTCGCGCGAGGAACTCGCGGCCATGAAGGTCGCCGAGCTGCGCGAGAAGGCCAAGGAGTTCGAGATCGAGACGACCGGCAAGAAGAAGGCCGAGCTCGTCGAGGAGATCTACACCACTGCCGCGAAGGCCGAGGGCTTCCGCGACATCAAGGGCATTCTGCAGATTCGCCCGGACAGCTCCGGCATCATCCACGCCCATGGCTACATGAAGTCCAACGACGACGCCTTCGTGCCCGCCTACCTCATCCGCTCCGCGCGTCTGCGCACGGGCGACGTCATCGAGGGCTCGCTGCGTCCTTCGCGCGGCGGCGACAAGCGCGCCGGCCTCGCCAAGATCACGACCGTCAACGGTCTGGACCCCGAGCAGATTCGCAATCGCCCCAAGTTTGGTGACCTCACCCCGGTCTATCCCAACGAGCCGCTGCGCATGGAGCACGGCAAGGACTCCATTACCGGTCGCGCCATCGACATCGTGTCGCCGATCGGCAAGGGTCAGCGTGGCCTGATCGTGTCCCCGCCTAAGGCCGGCAAGACCACGATCCTCAAGAAGATCTGCCAGTCTATCTCGATTAACAACCCCGAGGTGCACCTCATCTGCCTGCTCGTCGACGAGCGCCCCGAAGAGGTCACCGATATGCAGCGTTCCATCAAGGGCGAGGTTGTGGCGTCGACCTTCGATATGCCCGCCGACAACCACACTCGTGTGGCAGAGCTCGTCATCGAGCGCGCCAAGCGCATCGTGGAGCTGGGTGGCGACGTCGTGGTGGTGCTCGACTCCATCACGCGTCTTGCCCGCGCCTACAACTTGGCGGCGCCCGCCTCGGGCCGCATCCTTTCGGGCGGCGTCGATTCGGCGGCCCTGTATCCGCCCAAGCGCTTCCTGGGCGCAGCCCGTAATATCGAGAACGGTGGCTCGCTCACCATCCTGGCCTCTGCCCTCATCGACACCGGTTCCAAGATGGACGAAGTCATCTTTGAGGAGTTCAAGGGCACCGGCAACATGGAGCTTAAGCTCGACCGCGATCTTGCCGACCGTCGTATCTTCCCGGCCATTGACCCCGTTGCCTCCGGTACGCGCAACGAGGATCTGCTGGTCGACGAGCAGATGCGCCCGTTTGTCTTTGGCCTGCGTCGCATTCTTGCCGGCATGAACAACACCGAGCGCGCAGCCGCATCGTTTATCAAGGGTCTTAAGGGCACCAACACCAACCAGGAGTTCCTGGTGCGTTCGGCCAAAAAGCACAGCGACTACGAGCAGACGTTCTAGGTTGTCATCCACACGCAGCGATAGCCATCAATGCGATAAAGGGTCGGGGCTTTGAGCCTCGGCCCTTTTCCATATCGCCGCTCCGCGCTTATTTTTAACCATAAGACCGACGAGCAGCAGGTTTCCCGTTTCAATCCGACATCGTCGCTTGCAATCGACGGGGCGGTTTCGCATAATAGCTTTTAAGCTTCGCGACGGAAAACGCAGATGAAACGAACCATATACCGTTGCTTTGGGGCATAGCCCCGCTTCATCTTCTCTCGCGCAGCCAACTGAATGATGCGATTTGGGTGCTGGAAGATGGGGAGAGCTCATGGCTTCTTCTGATGCAACACAACGAGCAGTCCTTGCCGGACTTTCGTGCGGGATCGGCCTTGCCGCTCCCGTGGTTATGTATGCCGCGACGCTGCCGTTTTCGTCTGTGAACGAGACGGTCGTGGCGGGTGCGGTTCCCTTCGCCGTGGGCGCGGTGGCGGGCGTGGGTATCTATGCCGCCTCGCTGGGTATCTCCGAGTATCGTGCGCAGCGTGAAGAGCGTCTGTTCCAGCCTGATGCCATGGGCGGTGCCGCCAATCTCAATCAGCATCAAAGCGAGTTCAAGACCGCCTCGATTCCAGCTCAGCAGCAGGATGCGACTCCTTACGCTGCGGCTTCTGCTTCTCAGGCTCAGGCGGAGCAGTCTACCTCGGCATTCCTTTCCGGCCTGACCGGTGCGTTCCAGCGCCGTCATGCCGATGATGGTGTCCCTACCATCGCTCGAGCCGCAGATGCTATGGACGAGGACGAGGCTTGGTCCATGATCGACAGTATGCTCGACGACGATTCGCCGGTGAGCTGCGACCCTGCACACTCGCGCGACGTCTATCAAGTCGCCATCGACGAGCTCACCAACGGCGGGCAGACCGGCTCCTTCAATCGCGACGACATCGCCGCCGCGGCACGCGCCGTGTCTGGTTCCCAGGCCGCCCCTGCGGGCAGCACGGCGGCTTTCGTGGCACTCGTTGCCAACGCGGCAGCCAATAACGCCTACAACGCTACCTCGGGCGACGCGAACGCTTCTGCCGACAATTCGTACGTTGATGAAGCCATGACCGCTGACGAGGAGGCCGTTGCCGCCCGCCGTGCCGCCGAAAGCTCATTGTGGGGCGCTCCTGCCCAGCAGCAGGCGGCTGAGGCTGTGCCGTACAATGCAAACCTCGCCAGCATGCCTATCATCTCCGGTGCCGCGGACATCGATCTCGATGACCTCGATGAGCCTGCAGCCATCACCGCATCGATTGATGCCCAAGATCGCATCGACACCGGCGACCTTCCGGACGCCTCGCTCGAGGTTGATGTTCCCATGGCCGATTACTCGGGCCACGAGGGCATGTGGGCCGCCGCCACCGCGATTCTGGATGAGATTGACGAGCCTGCTCCTGTTGCAGCCCCCGCTCCCGTCGCTGCCCCTCAGCCTGCTGCCCCCGCCTATGTCGGCCGTCACAGTGCTGTGTTCCCCGAGGATACTGCCCGTATCTCGCGCGAGAGCATCGAGCGGGCCGAGGCTATTGCCGCCGGCATTATGGAAAACCGTCGTCACGAGCGCGTCAATCAGATCCTCGAGGAAGAGATCGAGCGCCTGCAGTCCTCAACCGCCAAGCGTACGGGCCGTGCCTATCTGAGCGTTATCGAGGGCGGTACCGCCAGCTTCGCGCCGCTCCGCGCGGAGGCATAACTTCTGCATGGTTAAGATCAATCGAAAATGGGCGGTTGTAACCTGCCTGATGGCGCTCTTGATCTGGGGCAATTCGCTGGTTCCCGGCTCGGGGTCGGGCTCGCTGAGCCTAACGGTTATGGAAGCTATCCGCGGTTTCCTGCACGGCGTGGGACTTCCATATGAATGGGTGACCAACTTTGTTGTTCGCAAGTGCGCGCATTTTACCGAGTATATGGTGCTCGGCATCCTGGCAACGCACGCCTTTGATTTTGAGGGCCGGCGCACCTTTGACGTGCTGCTGCCCACGGCGGTGTTCCTGCTGCTGATTCCCTCGATCGACGAGACGATTCAGCTCTTTGTGCCGGGACGCGCCGGCATGATCACCGATGTGATGATCGACTGCTGTGGAGCGGCAACGGGCGTTGTGCTCCGATATCTCTTACGGTCGCTGATGTGCGCCAAAAAGGCCGCCTAGGACGTATTGTTTGGTCCTAGGCGGCCTTTTTTATTTGAGGGCTTATATGAGGCGTGGTGGCGTCGTTCCGTAGGTCGGATTTACCGGGCGCGCCACGCCCTGTGGGTGCGTCTGCTACTGAAGCGCCTGTGCGCCCAGGGCCAGGCAGCCCATAATGCCCTGCTTGCCCTCGAGGCTGTTGTTGACGATGTAGTTATCGATGTCGTTGACCTCGGGCGTGACGATATAGCCGTTGAGCATCTCGGCGCACTTTTTTCGCGCGAGCGGCACGATGGGGGTGTGGTCGGCCACGCCGCCGCCGATGATGATCTTTTGCGGCGCGTAGCACAGCGTGTAGGTCATGAGCGCCTGTGCCAGATAACCGGCGAGCAGGTCCATGGCCTCCGGGTCATCGGCCATGTCTCCGGCGCTCTTGCCATCCCAGCGCTTTTTGACGCCGGGGCCGGCGATGAGGCCCTCGAGACAGTTGTCGTGGAAGGGGCAGGCGCTGTGCTCGCCAATGGTGTCGCGCGGGTCGCGCGTGACCAGGATGTGGCCGGCCTCGGGATGCATCATGCCGTGCACGAGCTTACCGCCGGAGAGCACGCCGGCGCCCACGCCGGTACCGATGGTCAGATACACCACGTCAGTGAGGCCCTGGGCGCAACCAAAGGTGACCTCGCCCAGGCAGGCGACGTTGACGTCGGTGTCGTAGCCGCAGGGGATATTGAGCTCGTTTTGGATGCTGCCCAGCAGGTCAAAGTAGCGCCATGCCGTCTTTGGGGTCTCCAGGATCTTGCCGTATTGGGGCGAGGCAGGGTTGACTGCGGTGGGGCCAAAGGCGCCGATGCCCAGCGCAGTGATGCCCTTGTCGGCAAACCATGCGTTAACGGCCTCAACGGTCTCCTGCGGGGTCGTGGTCGCGATCTGCTCACGTTCCAGGACTGTACCGTCTGCATAGCCCGTGGCGCAGACCATCTTGGTGCCGCCGGCCTCGAGCGCTCCGATAAGCTGCTGCTCTGCCATAGTGTTCCTCTCTCTGGGACGAGTTGCTCCGTGACTAAAGTATAGTGCGCTAAACCATTTAAGAAAGCGCTATAAAAAGAAGCCCCGCAACTCGGCGGTGCGGGGCTTCTTTGGTTGCTTTAGTTGCCGGGCCGTCCTTACCCGCGCGGCTTGATTTTATCACGTAGCGATTTGAGGTTCTCCAGCGCCGCGTTGAGCGTCTCGTCACGCTTGGCAAAGTGGAAACGGATCAGATGGTTGACGGGCTCGCGGAAGAAGCTCGAGCCGGGCACAGCGCCCACGCCCACCTTTGAGGCCAGGTCCTCGCAGAACTCGAGGTCGCTGTCGTAGCCAAACTCCGAGATATCCATCATCACATAGTAGGCGCCCTGCGGCACGTTGTGCTCAAGACCGAGACTGTCGAGCCCCTGGCAGAACAGGTCGCGCTTGGCGGTATAGTGGTCAAGGACCTCATCGTAATAGCTGTCGTCGAAGTTGAGGGCGGTGACGACGGCTTCCTGCAGGGGAGCGGCGGCACCCACGGTGAGGAAGTCGTGGACCTTCTTGATGCGCTCGGTGATTTCGGCAGGGGCGATGGTGTACCCCAGGCGCCAGCCGGTGATGGAGTACGTCTTGGACAGCGAGCTGCAACTGATGGTTCGTTCGAACATGCCGGGCAGCGTGGCCATATAGACGTGCTCGTGGGGCGCGTAGACGATGTGCTCGTATACCTCGTCGGTGATGCAGTAGGCGTCGTACTTTTTGCAGAGGTCGGCGATAAAGGTGAGCTCCTCGCGCGTAAAGACCTTGCCACAGGGGTTGGACGGGTTGCACAGGACGATCGCCTTGGGATCGTTGTCGCGGAAGGCCGCCTCAAGCACCTCACGGTCAAAGTCGAACGCAGGCGGGTTGAGCGGCACGTAGATGGGCTCGGCACCCGAAAGGATCGTGTCGGCGCCGTAGTTCTCATAGAACGGCGAGAAGATGACGACCTTGTCGCCGGGGTTCGTGACCGTCATCATGGCGGCCATCATGGCCTCGGTGGAGCCGCAGGTGACTACGATATTCTCGTTGGGGTTCACCGGCATGCCCATAAAGTGCTCCTGTTTGGCGGCGAGCGCCTCGCGCATGGCCTGGGAGCCCCAGGTGATGGAGTACTGGTGATAGAGCGGCTTGGGGTCGCTGGCGATGGCGCTGAGGCTATCGAGCAGCTGCGCCGGGGGGATCGAAGTCGGGGAAGCCCTGCGAGAGATTGACAGCGCCGTACTTATTGGAGATGCGTGTCATGCGGCGGATGACCGAATCGGTAAATCTTGCCGTGCGGTTGGAGAGTTCTTTCATGACGGTCCTTTCGAGGATTTGCAGTGGGGCAAGTTTACTCCTATGAAACCGGTGGGATTTGCTCGAAATGGTCTCGAAAAACTCTTTTCAAAATTCTTGAAAATTGGGGCTTGCATCGCGTGGCGTTCCTTGCAATAATAGTCGAGCGCGAAGCGCACAGGACACGGTGGGTGTAGCTCAGTTGGCTAGAGCGACGGGTTGTGGTCCCGTAGGTCGAGGGTTCGAGTCCCTTTACCCACCCCAGTTCTTGCTTTGTGTTGATATCGGGTCGTTAGCTCAGTTGGTAGAGCAGGGGACTCTTAATCCCAAGGTCCAGGGTTCGACCCCCTGACGGCCCACCACACGATATCTCCTCTAAAGTCCGCCATAACGGACTTTAGCTTTGGGTCGTTAGCTCAGTTGGTAGAGCAGGGGACTCTTAATCCCAAGGTCCAGGGTTCGACCCCCTGACGGCCCACCCAAAGATTGTTAAAGCGACTGGCTCAGGCTGGTCGCTTTTTTTTTGACCTCGCATGGGGTCGAACCCGTCGGGGCGCGAAGCTGAGGAAATGCGTGAGCATTTACCAGCGTAGCGCGCAAGGCGCCTTGGCGCCGCAGCGGTCGCCTGCAAAGCAGGCTGACCCCCTGACGGCCCACCAAAGCAAGTTAAGACGGTCAACGAAAGTTGGCCGTCTTTTTTTGACCTCGCATGGGGTCGAACCCGTCGGGGCGCGAAGTTGGGGAAACTGCACCGTGATTCCCTTAGGGAAACACGGCTAAAGCCCCATAAACGTGCTCTCCTTATGAGAATTATGCTCACGGGGCTCGATGCATGTTGAGAAGTTGTGATCAAACTCAAAGTGAGAATCGATTTAGTCTGCTCGATAGTGCGAACCTAAGCTTTCAGTTCGCTTGCGCATGGCTTTGACCATTTCCTGTGCCAGCTGAATCTGCGATTGCAGGCGGGCGAGGGCTGCGACTTCGCTGTCCTGGGCTTTCTGTGTGCTCAAGGTCGTTGCCTCTGTCTTCAAGCCCTCAAGCTCGTGTAGTGCTTCGGATAGGCCTGTTTCGGTGCGGTTGATCATGCAATAGGTACTCATCGTGTGCTTAAGGCTGCGGGTCAGGCGCTCGGCATCTGTTGTGGCAATGCCGTGCTGGGGGAGGGCGATATCCGCCTTCAGGGCTGTCTTAGGCTCTTTCTGCGCTGCAAGGGCTGCCGATGCGCCTGCGATGCGCCCGAACACGATGCCGTTGGCGCTTGACAAGCCACCAATGCGGTCGGCTCCGTGCATGCCGCCTGTCGCCTCGCCGCAAGCGTAGAGGCCCTCAACGCCCGTGTGCGCGGTCTTATCGATCTTGATGCCGCCGTTAGCGGCGTGGGCATACATCGCAACGCGCATCTCGTCGGTCGGCGCGATGCCGTGCTCGTCTTGCAGCCAGGTGGCAAAGGTCTGCACAAACTCTGGGACATCCTCGCGGGGGAAGTCGTAGTGGAGTGCCAGGCCTTCGGCACCTGCCTGATCGATGACGAGATCGATAGCGCGGGAGGCCAAGCGTGACGTGAAGGGACCATGTCCAGAGCGCTGCTCGAGCAGGTCGTCCAGCTTGTCGTCGGCAATATCTACCGGCTGGTCTACATGCACGTAGCGCCAGGTTTTCTCGTTGAAGACCAAGTTACGCCTGGGCTCGATGAAGCCAGGCATCATCTGCATGAACTCTATATTAGTAAGTGTTGCGCCGTGCGCCAGTGCGATGGCCTGCGAGGAGCTGAGCACATCAGCCGACGTAAGGCTGCGCTCGAACAGGCCGCCTGTGCCACCGGCTGCGATGATCGTGGCCTTGGCAGCAAAGGGCACGATTCGATTTTCGGTAAGGTCGTAGAGTACGGTTCCGGTTATTCTGCCGTTCGTGTCCTCAACAAGGTCGATAAGCTCATGGCGGGGGAGCAGGCGAATGCCGAGCGACTCGATCCAGGTCGTCAGAGCGTCCTCAAGGGGCTTGCGGGTGAGGCCGCGCCACATGCGCGTCTTGTGGTCAAAGCAGGGGATAAACTGCTTTTGTTGAGCACTCTTGGCGCTTTGCGGACGCTGGAGCTCAACGCCCAGGTCTTGCTCGAGCCAGTCAATCGCTTGGCGAATGCCGTGGACGAACGTTTGGACGAGTTCGGGGTCGGCAACGCCGCCGCCGACGGTCTGGATGGTGTCGATGAGGTCCTGCTCGTCGTCTTCGTCGACGGGACCGATGAGGCCGAGGCCCCAGGTACCCGGGAAGAAGCTCGATCCACTCATGGTCTTGCCGGCGCTTGCCACAGTGACGGTTGCACCCGTGCGTGCCGCTTCGATGGCGGCGCAAAGGCCCGCAATGCCAGCTCCAATTACCAGTACATCAGTCGATTCCATCGGATTCCTTTCTCGTCCGGCGCATTGTCGCACGGGTGATCGGCAATGGGGCCGCAAAGACTCGGCAAATCGGTAAAGGGCAAATATGGCAGGTGGGCGTCAGGTGGACTCGGTCACTTCGGTCGGCTAATTTGGTAAGTTGCGGTGGAATACGGACTGTTTTGGCCTGTATGGATGCAATTCAGTCCGTATTTCACCGCAACTGATATATCGGACCTTCTAATAAGAGTAACCAATTTGGGACGGGGCAAACAAAAAGAGCCGCTACCCGGGTGGGTAGCGGCTCCAAAGCTCAACTATATGAGCATCGCGCGGGCGCGATTAGGCCTTGAGGGCCTCCTCGACGGCGACAGCGCAGGCGACGGTGGCACCGACCATGGGGTTGTTACCCATGCCGATGAGACCCATCATGTCGACGTGCGCAGGCACGGAGGAAGAACCGGCGAACTGGGCATCGGAGTGCATGCGGCCCATGGTGTCGGTCATGCCGTAAGAGGCAGGGCCGGCGCCCATGTTGTCCGGGTGCAGGGTACGGCCAGTGCCGCCACCAGAAGCGACGGAGAAGTACTTCTTGCCAGCCTCGAGGCGCTCCTTCTTGTAGGTGCCAGCGACGGGGTGCTGGAAGCGCGTGGGGTTGGTGGAGTTACCGGTGATCGAGATGTCGACGTTCTCGTGCCACATGATGGCAACGCCCTCGCGGACGTCGTCGGCGCCGTAGCAGTTGACGGCGGCGCGGGGACCATCGGAGTATGGGATGGTCTCGACGACCTTGAGCTCGCCCGTGAAGTAGTCGAACTGGGTCTTCACGTAGGTGAAGCCGTTGATGCGGGCGATGATCTGAGCAGCGTCCTTGCCCAGACCGTTGAGGATGACGCGCAGCGGCTTCTTGCGAGCCTTGTTGGCGTTCAGAGCCAGGCCGATAGCACCCTCAGCGGCAGCGAAGGACTCGTGACCTGCCAGGAAGGCGAAGCACTCGGTGTCGTCGGAGAGCAGCATAGCGCCCAGGTTGCCGTGGCCCAGACCGACCTTGCGGTCCTCGGCGACGGAGCCGGGAACGGTGAAGGCCTGGATGCCCTCGCCGATGATGGCGGCAGCCTCAGAAGCGGACTTGGCGCCACGCTTGACAGCGAGAGCGCAACCGAGGGTGTAGGCCCACTCGGCGTTCTGGAAGGCGATGGACTGGGTGTTGTTGACGATCTCACGCGGGTTGAAGCCCTTGTCGGTGCAGATCTGCAGAGCTTCCTCGAGGGAGGCGATGCCGTTGTCGGCGAGGCACTTGTTGATCTTGTCAGCGCGGCGCTCGTAACCTTCGAACGTAACAGTCATAGTTATTTCCCTCCCTTTCTACTCGTGAACCGGGAACACGCTGGCGACGGAGTGAGTCTCCTCGTCGGTGCGCGGGTCGATGTACTTGGCAGCGTTCTCCCACTGACCATAGTGGCCCATAGCGCCAGCGATGGCCTCCTCGGGGGTCTTGCCGGCCTTGACGGCGTCGGTGAACTTGCCGAGGTTCAGGAACTCGAATGCGATGATCTCGTTCTTGTCGTTGAGAGCCATGCGGGTGACGTAGCCCTGAGCGAGCTCGAGGTAACGAGCGCCCTTGGCCTTGGTGCCGAACATGGTGCCGACCTGAGAGCGAAGGCCCTTGCCGAGGTCGTCGAGGGAGGCGCCCACGGGCAGGCCGCCCTCGGAGAACGCGGTCTGGCTGCGGCCGTAAACGATCTGCAGGAAGATCTCGCGCATAGCAACGTTGATGGCGTCGCAGACGAGGTCGGTGTTGAGGGCCTCGAGGATGGTCTTACCGGGAAGGATCTCGGAAGCCATGGCGGCAGAGTGGGTCATGCCCGAGCAGCCGATGGTCTCAACGAGGGCCTCCTCGATGATGCCGTCCTTGACGTTCAGCGTGAGCTTGCAGGCGCCCTGCTGAGGTGCGCACCAACCCACACCGTGCGTAAGACCGGAGATGTCGGAAATCTCCTTAGCCTGGACCCACTTGCCCTCCTCGGGGATGGGTGCGGGGCCGTGGTATGCACCCTTGGCAACGGGGCACATGTTCTCCACTTCCTGTGAGTACTGCATGCCTCTCCTCTCTATCGTGTTGGCGTCCCGTCTGGGGGCCGTGGCTGGCGATTGCCGGGCGACCCTTCGAAAGGGACATGACATGCAGCCCCTATAATACCGCGAAATGCACGGAATATTCGGCGAACGGCTCAGTTTTCGTAGCGAGAAGTCCGGAAGTTTTAATTGAAACGGTTTAACTCTATGTTCTGTGGTCGTGAACTTCCGTAGAGGGGGTCCGTCTTGGGCAAGCTATTGGTCAGCTCTTGTAAGCATTGCGGGGGTTGACCTGTTGCAACGATGCCGTTCGCCGCCTGATTACTGCCTTTGGCCGCGCGAGTGTATTGTTTTGCGTGAATGTTTTGATGGCACGCTTCAATCGTGCTGTATTGGATGGCAAGCAGATCCCGGCGAAGGGAGCGCCATGCAGCGCGTTTGGAGAACGGTTACCGGCTTTTACCATGTCTGTGCCCGCGGTACGGGCAAGCAGCTCATCTTTGAGGGCGATGAGGACCGGTGGGAGTTTTTGGAGCTGATGCGCGAGTGCTGCCGCGAGGAGGGTGTGACGGTTATCGCTTGGTGCCTTATGGGCAATCACGTGCATTTGGTGCTTGCAGATTACGAGGACAGGATGAGCGCGGCGATGCACCGGCTGCTTTTGACGTACGCGCGGCGGTTCAATAAACGCACGAGGCGCACAGGCCATCTGTTCCAGAACCGTTTTGACCGGCGCTCGCTCGATACCGACTGGCAGGTGATGGAGGCTATTCGCTCCGTACACGCCGATCCGCAGGAGGCGGGCGTTAGCCTAATCGAGCGTTATCCCTGGAGTAGCTTTGCGGAGCATTTGTGCGCTTACGACGGTGACGCGGCTGATGTCGCGAGGGGATTTTCTGATCCTTCTTGCGTGCTTGAGCTTTTTGGTTCTGCCGAGGGCTTTATTGCCTATTCGCTTTCGACGCCCGACGGCAGCAAGCCAGCGCTGTGCGATATGAAAGAGACAGAGTGGGAACGCAATGCCTTTGCCGGCAAGTTGGCGAAGAGTCTCGGGGTTCCGCTCAACGGGGTTAAAGTCGCACCGCCGGCGCAGCGCGATACCGTTATTTTTGGATTGCACGATGCCGGTTTTACGGTGCGCCAGATTGAGCGGTATACCGGGATTGGCAAAAGTACCGTCTCTCGTATCGTGCGCGCTTATGCGCGGGTGAAGGCACAGGCCGAGCTCTCGGAATAGAAAATGGCCGAACCACTCTTAGTCAAGCGATTCGGCCAACAAAATTCTTAAGATTTGGGACAAATACTACTGATTATTTTGTCCCGTGAGCATGCCGTCGAGGGTGCGCCAGGCGAGCTCGGCGCATTTGACGCGGGCGGGCATGTGCGAGATGTCCTGGAGCTGGGCGGCTTCGTCCAGGTCTTCCAGATCTTCCTCGGAGAGCTGCTCGCCGCGGATCATGGCGAGGAAGAGCTCTGCCAGGCGGTGAGCTTCCTCGACGGTCTCGCCGGTGATGAGGTCGGCCATGATGTCGGCGCTGGCCTGGCTGATGGCGCAGCCATGACCGGTAAAGGAGGCCTCCTCGATCACACCGTTCTCGACGCGCAGCTGCAAGGTGAGCTCGTCGCCACAGCTGGGGTTGATGCCGTCGTGCTCGTGCGTGGGGGCATCCATCTCGTACTTGTAGTCGGGGTGCGAGTTGTGCTCCATAAACGTGGTGGAGGTGTACAGATTACCCATTGAACGTGCTCCAAACGTGATGCAGGCCGGCGATGAACTTATCGATGTCGGCCTTGTCGTTGTAGAAGGCCACGCTGGCGCGGCAGCAGGCGAGGTTCTCGACGCCCAGCCAGGTAAGCAGCGGCTGCGCGCAGTGGTGACCGGCACGGATGCACACGCCGTCCATGTCCATGATGCTCGCGACGTCGTGCGGGTGGATACCCTTGACGTTAAAGCTGACGACGCCGTGATGGTTGTCCCAGTAGATGGAGCCGATGATCTGGACAAAGTCGAGCTGCATGAGTTCGCCCATCAGGTAGTGGACGAGTGCCTGCTCGCGTGCCTGGATGTTTTCGTAGCCAACCGTGTTGACGAGGTAGTCGAGTGCCGCACCCGTGGCGAATATGCCGGCGGCGTCCTGCGTGCCGGCCTCGAACTTCTCGGGGACGGGCGCCCAGACGGCGTCCTGCTCGGTGACCGAATCGATCATCTCGCCGCCGGTGAGCATGGGCGGCATGGCGTTGAGCAGGTCCATCTTGCCCCACAGCACGCCGATGCCCATGGGGCCCATGGCCTTGTGCGCGCTAAAGGCAAAGAAGTCGGCGCCCAGGTCGGCCACATCGACCGGCATGTGCGGCAGCGACTGCGCACCGTCGACGACCAGGTAGCCGCCGTACTTGTGCACGAGTTTGCCGAGGTTCTTGACCGGGTTCTCGACGCCCAGCACGTTAGAAACCTGACCCACGGCCAGAATTTTGGTCTTGGGACCCACCTTGGCAAGAACCTCCTCGGTGGTGAGCTGGCCGGTCTTGGTGGGGTAGAGGTAGACGAGCTTGGCGCCGGTCTCGCGGCAGACCTGCTGCCACGGAATCAGGTTGGAGTGGTGCTCCATGATGGTGATGACGACCTCGTCGCCCGGTTTGAGCACTGTGGGCGCAAAGCTCTTGGCGACCAGGTTGAGCGACTCGCTCGTGTTGCGGGTGAAGACGACCTCGTTGGCCTGTGAGGCGCCGATGAGGTCGGCGATCTGCTGGCGGACCTTCGCGATGGCGTCGGTTGCCTCGACGGACAGCGAGTACAGGCCGCGCAGGGGGTTGGCGTTCATGCGCTGGTAGAAGTCGCGTTCGGCGTCAAGCACGCAGGCGGGGCGCTGCGCGGTGGCGGCGCTATCGAGGAAGGCGATCTCGGGGTGCTGCTGGAAAAGCGGGAATTGCGCCTTGTAGGGATTGGTCTCGATGTCGACGGTAGGCCAGCCGCGCGAGGCCTCGTCGCTGGCGTCGAGCTCCATAGGCTCCGGTGCGGTACAGGTGTCGCATTTAACGTGCTCGGTGTCGATCATGCGAGCTCCTCTTCAAAGTTGTCGATCAGGTTGTTGCCCAGGCGGACGATGCCGGCGCGGGTGCGCTCGTCGGTGGCGGAAAGCGCGGCGTCCTCCAGCTTGGCGCGGATGAACAGGTCCTCGGCGGCGTTTTGGTCAAGACCGCGGCAGGCGAGGTAGAACAGCTGCTCGTCGCGGACGTGACCGATGGTGGCGCCGTGGTTGCCGGCGACGTCGTCCTCGTCGCAGAGAATGACGGGAATGGTCTTGTTGTCGACGCCCTTGTTGGCCAAAAGCACCGTCTCGCGCTCGGTGCCGGTTGCACCCTTGCAGCCGTGCACGAGGTCGATGGTGCCACGGTAGACCTTCTTGGACGTGCCGGTCAGCACGCCGTTGGCGTCGATCTCGCACTCGGTCTTGCGACCGCGGTGGCGCAGCTCGTAGTTAAAGTCGCGCACCTGCTCACGGGCGCCAAGGTAGTCAGTATCGATGGTGACCTTGGCGGTATCGCCCAGCAGGTCGCCGGCAAGGCCGGTGGCGCTGGCGCCGGCACCCAGGACGGTGTGTTGCACGTTGACGCGCGCGCCCTCGTCCAGGAACAGGCCGGTATCGTCGAGTGCGATCCAGCTATCGTCGAGCGTCTGCGTGCAGGCCACGTTGACGGTGGCGTACTCGTGGGCGCACACGCGCAGCACGGATCCCACGACGCCCTCGCCGGCAACGGGGGAGTCCAGGGCGATCTGCAGGTCGAGCGTCGACTGGGGACGGACGACGACGTCGATGGCGGCGATGGCCGCGGCGGCATCGACACCGCTCACACGCACGGTAACCGTGGCGTGCTTGTATGCGGGCACATCGATGACGACGCGCTTGGTGGCGTGGTCGGCCAGGTAGGTGTAGGCAGCCTCGCCCATGCCAGTCTCGAAGGCCTCAGCGGGGGAGAGCTCCTCCTCCAGCTTAATGGCACCGGCCTGGTAGACGGAGGTGGCGGGCACGTCGAGCTCGGTCTCGGGCGTGATGCGGGCGCGGTCGGCGGCATCGCCGGGCGCGGAGGCGCGGCGCTCGGGGAAGCGCTCGGCCATGGCGTCTATGGCGGCGTCGAACGCGTCTGCCACGCCAGCAAATTGCTCGTCCAAGCCCTCAACCTTAACGGTCTCGGCGGGAGCGGCGGCAAGCTCGTCAGAGAGCTCGAGCTTGGTCTGGTTCATCTTCAGCCAGCCCCATGTGGCAGCCGGCATCGCATTGACCTGCTCAAGGGTGGTAGCAGCGGTGTTCGTGGTCTGTTTCATTATCCGATCGCTCCTTCCATCTCGAGCTTGATCAGGTTGTTCATCTCGACGGCGTACTCCAGCGGTAGCTCCTTGGAGACCGGGTTGGCAAAGCCGTTGACGATCATGGTACGGGCTTCTTCCTCCGAGATACCGCGGCTCATCAGGTAGAACACCTTATCGTCGCCGATACGGCCGATGGTGGCCTCGTGGCCGATGTCGACATTCTTGGCGCGGATGTCCATGGCGGGGATGGTGTCGGAGCGGCTCTGGTCGTCGAGCATGAGCGACTGGCAGCTCACGGTTGCCTTGGAACCCTCGGCCTTGGGCGTGGCCACGATGGAGCTGCGGAAGGTCTGGATGCCGCCGCTCTTGGAGATGCCCTTGGTCTCGACGGTTGCCGAAGTATCGGGCGCGTTGAGCACGACCTTGCAGCCGGTATCCAGGTTCTGGCCGGCGCCGGCAAAGGTAATGCCGGTAAAGCTCGAGCGGGCGCGGCGTCCGCTGAGCACGCTCATGGGGTAGAGGTAGCCCACGTGGCTACCGAAGGAGCCGCTGATCCACTCGATGTCGCCGTCCTCGTCCACGCGCGCACGCTTGGTGTTGAGGTTGTACATGTTCTTGGACCAATTCTCGATGGTAGAGTAGCGCAGGTGCGCACGCTTGCCCACAAAGAGCTCGACGGCGCCGGCGTGGAGGTTGGCCACGTTGTACTTGGGCGCGGAGCAACCCTCAATGAAGTGCAGGTCGGCATCGTCCTCGACGATGATGAGCGTGTGCTCAAACTGGCCGGCGCCCTTGGCGTTAAGACGGAAGTAACTCTGCAGCGGGAAGTCGAGCTTGGTGCCCTTGGGCACGTAGACAAACGAGCCGCCCGACCATACGGCGCCGTGCAGGGCCGCAAACTTGTGGTCGGTGGGCGGGATGAGCGTCATAAACTTCTCGTGGATGAGCGGTTCCCACTGCGGGTCGTGCAGGGCCTCCTCGATGCCGGAGTAGACGATGCCCATCTTAGACGCCGTGTCCTGCATGTTGTGGTAGACGAGCTCGGAGTCGTACTGCGCGCCGACGCCTGCCAGATAGCTGCGCTCGGCCTCGGGGATGCCCAGGCGCTCAAAGGTGCTCTTGATGTCGTCGGGCACCGACTCCCAGTCGTGCTTTTGGTCGGTGTTGGGCTTGACATAGGTGACGATGTTATCCATGTCCAGGCCCTCGATGGAGGGGCCCCACGTCGGGTCGGGAAAACGATTAAAGATCTCGAGGGACTTTAAGCGCAGGTCGAGCATCCACTGCGGCTCGTCCTTCTTGGCGCTGATCTCGCGCACGATGTCGGGCGTGATGCCGGCGTCGAGGCGCTCAAATCCCTCCTCGCCATAGGTGAAGTCGTAGAGGCTGCGGTCGATGTCCGCGACCTCGGTGCGGTTCTTGGTCATTGCGTCGCCCCTTTACGCCTGCTGCTCGGCAGCGGCGGCCTCGGCCTGGGCGCGCTGCTCGGCGGCCTCGCGCTCGAAGGTCTCAAAGCCGTTCTTGTCGATCCAGGGGATCAGCGAGGCGTCGTCCTCGCGCACGATGTGGCCCTTGACCATAACGTGGACGCGGTCGACATCCAGGTGCTCCAGGATGCGCGTGTTGTGCGTGATGATGAGCATGGAGCCGTCGCAGCTCTTGCGGTAGGCGTCCATGCCATGACTGACGGTGGAAAGGGCGTCGACGTCCAGGCCGGAGTCAGTCTCGTCCAGGATGGCGAGCTTGGGCTGCAGCAGCAGAAGCTGGAGCATCTCGACCTTCTTTTTCTCGCCGCCCGAGAAACCCACGCCCAGCTCGCGGTTGAGGTAGGCGGTATCCATGTTGAGCTCGGCCGCGAGCTCCTTCACGCGGCGGCGGAACTCCTTGCCCTTCATCTCCAGGCCGGGGCGGCCGGCGATGCTGGCGCGCAAAAAGCTCGACAGTGGCACGCCCGGAATCTCAACCGGGGCCTGGAAGCTCAGGAACAGGCCGGCGCGCGAACGCTTGTCGGTGGTGAGCTCGGTGATGTCCTGGCCGTCAAAGACGATGCGGCCGTCGTTGACCGTGTAGACGGGGTCGCCCATGACCAGGTGGCCGAGGGTGGACTTGCCGGCGCCGTTGGGTCCCATCAGCACGTGGGTCTCGCCGGCGGCGACGTTGAGGTTGACGTTGTGGAGGATGGTCTTCTCGTCCACGGAGGCGGTCAGACCTTCGATGGAAAGCAGCGGATTTGCGCTCATGCTGTCCCTCTCTGTATATGGTGTACTCATAGGTGTACTAAACCCTAGGAATCTTCTCGGAATAAAGTTACTATGGGTTCGGCGTTAGTCAAGGGAAAACCCGACTAATCCACTCGACTTTTTAGATGTGGGACATAATAATCAGGTTTGTTTGCCCCGCGTGCATAAGATTTGGGACAAACACTCCTGGTATTTTGTCCCAGCAACGATGGGAGGGTAGGTATGCTCATTTCTTCCAAGGGCCGCTATGCCCTCCGGCTGATGATCTATATCGCGGCGCTCGGCGACGCCGAGGGCAAGATTGCCCTGCGCGAGGTTGCCGACCGCGAGCATATCTCGCAAAAGTATTTGGAGCAGCTGGTTCGTCCGCTTATGAAGGCTGGCCTGCTTAAGAGCGTGCGCGGCAAGGGCGGCGGCTACATGATGGCCAAGGATCCCTCCGAGGTACGTGCGGGTGACATCCTGCGCGCCGTCGAGGGCAGCACGGCGCCCGTGGCGTGCGACGGCATCGACAACAGCTGCACCCGCAGCGATTTGTGCTCGACCGTCAAGTTCTGGTGCGGTCTGGACGACGTGATCGAAAAATACGTCGACGGCGTGACGTTGGCCGACCTAGCCGCCGTTCCCGAGATCAACTTTGACATTAAGCTGTAAGGGCTGCAAATGACATCTCTCGACAAGGTGTACAAGCAAATCGAAGTTTTTGCTCTGGAATGTGACGCCGAGAAGGTCGTGTTGTTTGGTTCTCGTGCTCGAGGCGACAACTTGCCCAAGAGCGATATTGACATCGCCGTAGCAGGTTGCCGGGATTTCGGCCGTTTCTCATATTTGATCGAGGAACATCTTGATACTCTTTTAGATGTAGATGTCGTCAATCTCGACGAGTCCCTATCGCAGCAATTGCTCGATGAGATTGCCAGGGATGGTGTGATTCTGTATGAAAAAATATGAGAACTTTGTTAGCGCCTTGGCGAATCTTGAGGATGCGCCCAATCAGGATCTCAACAATGATTTTGTTCAGAGTGGATTAATTAATAAGTTCAATCTTCAATTTGAACTGAGCTGGAAGCTCCTTAAGCGTCTGCTCGAGTATGAGGGCGCCACGCTTGCCGCGTCGGGGTCTCCTCGTGCCATCTTGAAGGAGTCGTACCGATTCTACGACTTTATTGATGAGGCGGCCTGGCTAGACATGCTCAGAGACCGCAATACGAACGTCCATATCTACGACAACAAGCTCGCTCAAGATTTGATTCAGCGCATCTTGAACGTCTATATCCCCGCTTTCTGTCAGTTGAGGGACGGGCTGATGGAGCGATATGGCGAGCTTCTGATGGCGCCCGACGACCAGTTTGTTTAATTCCTTAAGATTTCGCGGAAGGTTGTTGCCGTTTACCGAGGGGTTGTTGTGCAACAACGGACGAGCTGCAATACTGATTCTATCTTTGCAAACTGCACTTTAACTACACCAATGCAGGGAGGATCTTATGCAGCCCAAGCATTCTGCTATTGTCGCGGGTCTGACGCTGGCGCTTTCGTTTGGCGCCGTTTCCGCGCCGGCACCCGCCGCTGCCGAGGAGCCCACGCCAGGCGTTGCCTCGGATGCCACCGATATCGATAAGGGTCTCTACACCCAGCAGTCCTTCTCGGGCGTGCTGAGGTCGGTCCAGGGCGTTTCGTTTGTCAACGTGACTACCGAGATGAAGTACTTTACCAAGTACGAGAGCCATGGTAACTACAACCAGGGCTTTTCGTATGGTGACGGCTACAACGCGCTGGGCTATTACCAGTTCGACCGCCGTTGGTCGCTCATTCCGTTTATGAAGCAGGTCTACAACTACAGCCCCGAAAAATACAGCATGCTCAAGGATGCGATTGATCGCGGCAGCGAGATTTCCAACGCGAGCAATGCCATGTACGAGAACGACCAGCTCACCGAGTTGGGCCGTATTGCACAGGAGGCCTTCCAGGGTGCTTATAACACCGATCCTGCTGAGTTTTCGGCTCTGCAGGATGCGTATGCGTACAACTCGTACTATGCGGTGACCGAGGCGTGGCTTAAGAGCGCTCTTGGCATTGACATCTCCGGCCGCGCCGATTGCGTCAAGGGTATGGTGTGGAGCATCACCAACATGTGCGGTACCGGTGGCTGCAGAGACTTCTTCCGCTGGGCGAATCTTTCCAACGATATGTCCGACCGCGAGTTTGCGACGGCGCTCTCCAATAGCGTGGTCAACAATGTCGCCACCAAGTTTTCAAGTCAGCCCCAGTATCATGAGGGCTGGAAGAACCGCTACCGCAACGAGCTGAAGGACTGCTTGGTTTATATCGCCGAGGACGAGGCCGCTGCCGCTGCGACGCCCGTGCAGCCCGAGCCTGCGCCGGCGCCCTCGCCGACACCTGATTCGAATGACGGCTCGAGTGACGATGCCAACGATGACAGGATGGATGCGCCCTCGACCGATGCTGACGGTAATGGCTCTGCTGGTGGCACTACCAACGACGGCTCTACCTCGAACGGCTCCGATTCGAACGGCTCTGCTGCGAGCGATTCGCCTTCAAGCTCTGCCGGCAATACGGACAGCGACGCTTCTGGTTCGACCGACGCTGGCACCTCTAACTCATCTACCGGCTCGAGCGATTCGTCCGTTGACACCGGCTCTAACAACGGCTCCGGCTCTGACACGACCCCTGATTCCGATGCTTCCAAGGACGACTCGAATAAGGCGCCGGACGCTCCCGTTGCTTCGCCGGACAAGAAGCCTTCTTTCTCCGAGCAGCTTGGTTCTACGCTGGGTTCTTCGCTGATGGCTGGCGTCAATAACGGCTCGGCCCAGAACAAGGACAACTCTGATCAGGTTTCCACGGAAAAGACCGAAGCCGCAAAGGGCGACTCCAAGGACAAGGCTTCCGAGAAGGCTGAATCCGATAAGGGTCCTAGCTCTGATGAGAAGGGCGACAAGTCCGGTCAGAAGAAGGACGAGAGCAAGACCGAGGGCGAAAAGAAACAGCCCGAAGACGACGACAAGAGCGGTGCTGACAACCAAGTCCAAGAGCAAAATGGCTCCAAGACGGTGACCACTACAACCACGACGACTACAACGACCAAGTCATCTGGCGGTAACATGCCCAAGACGGGCGACCTTATCGTTATGGCGAGCCTTGCCAGTGCAAGCTTGGCCACGCTGGGTGCCACGTCTATTGTGAGTGGCAAGCATAAGCTCGATCAGCAAAAGAAGGCTGCTGGGCAGAACGACTCCGAGGAGTAGTCCCTTTCGGTTGCCCGACAACTAAAGATTCGCAATGGGGGCCGGTGCAGTTGCATCGGGCCCCATTTTGTTGCACAACGATTTGTTATGCCCCCTCAAGGCCTTTGTTCCTACCGTTGCCCGATGCCTTTGCACGGATCCAGCGTTGCACTTGAACTGCTCGCTACAATGGGCTTCGTGCTGCGTTTTAGGGAGAAGTTACGGTGTCTGAACAGGAGTATTGCAACAGTGACGATACTTTTGGCGTACGGCTTGTCAACCATGTCGATGATGCGGTTTTGCCGGTCGGTGTGCATGATTTTGCCGATGCCATTGGTCGTTGCATGCTGGTTGACAAGACCATGTTTATTGCCGATGTGTTGGACTGCGACGCGTCCGTTGTGGTGTGCTGTCGACCCGAGGGTTTTGGCAAGAGCATGAACTTGTCGATGCTCAGGGCTTTTCTGGAGCGTCCAGCGGTCGGTCGCTCTGGTCAGCGTTTGTTTGCCGATGCTCAGATTTGGGATGCGAACGGCGGGCGCTATCGGGATGAGTATGCTTGCTATCCGGTGATATCGCTGGACTTTTCTGGCGCTGGGAGGCGTGGCCCCGCTGTTGCCGGCGTCGTGCGCGATGCCCTTTCGGGCGAGTGCGCTCGCTTGTTGGCGCTCTTGGAGGCTCCGGATTTAGCTCGAGATAAGGTGCGTCACATCGAACGTGTCGCGCGTGGCGTGGCGAGCGCGGACGAGGTTGACTCGGTGCTCGGTGTGCTCATAGAGCTGCTGGAGATTGCCTGCGATGAGCAGGTTGTATTGCTCGTTGATGGGTACGATGCGGCGTGGTCTCGCCGTGCGAGCGCGAGGGACGCTTCCGACGCCGATCCGGCAGGGCTATTCGATCGCGTACTGTTCGACGCCATTGCCACTGCGCACGATTCGTTGCGGCTGACGTGTTTGATGGGGGAGTATCCCGGCCCTGCCGAAGCGGCGCTTTCTTTGCATGGCTGCTCGTATTGTCTGACGGCGCCGCTTTCGACCTGGTGTGACCGTTGTTTCGGCTTTTCGGATGCCGAGGTCCAGGCTCTGTTGAATCATGTTGGGCGCGAGGAATACCTGGATGATGCGCGTGAATGGCTCGAGGGATATCGGTTTGGTAGGGCCTATTGCTCGAGTCCAGCGCGTGTGATCGGTTTTCTGGACCGAGGCTGCACGGCGCCCGTGCGTGCCGATCTGTATGGGTATGCGGATTGCCTGAGTAGGGTAGTTAGTGACTGGAATCTCGACCGCCTTTCGGTCTTGTTTGATTTGCTCGAGGCCCATGGATGCGTTGGGGTCCCGCTTTGTTTGGGCGCTGCGGGGCTAGGGGCCTCGCCTGATGATGGCTTGTGGACGGCGCTGTATCTGTCAGGTTTCCTGACGACAGATATGACTGAGGAGCCAGAGTATGGCGATCGCCTCTGTGCTTTGCGATTGCCCAATAACGAGCTTCGTCAGGCCTTGCGTCTAGTGATTATTGAGTGGTTTGAGTGCGCTGCAGAAGACATTCGAGACGTCGATGCGTTTCGCGACGGGCTGTGCCATGGGAACGAGGATACCGTGAGGCGGGCGCTAAGCCGCATCTTGGGAGATGCGGGAATCGGTGCGACCGACCCAGATACACCGCTGCCATATCACCTACTCTTGCAAGGACTCTGCTTTGGATTGCCGGGCTATGCCAATCCTGCTTCGAGGCGAAAGTGTGGCGCGGATCGCTGGGACATCCAGGTTTTTCCTACGGGCGCTGTGTTTGACATAGCCGATACGATCGGTATGCTCGATGAACGTCCGCTGGTAACGATCAACATGATGTATGACCCCGGTGTGGATGCGCTGGGCCTGGAATTGCTGGCCGTGCAGGCGCTGCTCGACATAGAGCGCGACGGTATCGACGAAATCCGTGTGCCGCGACCCGGCGTTGGCCGCATACGCTGGGGGTTTGGGTTTGATGGGCAGCGCGTGTCCGTGGTGTGCCAGCGGTTATAGGGGATGGCGAAAGCCCTTTACTACTCCGCGTCCTTCATGGGCGGCATGGGCTTCCAGTTGGGATCCTTGATGATCTTGCGGGCGTCCTTCATGCCGCGGCGCAGCGCCGGAATGCCGGTCTTAAAGCACTTATCGACCGCAGCCAGGCGAATGAATTCCTTGCAGAAGGTCGCGGCATTGCCCAGGCGGAACAGCATGGGGTGGTAGTCACCGTAGATCTGCATATAGCGAGCGAGGAAGCCTCGGTTGCGCATGATGTAGTAGCGGTTGGTGTCGCTCGTAGAGTTGAGCTGGCGCTTGCCGGCGATATCCCAGTTAGAGACGGCGCGGGCTCGCTTGAGAACCACGTCGGCAACAACGGCGGCGGGGAAGTGTTGGCTGGCTACGTAGCCGTAGCAGGCATCGTCGCCGTAGATAAAGAAGCGCGCATCGGGCAGGCCGATCTTGTCGACCACGCGGCGCGAGAACATGCCGCCCTCAAAGCACAGCTGGTTCATGGCGCGATAACCCTCTGGACCCAAGTCCCACTTGGCGACGGGGTTGGGAATGCCGAGCGAAAGGATGAGTTGGTACTGCCAAAAGAAGGCGCCGCCGTCAAAGTCCAGGCGCGAACCCTGGATGACATCATAGCGGTCGGTCCACTTGGCAAGACGCTTGATGCCTTCGGGGATGACGAGCACGTCGTCGTCCATGACCCAGAACCACTGGGCCCCCAAGTCGTAGGCGCATTTAGTACCGGCGGAGAAGCCGCCCGCACCGCCGCCGTTTTCGAGCTGCGGGACGTAGATGACACGGTCGGTGCCGCCCTGCGCGTCAGGCTGCTCGGTGTCGATGCCCCACAGGTTAGCCAGGCGCTCGTTGAATGCGGTGCACATGGCCTCGGTCTCGCGCGAATTTTCGTTATCGACAATCACGATGCGCCAGGGCGTTGCTGTGAGCTCGGTCATGGAGTCGAACAAGTTGGCCAGGAGTTCCTGGCGCTTGTACGTAACGACGACGATGGCGAGCTTGTCGATGGGGGCGGGAAGGGTTGAAGGCATGGGGCAATATATCCTTTCACGCGCGGCGCGCATGCGCTGCACGGAAGCTATCGAATACGTCCTTGGGACTGTCCTATTGTAAAGGCTCGGCGCACCTTGACGGCAAGCTTTGAATAAAACGCAGGAACCTGCCACGGCTGTAGCGGCTTTAGCGTCTGACGGCAGCGTGTCTATTGCCGCTTGAGCTTGCGAGCGATAAAGCTTCTGGCTGCATCGATGATGAGAAGTGCCAGAGCAAAGACGATGCTAATGACGGTACCCGTGACGATGTATATAGCTACCGGGCTGTTTTGGCTGACCAGTATGTTTGCGAGCAACGTATTGAAGACGGGACGCCACAGGCTACTGGTGAGTGACTGCATCACATAGAAACCAAGCGTGGCGGTCGATAAGGTGACGATGACACCTGCAGTCCGCGGATTGCCTGAGGCACTGCGTCGGGTTGCCGCAAAGAGCAGGCAGGCGGCAGCGAGGGCAAACGAGATCAGCGAGGTCGATTTGTAGGAGAGGATTGTCATCGCTGTGAGGTTGTCGGTGAAGGAGAGTGCTCCTTCCAGGATGATGGTGAGCACCAAAACCGTTACGAGCGAGCGCATGCCCAAGGCGCCCACCCTGTCCGAATCCATGACATCGGTAACGTCGCGGAGCAGTCCGCCGATCAAAAACGCGACTACGTACGTGACGGCGCTCATGAACTTTTGGAGCCAAGAAAACTCGCCGGCGCTTGTCGCACTCATAGCGGCTAAATACCCGTTAACAACAAATGCGAGGATGCCAACGGCGATGACCGTCGCCGTGTAGCTCTTCCGGGGGAGTCGACTCCTTGCTAGTCCAAACCATGGCGCCATGAAGACCGTGGCGGCATAGACCCAAATGAACTCGAGTCCCAGGGTATACCAGTTGTGCGTGTTGAGGGCTACATCAGGAATGGGTGAGACGACCGTGGACCACGCGAGCGCCACGAGGCAATAAAACGCAGTGGGCATAATGACCTTGCCAAGGCGCTGCGCCGTCCGTTGCATTTGCGACTTCCACGTTGCTCCACCGTCCCAAGCACGCGCGGCCGAAGCGATGAGAAAATAGCCCGAGATCATAAAGAAGACCTCGTTGGCCCAGCAGCCAAGCAAGTTAATGAACCCCAGCAGTCCCGAATAGGGGAAGGCGGCGAGCGGTGCATATTCCGGCACGCTGATGCAGACGGCCTGGAAGGTCCACTGAAACGTGTGGAATACCGCGATGCCAGCGACCGCTACCAAGCGCAGCGCTTCGATGGAGGTGTTTCTGCTTGTTTTGCTGCCCATCAGACTATTTTCCAGCGCGTGCGTTGTATGAACCAAAGTGCGATGTGATCATTTTTAGAGTTTGCTTGGGCCCCTTGTTCCATACGTTATACAGGCCCTCGCCCACGAGGTCCTTGGCGTATGCGCAGTAGCTGATTTTAGGGTTGGCGATGCCCATATACTCGGCATAGAGCTTTTTGGCCGCAGGGGTAATGCGAGGATTGGCAAATACCAGCTCTTGCGGCATGCGTTCGAACATCCTGTGGATCGCCCGCTCGATTTCGGGGTGGCCATCAATTCCGGTGTGCTCAATCATGATGCCCATATAGGTGAAGCCACGTGTGATTTGGGGTGTCCAAACGGCGGGGTCGGTGACGTTGAGCCGCTCAAGAATATCGACCATGTCGTTCCAGCGATTAAACGGCATCAAGGGGTCACGCTTTGCCAGAGCAGCTGCCTTTTCGGGTGTTTCCTCGCGGTAGCAGTAATACGGCTTGGGCCAGTAAGCGATCGCCTTTGCCTGACAGAGCGTTTCGACAAGGAATGGATTGTCGGCCCAGCCCGCACCGGGGATTTCCTTAAACCAGATATTGTTTTGCATTAGGAAGTCGCGACGATAGATTGCCGACCAAATGGACGGATGATGGGCCAGCAGGTGTGGAGCGTCGTGAATGGTGAACGGTTGCCGAGACGGTTTGATGCGACCACGATATGCGCAATGTAGTTTGACCTCTTGGGGGGTATCGGGGTTGCGAATGATCCAATACGGGGTCTCAATAATATCGAGCTTGTTCGGACCGCCAAATTCGCGCTTGGCAAAGGCAAACATGTCGGAGTACATTCCGGGCTCGATCCAGTCATCGGGCTCGAGGATGGCAATCCAGTCGCCCATTGCCTCGCGAATGCCCAGATTGCAGGTTGCGCCGTAACCCTGGTTTGCCTTATCGATCACTCGAACGCGTGAGTCGCGCGCAGCGAAATCTTGCATAATGGCGAGCGAGTTGTCGGTGGATCCGTCGTTGATGGCGAGGATTTCCAGTTCGATTTTGTTTTCGTTTAATAGGCTGCCTATAGCCTGAGAAAGATACGGCTCGGCATTGTAAGTAGGCACGATTACGGTCAGCATTCAAACACTTTCTCTAGGCGATTTGGAAGAATTATACCTAATTGCATTTGCAACGGTTTTAGTTGCGTTCGCCTAATACTGCCAAGGGCTGCGCGACTATTGCTGACGCTGCGCCTGTAATGGATGTCAGCGATCGGCTGCAATAAAAATGTCGGCAGTGGCGAGACGGTTGTCCTTCCCATTCTTGCTCGTTATGGGACCGATCGATTGTGGACGCGGACTGAACCTAAAGACCAATCGTTGCCCAACAAGACGCGTGGGTTCGAAGGTGCCCTACAGGCATCTTCGAACGATGCACGTATGAATGCATGGTTTAAATCTCAATCCATTTGGGAGTAGCAGAATAGGCGTGACAGCGCACTGTTCTCTGCGGTTAAAAAGGCACCGGCCTCATGTTTTGATGCCGCTGCTTCTACCGTGGACGCGATGGTCGATTTTGATGCCGAACTCGGCCAGCTGGTGTTTACATATAAGCACTGCCGATGGTAGTTACCATCGCGATAGGATTCACTCTATGAGCGACGGATATCGTGGCACGTCGAGCCTTTTTGCGGACATCGCATATCGCATGGCGATGTTGAACCCCGCACTAGGGGATCGTGTGCTCAAGACGCCGGGCGTGGTAATGATTGACGAGATCGACCTTCATTTGCACCCTCGTTGACAGGCACGAATTCTGGAGGACCTCGTTCGCATCTTCCCCAACGTGCAGTTTGTCGTGACCACGCATTCGCCGGTTGTCGTGGCTTCAGTGCCTCGTGACAATATTTGCATTCTTGATGGCGAGACCACGTCGGTTCCTCCGACGGAGACACACGGACGTGATGCGGGAGACATTCTCAACACTGTTTTAGATGCTTCCTCGCGTCCCGAGGAAGCAGCCCATTTGTTCGATGCATTTAACCGTGCTGTAGACGAAGGACGTCACGCCGACGCTAACTGTGCGGGCTTGGCCCCCGTCCCCCCAATCTAGTAGACTCTAAACCGTTGCTAGATTAGGGGGATTTTCCATGAAACGCTCCATGAAACGAGTTTCCGGGGCCGCCGCCGTCCTCGCGGTCGCTGCCGCCCTGGCCCTGTGCGGGCCCGCGGCCTACGCCGCCCCCGCCGCGGCGGGGGACACGCAGCCGCTCCCCGGCGAGGCGCAGCCCGCCGGCGGGGAGTCCGGCGCCCAGGACGAGGCCGCCCAGGCCGAAACCGCCCAGGCCGACGGGGGCCAGGCGGAGGCCGCGCAGTCCGATGGGGCCACTGCCGTCTCGCTGTCTTATTCCGCCCACGTCTCCAATATCGGCTGGATGGGCGCCGTCGCCGGCGGCGAGACCGCCGGCACGACCGGCAGGGGGCTCCCCCTCGAGGCGCTGCGCCTCGTCCTGTCCGACGCCTCGACCGGCGAGCCCCTCGGCTCTGACGCCATATCCGTCGAGGCCCACGTCTCCAACGTCGGCTGGCAGGCCGCCGTCGGCAACGGCGGCACCGCCGGCACCACCGGCCAGTCCCGCGCCGTCGAGGCCCTGAGGGTCAGGCTGTCCGCGGACCTGTCGGCCCGCTACACCGTCTGGTACCGCGTCCACTCCGCCGAGTTCGGGTGGCTCGGCTGGGCGTGCGACGGCGCCGACGCCGGCTCGGCGGGCTACGGCCGCGCCGTCCAGGCCGTCCAGGTCGCGGTCCTGCCCAAGGGCGACCCCGCCCCGGGCGACACTACCCGTCCTTTTAAGAACCGTAGCGATGATCCCGCTTCGATTGCCATCCGTTCGCATACATCGAATATTGGCTGGATGTCTCCCGTAGGTGGCGGATCTGTTGCTGGGACAACTGGCAGGGGCCTTCCCATGGAGGCCCTCGAAGCCCAGCTTGGCTGGTATGGCCACTCGGGTTCTATTGAGCTTCGTGGTCATGTCTCGAATGTTGGCTGGCAGCAGTGGTCTAAGGGGCACTGCGGCACGACCGGAAAGTCTCAGCGCCTCGAGGCCGTCCAGATTCGCTTGACCGGCGAGGCGGCAGATAAATATGACATCTGGTATTGCGCTCATGTGTCAGGCATTGGCTGGCTCGATTGGGCCTGCAATGGTGCTGCCGCTGGTTCTGCCGGTAAGGGCAGGGCTATCGAAGCGGTCAAAGTGGTTCTCGTGGAGAAAGGCGGAGCGGCGCCCGGTTCCTCGGCCAAGGTCTTTATCGGCGATCCAGATGCTGTTGCGGTTTCCGGATCGGCCGTTTCTGGGGAGAGTCTTGGCTCCTCTTCTGGTCAAAAGGCCACGATCGGAGGCAAGGGTGCTAAACTGCTGAACTCTATTGCCCTGAGCGTTGCCGGTCAAACTGATAACGGGTCTATTTCTTATTCCGTTATGGATGGGTATTCAGGCTGGGGCGCTTCTTCATCGGATGGTGGCGCTGCCAAGGCGGTATCCGGCGCACCCATAAAAGCGATAAAAATGTCGTTGAGCGGTCAACTCGCTGCCAATTATGACATCTGGTATCGAGTATGCGATTCCGGTAATGGCTGGACTGGCTGGACGTCAAATGGTCAGGCATGTGGCGTTTCTGGTGGTTCTTCCGGTTTGTGCGGCATAGATGTTGCACTTGTTCGTAAGGGTCAACCTGCCCCTGGTTCTACCGGTAATGCATTTACCGAAACGTCGGGAATCGGTCTTGTATCCCAGGCGCACGTTGCTTCTGCGGGCTGGTTGGCTCCCGTTGGCAATGGCGAAACTGCCGGCCAGACGGGCATGTCTCGTTCTCTGCAGGCGTTGTATATTTCGACGCAGGGCATCGATGCCTCCGTTGAAGTGTCAGCACACGTTGCGAATATCGGTTGGCAGCCATACGTTTCGGGTGCTTCCTATGCTGGCACTGTTGGCAAGGGCCTCGCAATTCAGGCGGTTAAATTAAGGCTCACTGGTAACGACTCGTCAAAATACAATATTTACTACCGTATTCATGCGGCGGATTATGGTTGGCTTGGTTGGGCTAAAAATGACGCCGCAGCTGGCACCGTTGGGCTGTCTAAGCAGGCCGAGGCAATTCAAATTAAGTTGGTTGCCAAGGGTTCGTCCGACGCTCCCGTTCAAGATCATGCTGCGTTGATCCAGCTTCCTGGGCTATCCGCTAAGGCAAATTGCTCCGGTCTTGGCTGGCAAGCGTCTGTTGGCAATGGCGGTGTTGCCGGAACGGTTGGGCAGAACCGTGCCATGGAGGCAATGCAACTGTCCCTTTCCGATAGTTCCATGAACGGTGGCATTTCGTATTCCGCCCACGTATCCAATATCGGCTGGCAATCTGCTGTCTCAGATGGAGCCACAGCGGGAACCATTGGACAGGGACAACAAATCCAAGCTGTGAAGATTAATTTGACTGGTGACGTTTCGAATTACTTTGATGTCTGGTATCGCGTCCACGTGTCAAATTACGGATGGCTTGGCTGGACCAAAAATGGATCACCGGCGGGCACCACGAAGCTTGGCATTCCTGTTCAGGCATTACAGGTAAAGATTGTTCCCAAGGGCGCTTCCGCACCAGGCTCTACGTCTGATTCGTATTTTGAGACCTATCGTTATATGGGGTATCAGACCCCGGGATCTTATCCAAAGGTTAGTTGCAATAGCGTGCAGCTTCCTTCGTATTGCACCGGTTACTTTACGTATGTCACGCCTTCTCGAATTCCTTACAACGCTTCGCGACAGGATTGCATCAACGCATTCGTCCAGCGTGCTCGTGAATATATCGGGACGCGTTATATCGAGCCTTGGTCTTCTTGGCCGGGGGATGCGGTTGATTGTTCGGGCTTAGTGCTGCAATGTCTGTATGCGACTGGCATGGATATGGGTTGGTATAACCCGTATAACCATCGTTGGTTGCCCGAGCAAACCTACAACTCCATGAATTGGTATCGCAACAACACGTTTATGCCGGTTAGCACTTCTGCTATGCAGAGGGGAGATGTGGTCTACTACCAGGGCCATATTGGAATCTATATCGGAAACGGTCGAATCATTGATTCGTGGCCTGGGATCGGTGTGACCGAGCGCTCGGTCAATGCTCCAGGTCGTGTAATCGGTGCCGCTAGGCCTTTCGCATAGAGTCTGTTGAGGCGCTCCGTTGCAGGAGCGCCTCTTTTTGACTGTGTGCTAACTGGTGCTTTCCTAAGCTTTAAATGCCTGTATGGAAGTGCGGTAATATAGCTAGTGTTCGTTTCTTTATCTGTGGTTACTGTCTCGGGGGATATGCATGAAACGTCTTAAAGCGTCTGCTGCTTTGGTTTGTACGCTATTGATGGGCTGGTCGCAAATCATTCAGCCTTACAGCGCGTATGCGCTGTCGGTCCAGGCCGCCGCTGCTTCGCAGTCGGTCTCGCAAACATCGAACGAGTACGAATCTCAAGGTGCAAGCTCTCAGGGAGCGCAGGACGATGCCTCGGGTTCTCAGGGTGTAACCGAATGGTATGGTGACGATGCAAATGCTGCTCGTCCTGATGGGGGTGTAGACTCTGATTCAGGCGAACAGCCTGGAATTGGCATCGAAGAGTCTCGTGTTGACGAGTCAAACGGTGAAGCCCCAACCGATGATTCCACTGAAATGAATTCCTGCGAAGCCGACTCTTTGGAACCGAACTCTTGGCGTTTCGAAAACGGCGTGCTTATCGATTCTGACAATGGCGACATCGATGCGCAGTCTTTAACTGACGATCCTTTGCCCAATGGCGCTGTTGCGCGCGGCATCGATGTCAGCAATCATCAAGGAACTGTTGATTGGAATAAGGTTAAGGCCGCGGGGATTGATTTTGCCATTCTCAAGGTCGGTCCGGTTTACGGAAAACCTGACGATTCTTTTGAAAGGAACGCTGCTGAATGTGAACGCCTCGGCATTCCTTATGGCGTGTATTACTACTCCTACGCCCGTTCTGTAGAGGATGCCAATAAAGAGGCCGACAGGACACTTGCTTGGCTCGGCGGCCATCATCCGTCGCTTCCCGTTTATTATGATCTTGAGGATAGCTATATCTTGCAAGATCCGGATTTCAGCAAGGATAAGCTTACCCAGATTGCGCAGGCTTTTTGCAACCGTATGGAGGCCGTTGGCTTTAAGTCGGGTATCTATGCGAACCTTAACTGGCTTAACAACTACCTGAATTCTCCGTCGTTGAGCGGTTATGACCATTGGGTCGCTCAATATAATTGGCGTTGCGATTATGCTGGCAGCTACAGTTTCTGGCAGTATTCAAGCAGTGGCAATGTCCCGGGCGTCAACGGACGCTGTGACATGAACTACTGCTTCAACGGCTCTCTTCTGAACGTAGATGACAGCAAGATGCATATTCAGTATGAGGCGCATGTCTCGAATATTGGCTGGATGAGCAGTAAGCGCGACGGATCTACGGCTGGCACAACGGGGCAATCTAAATCAGTGGAGGATCTTAAAGTCAGCATCTTGAATCCCGTTGAAGATGGCTCTGTGCAAATTAACGCCAATGTAAGTGGCATCGGCTGGCAGGGCTGGGACACCCCCTCGGCCTCCGAGGGCGGAACCACCGGCCAGGGACGCGCCGTCGAGGCCG
>NZ_WQPK01000052.1 GCF_018785265.1 Collinsella aerofaciens | reverse complement strand
GGCGTGCACCTTGAGAACCGGATACTGCGAGGATGGACACTTACTTCAGTGTCGCATCCGGGCAGACATCGAACCATTTGAAATGGTCTAACTTGGATTTGTTTTTCGCAAGGCCGCCGAGAGGCGGCCCCGAGAAATTCCTTTTCCTATCTAATAGAACCATATGAATCGAACGGAACCGATCAGCTAATAGTTGTGAGGACCGGACGGGCTCGAAGCCCATTTATTTTGGACGGAGAGTTCGATCCTGGCTCAGGATGAACGCTGGCGGCGCGCCTAACACATGCAAGTCGAACGGCACCTATCTTCGGATAGAAGCGAGTGGCGAACGGCTGAGTAACACGTGGAGAACCTGCCCCCTCCCCCGGGATAGCCGCCCGAAAGGACGGGTAAT
>NZ_WQPK01000051.1 GCF_018785265.1 Collinsella aerofaciens | reverse complement strand
CAAATGGTTCGATGTCTGCCCGGATGCGACACTGAAGTGAGTGTCCATCCTCGCAGTATCCGGTTCTCAAGGTGCACGCCTGCGCTGGTTCCCGGTTCGACCGGGCCGCGCGGCAAGGAGATATATTGCCAGACCGGAGGGGCGCCGTGGGCGGGAATCTGGGCGTACACATTTCCTACACATATAAGTACTCTCGGCTGGCTGGTTAAAAACAGGGGTTGATTTCCGATCTCAGCCGAACACATTGAGCTGATGGCTCGCTCCCGCAGTTAGCCGAACGCCCCCGCGGCCCCTCC
>NZ_WQPK01000050.1 GCF_018785265.1 Collinsella aerofaciens | reverse complement strand
AAGGGCACGAGCTGCTTGGTGAGCACCAGGCGGCCGAGCATGGCGAAGCCCATGGCCGGCAGGATGTTGGCGGCAACGCCAAAGCCAGCAAGAACAAAGTCGGGGATAAAGTCGAGCACGCCCTGGATAGCGTCAGCACCCAGATAGAACGACAGCGAGCACAGCAGGAACGCCATGATGATGCCGGTTAAACCGATCAGGAAGTGCATCGCATAGACACCCTTAAGGTTGCCCTGGCCGGAGAAGACATCAGCGCGGTCAACCAGGATCGGCAGGGCGGCGTTGAGGATATTCTTGATGGCAAGGCACAGCGTGGCGATGGGCATGGCAAGCGCGATGGCTGCCTCGGTGCTCTGGCCCAGCTGGATAGCGAAGGCGCAGGCGAGCACGCCGCCGATCGTCTCATCAGGCGGCACGTAGGCGCCGATGGAGATCGAGCCCATGAACAGCAGCTCCAGACTCGCACCGATCGCGAGGCCGGACTGCAGGTCCCCCAGCACCAGACCCACGAGCGGGCACAGGACGATGGGGCGGAACGCATAGAGCGTACCGAGCTGGCAGTCGAACTTACCAAATGCGGCGATAAGTCCGATGAGGATTGCTTGGGTAAGCATACATCCCCCTTTCCTAATAGGACACTACGAAGAGCTCAGACTCTTCGAATTCAAACGCCTAGAGCACGCTGGCGCAGTCAACCTTGGGGTCATCGGCCAGGGGTCGAATCTCGACCTCAACGCCACGATCCAGCATCTCGCGCACATCGGCTTCCTCGGCTGCGGTCAGGAAGATCTGACGAGAGACCTGACGAGCATCGGGGCGCTTCTCGTCCTTGGGCTTGGTGTTGCCCAGGTTGACCGACTTAATCTGCGGGCAGCCCTCAACAAGCTGCTTTGCCTCAGCGATGGTGGCAACGCAGATGATCATCTTGTACTTGTCGGTCACGCCCGAGTTGATAGCCTCGATGGCATTCGCCATATCCTTGATGACGAGCTTGCAGCCGGCAGGCTTGCCCATCTTGAGCGTCGTCTTCCACACCGGGTCGTTGGCGACCTTATCGCCCACGCAGAAGATGCAGTTGGAGCCGAGGCCCTGAACCCAAGAGACCGCGACCTGGCCATGAAGCAGGCGATGGTCAACGCGAAGTAGCTGAATCATAATGTGACCCCCAAAGGTCTTGTGCCGTCTTACGGCGTGTCAGTAGGTGCTACGGATTAGAACTCTTCTTCCTCGTCGTCATCGACCAAAAGATCGTTGACGAACTTCACGCGCGTATCGTCCGCAGCGACGATGGCGCGAATCGTCTCTTCAACCGGCGCCGACTCGTCAGAGAACAGCAGCTGGATGAGCAGAGGAAGGTTCATGTTGGTAACGAGGTACGTGCGGGGACGCGTCTGGACGATCTTGGTGAACTCGTTGTTGACGCTGCCGCCAAAGAGGTCGGTGCAGACAACGACATCATCGTCGGCAGCCATGCCTGCCAGCAGTTTTTGGGCCTCCTCGGCCACGTCCATGCGGTCATCGACGAACATTGAAAGATCGTGGACGTTGTCGCGAGCGCCCGAGAGCAGTTCGACGCTCTCCTTGATGCCGGTAGCGAAGTGCGCATGGCTGGCGATGATGTACTGTCTCATTCTGTGTTCCTCTCAATAGCCCGGCACGTTCCCGCACCCGTTTTCTTTAGTAGTCGAACTGGTGATAGTAGCGACGATACTTGAGGTTGTGCTTGGTGACCGTCTCGTAGTAGCGAGCCAGGCGGTCGGTCACAAGCACCGTCAGAATCCACGGGGAGACGATGACGCGGAACTCGTCGTCAAGGCCGGGGATGGCGAACTCGGCGGTGTCGATGATGTTGATGTCGGTGTCGCCGGTCACGCCGCGGGTCAGGAAGGCGCGGACGCGCTCGTCGAGCTTGCGGTTCTCGTCCTCGCCCATGAACAGGAACACGGGGACGCCGGGCTCCACGAGCTCGAGGGTGCCGTGGAA
>NZ_WQPK01000049.1 GCF_018785265.1 Collinsella aerofaciens | reverse complement strand
TTGCGTTATCTCGGGCGAGGTGGCCTTGTCTGCCGCGGCCTTTGCCTCTTCGTATGCCTTGCAGGCGTCGTCATAGGCCGTTTGCGCTTTTTTCAAATTGTCGAGGAGCGCATCTCGCCAGGCTGTGAACCGGTCGATATCGGCTTTATATTTCTCTACAGCACGTTCACAGTCATTAACTCGTCTTTCCTCTCTTCTGAGGCGGTACTGGAACTCGCGGAGCTCCGTTTCGCAATAGTTTACGTGCGTTTTTGCCGATATGATCTCACTGTGCAACTGCTTTATTTGCTGTTTAGTAGTTTCGACAAACTCCTCGTAGCCGAGTGCTTCGAGTGTCTTAAGCATCTCATGTTTCTTCTCTAATTCTGCCTGGAGCTCGCTTACCCGGTTGATGGCCCCGTCGTATTTGGCTTGGGCAGCATCGATGTCCGCTTGCATGGTGGGAAGGAGTTCCCTCCCTTCGGCGGCTTGCGCCGCCATCTTTTCGCGGTACTCTTGAAAACGGGTAATGTCATCATTGAATCTCGCAATTTTCTCGGGACTTGCGGCGTTTTTTGCGGCCTCGAGGTTTTTGAGCGCTTCCTGCATGGCTGCATACGCTTTTTCTTTTGCGGCGGCCGCGTCTTCTGTCTGCGGGGCGCCCGAATTGCCGTTGGCGGCGCTCGTCTGCGAAACGGCCGCACCGGTGGGGGCGCTGGTTTCTGCAGCGATCGCCGTTACGGGGGCGATTCCCGCGACAAGTGCCGCGGAAAGGGCGATGCCCACAGTTGCTCGTCTTGCTCTTCTTGCGAGAATGTCGTTCATCTCGGCACCTCATTTCAAGGGTCGGCGACTAACTTGGTAGCACTAATGCAAGTATACCAAGTGGTCGACCCGACACTGGCTGGGTGCGCGCCTCTCCGCTTCTTTGGAAACCGAATCCCATTAGAAATGACGAGTTGTTTACGCTTCTTTTGGGCTCACCGTACTATCATGATTCGGATTGAGTGTGAATGATGATAGGGAGCGCCTATACATGATTGAGCTGCTCAGGCGTTTTGGTGGTAAGTTTCGCCGGTATATGGTGATTGGCCCTGCGTGTAAGCTGATCGAAGTGATCTTTGACCTGCTGACGCCGCTGGTGATTGCCCAGATGATCGACAAGGGCATTGGCTCGCACGACGTGAGCGCCGTTATCCACTACGGCATGCTACTTGCCGCCATGGCCGTGATCGGCATCTCGTTTACGCTCGTCTGCCAAAAGATGGCGGCGCTCACCTCGCAGGGCATGGGCACCGACATTCGCGGCGCGCTCTACGAGCACATCAACAAGCTGAGCTATGCTGAGCTCGACCGCTTTGGCACGCCGTCGCTCATCACCCGCATCACCAACGACGTTAACCAGGTCCAGCTCGCTGTGGCGCTGGGCGTGCGCATGCTCATCCGCTGGCCCTTTCTAGCGGTGGGCTCCATGTGCGCGGCCCTTGCCATCGACCTTAAGCTCGGCATCATCTTTTTGATCTGCACGCCCGCCATTGGCCTGGTGTTCTGGGTTGTCATGGCGCGCTGCATTCCGTACTACAAGCAGCTGCAGGCAAAGCTCGACCGCATCGCGCTTATCTGCCGCGAGGGCCTTTCGGGCGCCCGCGTGGTTCGCGCCTTCGTGCGCGAAGATCACGAGCGCGAGCGCTTTGCGCAGGCCGCCGACGACCAGGCCAATACTGCCATCGCGGTGGGCAAGCTCTCGTCGATTCTCAACCCCGTCACGTTTTTGGTGATGAACCTGGGCGTGTGCGCCATCCTGTGGGTGGGCGGCATCCAGGTCAGCGTGGGCGAGCTTACGCAGGGCCAGGTCATGGCGTTTGTGAACTACATGACGCAGACCCTGACCTCCATCGTGTACGTCGCCAATCTGGTCGTGGTCTTTACCAAGGCGAGCGCCAGCGCGTCGCGTATCAACGAGGTGCTCAATTGCGTGCCGGGCATCACCGACGAGGGCAACCAGCCGGTCGCGCTGCCCAAGCCGAGCAATGTTGCTCCAGTTCCCGCGCTGAGCTTGAGCCATGCGAGCTTCTCGTTTGGCGCTGGCGCGGCCAATGCTGTCAACGATGTGACGCTGGAACTCCCGCTGGGCAAGACGCTCGGCATTATCGGCGGTACGGGTAGCGGCAAGTCCACGCTCGTCTCGCTCATCCCGCGCCTGTACGATGCGAGCACCGGCAGCGTGAGCGTGATGGGCGCCGACGTGCGCACCTGGCCGCTCGACCAGCTGCGCCGTGTGGTCGCGACCGTTCCGCAGCGCGCATCGCTGGTGAGCGGCTCCATCCGCAGCAACCTGACCTGGCGCGATGAAGCTGCGACCGACGAGGAGCTCTGGGCGGCACTCGACATGGCGCAGGCCAGCGAGTTCGTGCGCAACAAGCCGCAGGGCTTAGACGCCCCGGTCGAGGCGGGCGGCAAGAACTTTAGCGGTGGCCAGCGTCAGCGCCTGACTATCGCGCGTGCCTTGGTTGGTTCGCCTCAGATATTGATCATGGATGACTCCGCGTCGGCGCTCGACTTTAAGACCGACGCGGCGCTTCGCCATGCCATTCGCGAGCGCAGCATGCGCGGTGCCGCCAAGGGCGGGCTGCCGCTGACCACGGTGATTGTGAGCCAGCGCGTTTCGACCGTGCGCGACGCCGACATGATCTGCGTACTCGACCACGGCTCGGTCGCGGGCCTGGGCGCGCACGATGAGCTCTACACGACCTGCCAGCTCTACCGCGAGATTTGCCAGTCGCAGCTTCGCCGCGAGGAGCTCGAGGGCCAGCAGGGGAGCACGACGCCCGCGTCCGCTCCGACCGCCCCCGCATCCGTCTGCGCAAAGGAGAGCTGCTAAATGAATCCGTACACTTCCTCCGGTTCGGTCGCCACGATGACGGCCAACGTGTCCGGCAACGATAGCCTCAACGACCTGGGTGACGATCCGCGCCAGCCCGGCGATCCCGAGCGCTATCCCGTGGGTGCGGTGACTCGCCGCCTGATGGGCTACGTTCGTCCGCATCGCATTTCGTTTGTTGCGTCGTTTGTGAGTGCCGCCATCTCCGTGATTCTGCAGCTCTACACGCCCATCCTCATCGGCGAGGGCATCGACCTTATCGTCGCCGCCGGGCAGGTGGACTTCGACGCGCTGCTGCCGCTCGTTACCAAGCTCGCGCTCGTCGTGGTGGGAGCAGCGGCCTTTCAGTGGCTGCAGGGCTATTGCGTCAACCGCCTGTCCTACGAAACGGTGCGCGACATGCGCGTGGAGGCGAGCGACAAGCTCAGTCGTATGCCGCTCAGCTTTATCGACAGCCACGCCCACGGCGACCTTATGAGCCGCGTGGTCAACGACGTCGACCAGGTGGGCGACGGTTTGCTGCAGGGCTTCACGCAGCTCTTCACCGGTGTTATCACCATCGCGGGCACGCTCGCGTTTATGCTCTCCATTAGCCTGACCATGACGCTCGTGGTGGTGCTCGTCACGCCGCTTTCCATTTTTGCAGCCGGTGCTATTGCCAAGCTCTCCAACAAAAGCTTTACGGCGCAGCAGCGTATTCAAGGGCAGCTCGGTGGTCATATCGAGGAGTACGTAGGCGAGCAAAAGCTTGTCGACGCCTTTGCCTATGGCCCCAACGCTCAGCAGCGCTTCGATGCCCTCAATGCCGAGCTCTACACCGCGGGCGAGCGCGCGCAGTTTATGGGTTCGCTCTCCAACCCCGGTACGCGTTTTATCAATAACATCATCTATGCCGTGGTCGCTGTGATCGGCTGCGTGGGCGTGATCACGGGCGTGCCCGCGGCGCTTACGGTGGGCGGCGTGCAGATCTTCCTGTCCTACGCCAACCAGTACACCAAGCCGTTCAACGAGGTCACCAACGTCATTACGCAGATTCAGACGGCGTATGCCTCGGCGCGCCGCATGTTTGCGCTGCTCGATGCGCGCGAGCAGGAGCCCGACGCTGTGGATGCCATTGAGCTCGCCTCCCCGAAGGGCGAGGTTTCGTTTGAGCATGTGGACTTTAGCTACGTGCCCGACCGCAAGCTGCTGCAGGACATCTGCATCGAGGCTAAGCCCGGCATGCGCTTTGCCCTGGTCGGCCCCACGGGCTGCGGCAAGACGACGCTCATTAACCTGCTGCTGCGGTTTTACGATATCGATGCCGGGCGCATCGTGGTCGATGGTCGCTCATCGCGTGACTACACGCGTGCGAGCCTGCGCCACGCCTTTGGCATGGTGCTGCAGGACACTTGGCTGTTCGAGGGCACGGTGGCGGAAAACATCGCCTACGGCTGTCCCGGCGCCACGCGCGAGCAGGTTATCGAGGCTGCCAAGCGCGCGCATGCGCACAAGTTTATCGTGCAGCTGCCGGGCGGTTACGATACGGTCATCGGCGAGGACGGAGGCACGTTTAGCCAGGGTCAAAAACAGCTGCTGTGCATCGCGCGCGTTATGCTCACTGACCCGGCGATTTTGCTGCTGGACGAAGCGACCTCGAGCATCGATACCCGCACCGAGCTGCAGGTGCAGGCGGCATTCGACGAGCTCATGGCCGGCCGTACGAGCTTTGTGGTGGCGCATCGCCTGAGCACGATTCGCAACGCCGACTGCATCCTGGTGATGCGCGACGGCCAGATTATCGAGCGCGGTACACACGACAAGCTGCTAGCGACAGGCGGCTTCTACGCCGAACTCTATCGCAGCCAGTTTGCCCAGTGAGCAAGCCCGTGGGGCAAATTAATCAATCGACAGACGGTGGTTTACATCTGTCACGTTAGTACTAAGATAGTCATCTAATAAATTGCATTAGTGGCTTTAGTTTTGGGGGAAACGAGGCAACGTGACTATGACGTGCTCTCTGGTGGTTAACAGCAAGAGCGGTAATACCAGGATGGTTTCGGGCGCGATCAAGCGCGCTCTGCAGGCTGCGGGTGTTGAGTTTGTCCATGCCGCGGCGTTGAGCGACGATGCGGATGCAGATCAGGTCGCGCTCGAGGCGCAGGGCGCCTGCGCGGCCGACACGGTGCTCGTCGGTTTTTGGTGCGACAAGGGCGCGTGCACGCCTTCGGTCGCGGCGTTGCTCTCCGCCTTGCACGGTAAGCGCGTGTTCCTGTTTGGCACCTGCGGCTTTGGGGCCGACCAGAGCTACTATCAGCAGATTATCGACCGCGTAACTTCCAATTTGGCTGGGGATGCCGAGCTTGCGGGCTGGGCGATGTGCCAGGGCAAGATGGGCCCCGCGGTCAAGCAGCGCTACGAGGCCATGCTCGAGCAAGATCCCGACAACGCCCGATTTAAGATGCTGCTCGACAACTGGGTTGCCGCGAAGGACCATCCCACCAAGGAAGATCTGGACAACATGGCTGCAGCCGCCAAAAAGGCCGTTTTGGGCGAGTAGCTTCGTCGTTCGCGGTCCTTCGTGCAAAACAATACAAATGTGAAAGCCTCGAAATTCTCGAGGCTTTTTTCTTGACACTCATAGGCGCAACCGTGGCAAGCGTTTGGGGTGACATTTTCCATCACCCCGATGACGAGACCGTCCTGGACGACACACTCGCATGCGTTCGCTGGATGTATTCAGAGTGGGACGCACTTTCCGAATGGATGGGGTTTCGGAAAGTGCGTCCCAGAATTTGCCTCTGGAGTGGGATGCAGTTTCCCAACGGAGCCACAAGCGGAAACTGCATCCCATTCCGGACGTGAATTCTGGGACACGGTTTCCGGATTCAAAAAAGGCCACATGACGTGGCCTTCAACTTATATATGTTCAGCAGGTGTCCCCATGACAAGCCGCGCTTCAACACCGAGGCGTCTGCCCGGCGACGCGGAACGTAAGGTTCATCGCGAGTTCCGCACGAGCCGGAGAGCACTTAATGTGCTCTCCGTGCGAGCAGGACTGTCCGAGCAGGGAACCTTACGTTCCGCGCCGCCGGGCAGACGAACCAGTTATGAGTGACCCGCTACTTAATCTTGGTCGTACCCGGCGCCAGGTTGGGGTCGGTCTCGTTGGCCTCGGTCTGGAAGTGCTCGGTGTAGACGTTCTTGCCGTCGCGGAACATCTCGTAGTACTGCATCTTGGCGTAATCCTCGCGCGCCTTGGTTGCGGCTGCGGCAGCGGCGTCGTCACCGGTGACGTTGGAGGAGAGCGCCCAGCGCAGCCTGGCGTCCTCGTAGCCCACCGAGTTGATGGCGGGCAGCGACTTACGCAGCGTCATGTGCGCTTTCTGGTAGTCGGTCAGCGGGGCGCCGATCAGCTGCATCAGCTGGGTGGACAGGTAGTTGGTGGACAGGTCGTCGGTCTCGCTCGTCTGGTCGCAGCCGGCAACGTCGTAGTTGGCCCAGATGATGTAGTCGGTCTGCCACAGGCGCTCCTGATGCGTAGCATCGTCTTCGCCGGTAAACCACTTGTCATTGAACTTGGACGGGAAGAACGGCTGGTGGTCGCCCCAGAACACCACGACCACCTTACGGTCGAGCTTGCTCAGGGCGTTGAGGAAGTAGCGCAGCGCCTGGTCGGACTGCTCGATGCACGAGACATACTCGTCGACATCGGAGAGCGTGCCGTCCTCGACGGTCTTGGCGTCCAAATCGGTCGTGTCGATATTCAGGTGCATCTGCTTGTCGACCGGCAGCAGACCCGTGTCGTAGCCCGAGTGGTTCTGCATGGTCACGTCGAAGATAAACTGCGGATCGGCGTTCTGGTCGAGCAGCTCAAGAATCTTGTCGTAGGTAGCCTGGTCGGTCACCATGCCGCGCAGGGTATCGGCGCCCTGGAAATCGTTGATGGACAGGAACTGGTCAAAGCCAAAGTCCTTGTAGACGTTCTCGCGGTTCCAGTTGGTGGCGTGGTTGGGGTGCATGGCCGTGGTGGAATATCCGAGCGACTTGAACTGCTCTGCCAGGTTCCCGGTCGTTTCCATGTTGTAGATGGTGTAGGGGTACACGCCCGAGCCCAGGTTGGCCATGGAATTGCCGGTCATAAACTCAAACTCGGTATTGGCGGTGCCGCCGCCGTAGGCGCTCACATAGAGCTTGCCGCGGCTGAGGCAGTTGGACAGGTTCTTAAAGTACTGCGGGCCCTCGTAGCCGGCGCGCATGTTCTGGTAGATCGACAGATCCGAGAACGTTTCGTTCATGATGGCGATGACCGTGGGCTTCTCGCTGTTGAATTGCTCCTTTGCGGCGGCGCGCTCGTCGCTCTTGGCCGCGTCGGACTTGTCGTAGGCCTTGGCGTACTTTTTGAGCGTGGCCTTGGCATCGTCGACGGAGTAGTCGGCGGGTTTGGGCGGCTTGATGGACTGCGCTGCGCTAATGAAAGCGGGCAGGTAGCCCTCGCGCCAGTAGCTCTCGAGCGGGCGCCAGGTGTAGACGGTGATGCCGAGGGTGTTGTAGTAGTCGATGAGCGTGACGTGTGCGGTCACACCGCCCAGGCACAGCACGGCGACGAGCAGGTTGGTGAGCAGCATGCGCTTGGCGTTGGCGGCGCCCTTCTGACGGTGCGGTGCCACCAGGCCGGCGTACTCGCACAGCAGCATGGCGATGGCGGTAAAGCCCATGGACAGCACGCAGAACAGCGAGATCGAGAAGGTGTAGCCGGTGCCGGCGACCGCGGCGGCGGTGGAGATGGCCGAAAGGTCGCCCGGCTGGATGGGCATGGATTTAAACGTGATGACGAAGAACTCGGCAATGCCCAGGACAAAGAGGGCAAAGGCCAAGACCGCGGGGGCTGCGCCGTGGCGCTGGAACAGGAAGAACAGGCCGACCATGAGCGTGGTGATGATGGCCCACTCGAGCAGGATGCACAGGGGGTAGACCCAGGTAAAGTCGTGGTTGGACGAGACCTCCATGCCCAGCAGCGCAAAGACGCCGGCGAGCAGCAGGCACAGGACGGCGGCGACGAGCGGTTTACCCACAAAGGCTCCGCGCAGGCGGGCGAGCTTGCCGGTGGGGGCGGGGGCGTCGGGCCCGGCGAACGCAAAGACGCGCGGGGCGATGCGGTCGCGGGCGATGCTGGCCCAAGCGCAGCCGGTGAGGATGGCGTTGGTCAGGATGAGCATCACGAAGGCGAGCGGCTCGTTCTGCGCGACGAGGCCAATAGCGCCCCAGACGGTCAAAAAGAGCTGGAACAGGCCAAAGGCGACGCTCCAGGCGAAGGCGCCCTTGGCAACGGTGCCCGACTGAGCGCGAATGGCCTTGGCCTCGCGCAAGACAAGGTAGACGGTCGCCGCAAGACCGACGAGCGAGATGGCGGCAGCGAACATGCTGAGACTCCTCACAAACTAAAACGTACGAAAGCGGGGGTTTACCCGATTGTTACCAAGATATGCGCTGCAATTGGTGTCTGCGCACAACAACCAGCCATATTAACGCGCACGTGTGACGGTGTGGCGCAATGTAGTGGCGACCTGCGCGATAATGGACGGGAATTACACGGAAACGTAAAGGCTTCTTAAAGAATTGGCGAGGATGAGGCGATGAACGAACGGGCTTGTATGACGAGTGTGGGTGACGTGGACGCTGGCATGGACGCGGGCGGTTATCCGGTCGAGACGACGGGCAATGCGGTGCTGGACACGTTGGAGCACCGTTCCTCCACGCGTGCCTTCGCGCGTGATGACGACGACCGTCCCGTGGCGGTGACCGACGAGCAGCGGGCGGCAATTTTGCATGCGGCGAGTCGCGCGCCGTCGGCGGGCGCCATGATGATGTATTCCATCGTGAGCATTCGCGAGCAGGCTACGCTGGATCGTCTGGCCGACCTGTGCGACCACCAGCCCATGATCGCCAAGGCGCCCTGGGCACTTATATTTGTGGTCGACTATGCCAAGTGGATCGATCTGTTTGAGCACGTGGGCTGCTTTGAGCCCGAGTTTGTCGAGCGCACGGGCAAGGCGCCCCGCCGTGCACCGGGTTTGGGTGACTTTGCCATCGCGGCCCAGGACGCCGTGATCGCTGCGCAAAACGCCGTGGTCGCCGCCGAGGCCCTGGGCCTGGGGAGCTGCTACATCGGTGATATCGTAGAGAATGCCGAGGAAGTGGCCGAGCTGCTCGATCTGCCTCCGTATACCATGCCGCTGTCGATGCTCATCATCGGCACGCCCCGTAAGGAGCGTCCGGCCATTGCGCATCCCGTGGTGAACCTGGTGCACGAGGAGCGCTACTGCCGCGCCGATGCTGCGACTATGGACGCGCAGGTAGCCGAGATGGACGCGATGTTCCGTCCGCATGCCCGCGTGGTGGGGGAGCGCGTCGTGGACATCTATACCCGCAAGCACACGAGTCCCTTTATGGCCGAGATGAGCCGCTCCATGGAGTGGTGGTTCAAAAATTGGCTCGGAAAATGACGGATGCGACAAAGAGACAGTCCCTTTGTCACATTCCATATCGCCGAGGTGGCTTAAAGGCCGTATAAATGTTTATCTAGCTGGGAAAACAGTGCCATTCAAACATGGGCCGATTACCTATAATTCCTTCGAACATTAAAGTTGGGAGGAAACCGGCTTATGGAACAAAAGGCCAAGGAGGCAGCTTCGCACGCTGCGATTCCTGTGAGCATCTCGGCGATGCTCGTCACGCTGGGCGTGGTGTACGGCGATATCGGCACCAGCCCTATGTATGTAACCAAGGCGCTCGTTGCCGGCAACGGCGGCATCGGAAGCGTCACGGAGGAGTTCGTGCTCGGCGCGCTCTCCCTTGTCGTGTGGACGGTCACGTTGCTGACCACCATCAAGTATGTGCTCATCTCGCTGCGCGCCGATAACCATGGCGAGGGCGGTATCTTTGCCCTGTACAGTCTGGTCAAGCGCTGTGGCAAGTGGCTTATCATCCCCGCCATGCTAGGTGGCGCCGCGCTGCTCGCCGACGGCATCCTCACGCCGGCCGTTACCGTTACCACGGCCATCGAGGGCCTGCGCACCATCCCGGCGGTCCATGCCGTGCTGGGCGATGACCAAGGCCGCGTCGTCGCCATTACGCTCGCCATCATCATCGTGCTCTTCTTGGTACAGCGCATCGGTACGGCCAAGATCGGTCACGCCTTTGGCCCCATCATGACGCTGTGGTTCCTGTTCCTGGGCGGCACGGGTCTGTTCTTTGTCTTCCAGCACCCCGCCGTGCTGCTGTGCCTCAACCCGGTGCGCGGCATCGCCTTTTTGCTGAGCCCCAACAACCACGCGGGCATCATGATTCTGGGCAGCTGCTTCCTCGCCACCACCGGTGCCGAGGCGCTCTACTCCGACATGGGCCACGTCGGCCGCGGCAACATCTACGCTACCTGGCCGTTCGTTAAGTGCTGCCTGCTGCTTTCCTATATGGGCCAGGGCGCTTGGCTTATGAACAACGCTGCCAACCCCGAGCTCATGGGCATTGCCGACCTCAACCCGTTCTACCAGATGCTCGCCCCGGGCCTGCGCCCGTTTGCCGTCGGCCTTTCCACCGTCGCGGCCATCATTGCCTCGCAGGCGCTCATCACCGGCGCATTCTCGCTGGTGTCCGAGGCCAGCCGTCTGGACCTCATGCCGCACATGCAGGTCTTCTACCCTGCCGAGACCAAGGGCCAGCTCTACATCCCCATGGTCAACAACGTCATGCTTGTCGGCTGCGTCATCGTGGTGCTGCTGTTCCAGAACTCGGCGCATATGGAAGCCGCCTACGGCCTTGCCATTACGCTGACTATGATGTGCACCACGCTGCTGCTCTTCTTCTACCTGCACGAGGAGCGCAAGCTCAAGGTTGCTCCGTGGATCTTCGCGGCCTTCTTCCTTTTGCTCGAAGGCTTCTTCTTCGTGAGCTCACTTACCAAGTTCTTCCACGGCGGCTACTTCACCATCCTCATGGCCGCGCTCATCATGGGCATCATGGTGTGCTGGTACAACGGTACGGCTGTTGAGCAGCGCCAGTTTACGCTTCTGCCGCTGCGCAGCTACCTGCCGCAGCTCAAGCGCCTGCGCGACGACGACCGTTACGAGCGCATGAGCGACAACGTCGTGTACCTGACCAAGGACACCCATACCGACTACATCGACCGCGATATCGTCTATTCGATCTTGGACAAGCATCCCAAGCGCGCCCGCGCCTGGTGGTTTGTGAATGTCGAGACCATGGACGAACCGCACACCTTTGCCTATTCGGTCGAGACGTTCGGCACCGATTACGTGTTCCGCGTGCATCTGTACCTGGGCTACAAGATCAACCAGCGCGTCAATGCCTACCTGCGTCAGGTCGTTCAGGACCTGGCTGCCACCGGCGAGCTGCCGCCGCAGACGCATGACTACTCGGTCTACAAGGATCCGGGTAACATCGGCACGTTCAAGTTCGTCCTGATCCGTAAGCTTCTGGCGCCCGAAAGCGATGTGGAGCCGAGCGAGCGTACGGCCATCACGCTCAAGTACATCATCCGCCGCGCCGCCGGCACGCCTGCGCGTTGGTACGGCCTGGAGAACTCCAACGTGAGCTTTGAGTACGTGCCGCTGTTCACCAAGTTCAAGGCCGTGAACAAGATGCAGCGCCTGGCCCCCAACGAGCGGCCGTAGACGTCGGCGGCTACACGGAGTTGGTTTTTGATGGATAAGCATGAGGCCGGGGAGGTAAACATGGATACAAAGGCGCTCGATGGCCGTGAGGCGGTGGTCGAAATGGTGCGTGAGGCGCGCGTCGACGCCGCCGAAGATCGGTTCTTTACGAATCGTGCCAACATGGATATGGCCGATCGCGTAATTTCGATCGTGGCACTGGTATTTGGAGCGGTGTGCGTGTGTGCCCTGCTCGCGCACGTGCTGTTTGTCTAGCGACCGCAGGTTGCAAAGGCTATACACTTGGAACCACCACAAGGGAAACCACCACAAAGGTGCCTGTGAACTGCCTCCCATTTCTTGGACATCGGGAAATGGGAGGTTTTCCATGAGTATAGACCTCAGGGTGAAGCACGACCTG
>NZ_WQPK01000048.1 GCF_018785265.1 Collinsella aerofaciens | reverse complement strand
CGGCCTCGACGGCGCGTCCCTGGCCGGTGGTTCCGCCCTCGGAGGCCGAGGGGGTGTCCCAGCCCTGCCAGCCGATGCCAGAGACGTGGGCGTCGATCTGGACGGAAGAGCCGTCCGAGTAGTCGGAGCTGTCGAGCGAGAGCTTGAGGTCCTCGAGGGCGAGGCCGCGGCCGGTGGTGCCGGCGGTCGCGCCGTCCGAGACGGCGCCCTGCCAGCCCACGTTGGAGACGTGGGCCCGATAAGTCAGGGACATGGGCTTCTTCTTGAAGGCGTAGTCGACGTTGGCGCCGTCGGAAGAGGGGACGGCGTCGCCCTTCTTGACGAGCCTGATCTGGACGGCCTCGACGCTCCTGCCGAAGCCCGTGGTGCCGGCCTCCTCGCCGTCCTTGGCCCAGGCCATCCAGCCGATGTTGGAGGCGTGGACGCGGTAGTAGACGTCGTA
>NZ_WQPK01000047.1 GCF_018785265.1 Collinsella aerofaciens | reverse complement strand
GCGGCCTCAAGAAGGAGTAACATCGGGGCTTGCAGCGACGGACCTCAGGACACTCTTACACCACGTCTGCGCGCGCCACCAACTGCGACCCGTTTTGGACGCAAATTCTGGGACGCAGTTTCCGCGACGTCCAGTCAACCTATGCCCTCGCAACGCCCGCGCATAAAAAACGAGGGAAGGCACGCGTCCTTCCCTCGTTACAGGCAATATGTAGCCGTTTGCCTACATCAGGCGCAGGCTGACGTCCTTGAGCTGGGCGCCGGAAACGGCACTCGGAGCGCCCGACATAAGGTCGGAGCCGCTGGCCGTCTTAGGGAACGCCATGACGTCGCGGATGGAGTCGGAACCGGTGAGCAGCATGCACACGCGGTCCAGGCCCAGAGCGAAACCGCCCATCGGGGGCGCACCAAACTTGAGGGCCTCCATGAGGAAGCCAAACTGAGACTCGGCGCGCTCCTCGGTAAAGCCCAGGAGCTTGAGCATGGACATCTGCATCTCGGCGTTGTGGATACGCATACCGCCGCCGCCGGCCTCAAAGCCGTCCATGACAAAGTCGTAGGTGCAAGAACCGGCAGCCAACGGGTCGGCCTCGATCTTGGCGATGTCGGTCTCGGTCGGCAGGGTAAAGGGCTGATGCTCGGCAGCGTAAGCCTTACGGTCCTCATCCCAGTGGAACAGCGGGAAGTTGACGACCCACAGGAAGTCGTGGCCCTCGCGCCTGATCTCGAGTGCGTTGGCCATGTGAGAACGCATGCCGCCCAGGATCTCGTCGGAGAGCAGACGCGGGCCGGCGGCGAACATCACAAGGTCGCCGGGCTCGACGTCCATGCGCTCGCGCAGAGCCGCCATCTCCTCGTCCGAGAAGAACTTGACGATGGGGCTGTTGATGGAGCCGTCCTCGCGGAAGGCGATCCAGGCCAGACCCTTGGCGCCAAACGTGGAGGCCACGCCGGCGAGCTTATCGATCTTGGCACGTGCCCAGGCACCGGCGCCCTTGGCGTTGATGGCCTTGACGACAGAGCCTTCCTCGTTTGCGGCAGTCGCAAAGACCTTGAACTTGGAGTTGGCAAAGATGTCGGTCAGGTCGACCAGGTGCATGCCATAGCGAGTATCGGGCTTGTCGGAGCCATAGGTGTCCATGGCCTCCCAGTAGTCCATGCGACGCAGCGGCGTGGGCATCTCGACACCCATGCGGCCGAAGGCATCGGACAGGACCTCCTCGAGTGCACTCATGACGTCGTTCTGGTCCACAAAGGACATCTCGATATCGACCTGGGTGAACTCGGGCTGACGGTCGGCACGCAGGTCCTCGTCGCGGAAGCACTTGGCAACCTGGTAGTAGCGCTCGACGCCACCGACCATGAGCAGCTGCTTCAGGAGCTGCGGGGACTGCGGCAGGGCGTAGAAGTTGCCCGGCTGAATACGGCTGGGAACGATGAAGTCGCGGGCACCCTCGGGCGTGGACTTAAACAGGGAGGGCGTCTCGACCTCCATGAACTCACGGTTGTGCAGCGCCTCGCGAATGGCAAAGGTGAAGTCGGAGCGCAGCTTGAGGTTGGCCATCATCTCGGGACGGCGGAGGTCCAGATAGCGATAGCGCAGGCGGGTGTCCTCGCTGGTCTCGATGCCGTCCTCGATCTGGAACGGCGGGGTGACGGACGTGTTGAGCACCTCGGCGTGGTCGGTCAGGACCTCGATCTCGCCGGTCGCGAGCTTGGTGTTGGTGGTCTCCTCGCCACGGGCGCGCACGACGCCGTGGATCTTGATGGGCCACTCGGGACGCATGGTCTCGGCGATCTTAAAGGCATCGCCATCGGAGTGCTCGGGGTCGAAGGTGAGCTGCGTGATGCCCTCGCGGTCGCGAAGGTCGCAGAAAATAAGGCCGCCGTGGTCGCGGCGACGGCTCACCCAACCGGTGAGGGTGACCTCTTCGCCCACGTTCTCGAAGCGAAGCTCGCCGCAGGTACGGGTGTGCATGGAATGCTCATCGATGGGACGGGTCTGGCTCATACCAGTGATCCTCCTTTATGGATCTGTGCCGCCCCGTGTCGTTCCGGGCGGCGTCGTACAGATTTGCCCAGCCTGCGTAAACCGCGCAGCCGAACATGGCGTTCTATCTTATCGCACCCGCGTCGATGTACCGCGAAAAAGTAACTCTTGCCCAAAGACTTGACGGAGACGAAACAATTGACGCAGCCCGGCCTTCGCCAAGGCACGCCCCGTGCGACAATGTGCCCCAATACAACTGCACTCGGAAAGGCCCGTCATGACTGCACGCCTCATCGTTATGGATATCGATTCCACGCTCATCAACCAGGAGGTCATCGACCTGTTGGGCGAGGAGGCCGGCGTGGGCGAGGAGGTTGCGCGGATCACCGAACGCGCCATGCGCGGCGAGCTCGGCTTTAAGCAGGCTCTCGAGGAGCGCGTGGGGCTGCTTGCCGGCTTGGACGAGAGTGTGTTCGAGCGCACCTTTGCGCGTGTGACGTTTACCCCCGGCGCGCTGGAGCTTGTGCGCTCGGCGCACAGCAAGGGTTGGAAGGTCGGCGTGGTAAGCGGCGGCTTCCACGAGGTCGCCGATAAGATCGTAGCCGCCGCGGGCATCGATTTTTGCCTGGCCAACCGCCTGGAGGTCGTGGACGGTAAGCTCACCGGCAAGCTGGCGGCAGACATTGTGACCAAGGAGTCCAAGCTTATCCAGCTGCTGGATTGGGCAGTTGAGTGCGGCGTCAACATGGCCCACACGGTCGCTATTGGCGACGGAGCAAACGACATCCCCATGATTCAGGCCGCGGGCACGGGCATCGCGTTTTGTGCCAAGCCCAAGACGCGCGAAGCCGCCCCGTTTGCCATCGACGAGCGCAACCTGATGCTCGCCATGGACATCATCCTGCGCGACTAGTCGATCCGTCTAACAATTGAATCAGTCTGTCCTATAGTTTCCGAACAATTTTGTCTTAGTGTTCGGAAACGTACCCTTTGAGTGCTAGACTTTGCGCCGTCGAAGGGAACATATATGGATAAGCAAGATCTTGAGCAATTGCTGAGCGATGTTGCCGGCGGAGCAGTCACCCCTGCCGATGCCCTTACGCGCATCCAGACGGCTCCGACCGCCGATTTGGGCTTTGCGCAGCTCGATCTTTCGCGCGGAGTGCGCCAGGGAGCCGGCGAGGTTGTCTACGGTGCCGGTAAAACCGCCGAGCAGATTGCCGCCATTATCGAAGCACTGCGCGATGCCGGCCAGGAGCGCATCCTGGTCACGCGCCTGGATGCCGAAAAAGCCGCGCGCACCGCTGAGCTTCTCGGCAACGGCATTGACCTGGGATATGTCCCGAACGCACAGCTCGCCCTCGTGGGCGGCAAGCCCTCCCCTACCGGCAACGGACGCATCGTCGTCGCCTGCGCCGGCACGAGCGACTTGCCCGTCGCCGAAGAGGCCGCATTGACGGCCGAGTTCTATGGCAACGAGGTCGACCGCCTCTACGACGTAGGTGTCGCCGGCCTGCACCGCCTGCTCGCACATGCCGAGGAACTTGCCCAGGCGCAGGTGGTCATCGCCATCGCCGGCATGGAAGGCGCCCTGGCGAGCGTTATCGGCGGTCTGGTGAGCTGTCCGGTCATTGCCGTTCCCACCAGCGTGGGCTACGGCGCGAGCTTTGGTGGCGTAGCCGCGCTGCTCGCCATGCTCAACTCCTGCGCCAGCGGCGTTTCGGTCGTCAATATCGACAACGGCTTTGGCGCCGCCTACCAGGCAAGTCTTATCAATCATCTGAGCGCCGGCACACCTCGCGCCCGTTAAGGAGCATTTTATGTCCAACCATCAGCACACGCTTATCATCGACGGCACCTCGGGCATCAGCGGCGACATGACCGTCGCGGCCCTGCTCGACCTGGGCGCCAGCGAGGAGCACCTGCGCGAACAGCTCGCCACGCTGCCGGTCGACGGCTTTGAGATTGCCGTCACGCGTGCAAACAAGCATGGCATCGACGCCTGCGATTTCGACGTCCAGCTTGCAGAGGAGCTCGAGAACCACGATCACGATATGGCCTGGCTCTACGGCAACGAAGCAGCTGCCGAACACACGCACGAGCTTGAGCACCACCATCATGAGCACGACGAGCACAGTCACTGTCACGAACATGATCATGAGGCCCACGGCCATGACCACGAGGGCCATCATCACGCCCACCACCATCACCACCGTTCTTTGGCGGACGTCACTGCTATCATCGACGGCTCGCAGCTAAGCGATGGCGCCAAGCGTCGTGCGCTCGCCATCTTTACCGCGCTCGCCGCCGCCGAGGCAAAGGCCCACGGCAAAACGCCCGAGACCGTCATGTTCCACGAGGTGGGCGCCGTCGACTCCATCGTTGACATCTGCTCGGTCGCCATCTGCCTCGATGACCTGGGCATCGAGGATATTGTCGTCGAGTCGCTCTCCGAGGGCCACGGCACCATCCACTGCGCCCACGGCCTTATGCCCATTCCCGTCCCCGCTGTCGTCAACCTGTGCCAGGCGGGCAATATCGCCCTCACGCCCGCACCGGTCGCCGGCGAGCTCGTGACGCCCACGGGCGCCGCCATCGTTACCGCGCTGCACACGTCCGAACACCTGCCGGCACGCTACCACATCGAAGCCGTCGGCTACGGCGCCGGCAAGCGCCCCTACGAGGGTTGCTCCGGCACGCTCCGTTGTCTACTCGTTCACGTGGATGCATAGCCATGGATGCCCGCAAAGAAAAAAGCCGCGCTGCCATCGTTGCAGCGTTCTCCGAGCTGCTACGCGAAGAGGATTACGGCAAGATTACCGTCGGCGACATCATCGCTCGTGCCCATGTTGGTCGGGCCACATTCTACGGCCTCTTTAAGAGCAAAGACGACCTACTGTCCGAGGGCGTGAGCGACATCTGCACCCACGCCCTCGACGACGATGGCACACCGCTCGACGACCCACTCGTGCAGGTCGAGCATATCCTCAACAACCTCTGGGAGCGCCGCCAAGGCGTTCGAGCCCTCGTAGCCGGAGCCGGCTCGCGCGTCTTCGCCGACTGTCTCCGCAAGACCATCATGTCACGAGCAGCCGAAACCGTCCCCGTCGACCCCGCAGGCCCCGCCGGAACCATGGACCGAAGCTTCCTACTACACCACATAGCCTCAAGCTTCGTAGGAATGGTCCAATGGTGGGCCTGGCACAACTTCCAAGCAGATAAGGCCGAAGTAGCCAAAGACTACCTATCAGCCATTAAGCCTCTCTTCAACTGAGTAAACCCCTCATCCCAAAGTTCCGACCTCATCTCAAAGCGCCGCCCCAACCCAAAGCACAATCCATCCCAAAGTGTCGACAGAAGCCCAACGCCCCTACCAGCAACAAGCCCCTCCCATCCAAATTCAGATATATATTGGGTTGCTTGTGCGAACGCAACAAAGACCCCGCAGCCGTCCGCATGGGGTAACTTCCCAGCGCACTCCGCAGGACGCAAAAAGGCTCGCCGCACAAAGTGCGCAGCGAGCCTTTTTGCATGTCCGAGGACGCGCTGGGAAGTTACCCCATGCGGACGGCGGACAACTATGTAGCCTCAGACTAGAACATGCCCAAGAAACCATGCACAAACAGCGCGGCCAGAGCAGCACCGATAAACGGAGCGATGCCAGGAACGAGCAGGCCGTACTTCCAGTTGTTGTCAGCCTTGTTCTTGATCGGCAGCACCTGATAGGCCATGCGAGGACCAAGGTCACGAGCCTGGTTCATGGCGAATCCGGTGATGCCGCCCATGCCCATGCCAACAGCCCAAACGATCAGACCGACGCAGATAGCGAGCATCAAAACGTTCTCACCAGCACGGCTAGCAGCGGCGAGAATAGCGCTGATGAACACAAAGGTGCAGATAGCCTCGCAGAAGAAGTTGCGGGCATAGTTCGTACCCTCGGTGGTGGGGTTGGTCGAGAAGATATTGCGCTGGGCAATGGGGTCGACGACGCCATCTGAAGCCTTGAACTCATCGGCATACATGAGCCATGCGATGCAGGCGCCCACGAAGCCACCAAGCATATCGGCAAGCATGAAGGGGATGCAGCTGCTCCACGGCACCAGACCGACGATGCACTGGGCAAGCACCATAGCCGGGTTCATGCACACGGCGCCGCCAAAGACAAACAGGCAGACCGAGATGCCAAAAGACCAGGTGGTGATGGCAAACATGTGGCCGGAGCCCTGATACTTAGTGCCCTTAAGCACGGTATCGCAGTGCACGCCCACGCCAAAGATGATCATGAGGGCCGTTGCGCCGAATTCGCAGAGGAGTTTGGTAAGCATAAAACCTTATCTTTCTTGTCGGTTATAAACGATTCGTTTAGGCCGCGCACTAGTGCTGCGCGACGACAACGCCCAGGCCATCGGGAATGACAGCGACCTTGGCATCGGCACCCTTCATCTCAAAGGCAAGCTTGAGCGCCTCCTCGAGGGTGTTGACCGGCGTCATGTGCATATCCTTGAGCATCTGGTGATCGCACAGGTCGGTGACCATGATCACAGGGTGATGCGCCAGGATGCGGGCAAAGATCTGGCTCGTCCACTGGTCGGGCAGGGTCTCGTCCTTGGGACGATCGATGCAGGCACGCTCAAACTCTGCCGGATCGTTGTCGGCGATGTTGTGATAGAAGCCCTCGCCACCGTGACCGTCAGCGCAACCGGCAACGTCGATGATCACACCGCCCTCGGGAAGCGTGGCCTCGGCAGAGCACATGCCCTTCACGGCCTGGTAGATGTTCTGATCGAGCGGGTAACCGCCGTTGGTGGTGATGGCAATCTCGCACTCGACGGGCTCAACGCCGGCAAGGCTCTTCACGAACTCGCAGCCAGCCTCGTGCGCCTTATGGATATCGCCGGCAAAAGAACCGATGACCTCGTGCTTGCCGTTGAGCACCACGTTAAGCACAAAGGCAAGGTGAGCCATCTCGGCGGCGGCAAACATGTCCTCGCTCACGTGGTTGTGGCACAGGTTGCCGGCACGCGAGTGGGAATCATTCACAAACTGACCGTTGTGGTTGTACATGATGGTCTTGTAGCTGGCGACGCCAGGCAGGACGGACTTGCGGCTACCAGAGAAACCGGCAAAGAAATGCGGCTCAATGAAGCCCTCGGCAAGCAGCAGATCGCAATCGGCGGCAATCTTGTTGATGATGCACTCGCCACCAGAAGGCAGGGTGCCGATCTTTTTCATCATGCTGTCGTCAGTCGCGACGTGCATAACGATTTCCTCGTTGGCAACAATCTCCTCGCCATACTTGTTGACGAGTTCCTCGTGCGTCGACGGACGGTGCATACCCGTAGCAACCAAAATACGCACTCGAGCCTCGGGCGCAGCGGAATGGATGTGATGCAGCAGAATAGGCATCGTCACACGCGAGGGAACGGGGCGCGTATGATCGGAGCTAATAATGACGATATCCTTCTTGCCAGCACAAAGCTCCTCGAGCGAAGGCGAACCATAAGGGTTGGCAAGCGACTCCTCCACCAGCTCTTCCTGCGATTTTGTAGTCTTAAACTCGTTTTGATGACCTTCCATCACACCCGCGAAATTCTTATCCTCGAGCTCCAGATGCAACGTCTTGTGGTCAAACGGTAGTTCACATTCAAACAATGACGAGCGCCCTCTTCCTTTCAACTAACACACTAGATAAACCGTTGGAAGGATACGCCGCCCACCGAAAAACATCACCGTCCACCGACTCATTAACACAACGTTCATATTTGACCCACAACAAAACGACCGCGATCCCAAAGGGGACCGCGGCCGCCTGTCAAAGACACTATAGACAGGATGATTTACGCAGCGCCGAGGCAAACATCTAGCCCGAGACGTACGCACGTAAGCCATTTTGCATAAATGCGTTAATTAGTTGCATATAATAGCGCATGGATTTCTAGCCGTAACAGGGTAGTACCCTCCGGAGCGTGCATTTTTGCGAGTATTCAGCATCGCGGGATAAGATTTTGGTGCCAAAGGTCTTTCAAAAGGTAGATAGTCCTCATGACTCGACCCATCTGGATAGCATGCGGCGAGAAACCAGCCATATATGAACATCGCCAAAGCTCAATCGTCGTGCAAAAGCATCAACAGGGGCCGCGAACGTCACCCATAGCCTTATGCACCAATCTTTGGCTGCTGAAAACTCCGTTTTTTGCACGTCGCCCCAAGCACCACCCTCACCCAGCGGCTGATCCGCCGAAAACCGAGGACGAAAGGACCCGATGGGTTTCCCTCTGAATGCATTCCGCAGCACGAAGCCCCTTCCAAACGCGCGAAGCGCGCCATTAATTCCCCCAGCAGTAATCCACTGAAGACCGGACATCGCAGGGCCCGCCATTAGTTTACTTTTAGGCACACTCCGCAGGACGCAAGAAGCCCTCGCCGCACTCCACATTAAGCGCGAAGCGCGCCATTCTTCTCCTCAGCTTTAATCCCCGAAGACCGAGGACGAAGGGACCCGACGGGTTTCCCTCTGAATGCATTCCGCAGCACGAAGCCCTTTCCAAACGCGCGAAGCGCGCCATTATTCCCCCAGCCAGTAATCCGCCGAAGACCGGACATCGCAGGGTCCGCCATTAGTTTACTTTTAGGCACACTCCGCAGGACGCAAGAAGCCCTCGCCGCACAAAGTGCGCAGCGAGGGCTTCTTGCATGTCCGAGGACGTGCCTAAAAGTAAACTAATGGCGGACCCGGACGACTACAGGGCTATCGATTACCCCGTGTTCTGCAGTCCTGCCGAGACGCCGGTCACAGTCGAAAGAATCAGGCTCATGTACTCGGCCTTCTTCTCCTCGGCCATCTCGTCCTGGTTCATACGCACCTCGCGAAGGGCGCGGACCTGGGCGATGGACAGAGCGTCGACATAGGGGTTACGCACGCGGACGGCGCAGCCGAGCACGCGACGACGCTGCAGCGGCCACTCATCACCGACGATGGCAAGGACCCACTTACGGGTGAGCTGCATCTCGGTAAAGACCTTCTTGGACAGATCATCGCGGTCGCCCAGATGCAGATACATCTTGGCAATGCGCTGATCGGTCTTAGCAATCGACATCTCGATGTTGTCGATAAAGGTGCGGAAGAACGGCCACTCCTGGTAGGCAGCCTTGAGCTGGTCAAGGTCGCCCAACTGCTCGCAGGCGGTGCCCAGGCCGTACCAAGCGGCCAGGTTAATGCGCGCCTGGCTCCAGCTGAAGATCCACGGAATGGTACGCAGGTCGTCGAGCGACTTGGCGCCCAAGCCACGCTTGGCGGGACGCGAGCCGATCGGCAGCAGACCGACCTCGGTCAGCGGCGTCACGGTCGAGAACCACGGCGTAAAGTCCTCGGTGTTCAGCAGGTCCAGATAGCGCTCGTGGCTTGCGGCGTTAAGCTTCTCGGCCATATCCCAGAACTTCTGCGTGGTCTCGGTGTTAGTCTTCTCGACACTCGGGGCCGACTGCAAAAGCGTTGCGGCGGCAACGGACTCAACATGGCGCTGAGCCAGCGTGCGGTTGCCGTAACGGGCAAAGATGACCTCGCCCTGCTCGGTGAGCTTAAAGAAGCAGTTGACCGAACCCTTGGGCTGCGCCAGCACGGCCTTGTTGGCCGGGCCGCCGCCACGGCCCACGGCACCGCCGCGACCGTGCATGAGCACCAGGTCGATATCGTTCTTCTCGGCCCACTTGGCAATGCGCTCCTGCGCGGAGTGCAGCGCGAGCATGGCCGTGGTAGGACCGGCATCCTTGGAGGAGTCGGAATAGCCCAGCATGACCTCCATGCGGCGGTTGGTCTGGGCAAGGCGCTTTTGCACCACAGGCAGCGTAAGCATCTGGTCGAGCACGTCGACGCAGCCCTCGAGGTCCTCGAGCTGCTCGAACAGCGGGATCACGTCGAGCTCGGGGACATCCTCCTCATGTGCAAAGGACAGGTGGGCAAGCTCAAAGACGTCGGCCACATGCTGGGCGCTCTTGGTGAACGAGATGATGTAGCGGTGCGCCATCTTCTTGCCGTAGCGCTTTTGGATGGAGCCGATAGCGCGGAAGGTATCGATGACCTCGCGCGTCATGGGCTGCAGGTCGCCGTGGATACCGTTCTCGTGGATATCCTTGAGGGCGCGGGCGTGCACCACGGAGTGCTGACGGAACTCCATCTCGACCATATGGAAGCCGAAGGACTCGACCTGCCAGATAATGGTCTGGACCGGGCCGTAGGCAGCACGGACGGCACCGCAGGCGGCCAGGGAGCGCTGAACGACACGCAGGTCATCCAGGAACTCATCGGCGCTGTGGTACATGGTGTCGGTGATGCGACGCACGGTGGCGTTCAGACGGTCGGCCATGACGAGCATGACGGCGCGATGCGGCTCGTGCTCGGAGATCAGCTCGGCACGTGCGGTGTACTGGGTGCTCATCTCGACCTGATGGTTCCACAGGTTGATGAGCTCGGCAGACGGCTTGCTGTAGGTGGCCTCGAGCGTCAGGTTGCGGCCGATGCGGCGGCACTTGTCCTCGAGCTTGAGCACCATGTGCGTAAAGTACTTAGCAGCGACCTCGCGGCTCACCTTGGCGGTGACGTTGGGGTTGCCGTCACGGTCGGAGCCGATCCAGCTGCCGGGATGGAAGAATGCCGGGCACAGCGGCGGCACGGTACCGGCCTTATCACCCAGCACCCAGTCGTCAAAACGACGATAGATGACGGGGATAACGTCGAACAGCGTGTTATCGAAGATGTCGATGATGGTATCGGCTTCCTCGACCGGCGTGGGCTTCTTCAACGCGATGGGGCTCGTACGCACCAGGGCGTCGATCTCCTGCAGCATATGGCGCTCGTTCTCCACCAGGTCGGAGCCGCCCAGACGCGGACGCTCCTCCAGCAGGTTGGAGATACGGCGAATCTTGCCCTCGACGGCCTTGCGACGGGCCTCGGTGGGATGTGCGGTAAAGACAGGGTGGAACTCAAGCTTGCCGAGCAGCTCGTTGGCACCCTCGACACCCATCTCGTTTACCAACTGGTGATAGGCGACGGTGAGTTCGTTGGCGGGATCGACCTCGGTATCGGTCGATGCACCGGCCTCGCGCTCACGCAGCTGCGCGACACGGTAGTTCTCCTCCGACAGGTTAGCCAGATGGAAGAAGCTCGTAAAGGCGCGGACGATAACCTGCTGCTTATCGAGCGGCAGGCTGTCGATCAGATCAACGACTTCACGAAACGCCACGGCGGTGGGCTCGTCGGCAGCGGGCACGCCCTGCTCGTCGACGGACTCGTCGGCAGCGCGGGTGCCGGGGTTTCCGGCGTTGGCCACAATCTCGGCTGTCAAAATCTTGTCGAACAGGTCCGCGATCTCGGGATCATACTCGCTAAGCACACGGCGCTCCAGGCGCAGGAACAGCGCCAGATTATCGCGCAGCTCCTCGGGGATCTCGATCTCGGCGAGACGCTCCCTGGACTCGGCATTCGAGCCGATTCGGTTAACAAGGCGGTTGACCACGGCAGCGACACGCGCCGCAGCTTCGGGTACAGACTGGTTGCTTAGGTTCTCAGCCACGTTTCCTCCCATTCCTCCTTCTATGCACGTAACATGCGGTATTTATTATAGGCACTCGGCAAAAACTTTCGAAGCTGATTGCGCTTTACCACACAAAAGTATTTTCTGCATTGCAAGGCTTTTTGCCCCAAATGGTCGTATTTCTCGGTGGGCGGCATATGCAAACGGGGGCATTCCGCATAAATGCGAAACACCCCCGTAACAATCGCTCTCCATGAGCAGGGCACGTTAGCAGGCCCGCAGCTCAAAAAACATGCGCTACAGGCGCTCGCGAACCGCCTCGACCACGTTGGCCAAATCGACGAGAACCTCGTCGTGACTCTGCATGTCGCGCACCTTGACCTTGCCGGCGGCAAGCTCGTCGCCACCCAAGACCAGGATGAGCTTGGCGCCCACCTTATCGGCCTGCTTAAACTGGGCCTTGAGCGAACGGCCCTGATAGTCGGCCTCGGTCACAATCCCTGCAGCGCGAAGCTGCTGCGTAATGGTAAAGACGTTCTGACGCAGCTCCTTGCCGGCGTTGGCAACGTAGACGCACGGGACCTCCTCGGCACCCAGGTCGCTGCCAAAGGCCTGCAGGGCCAGCAGGGCGCGCTCAAAGCCGACGGCAAAGCCGACGCCCGCCGTGGGCTTACCGCCCTCGAGCTCAACGAGGCCATCGTAGCGACCGCCACCACCGATGGAGCCGACACCGGCGCCGGGAGCCTCGACCTCAAAGACAGTACGGGTGTAGTAGTCCAGGCCGCGCACCAGGGTGGGATCCTCGACATACTCGATACCGGCGGCGTCCAGATAGCGCTTGACCTGCTCGTAGTGCTCGCGGCACTCATCGCACAGGTTGTCGCCCATCAGCGGAGCGTCGGCCATGATCTCGCGGCAATGGTCGTTCTTGCAGTCGAAGGCGCGCAGCGGGTTGAGCTCGGCGCGCTCGCGGCACTCGTCGCACATCTCGTCGGCGTGATCGAGGATAAACTGCTTGACCTGCTCGCGATATGCCGGACGGCACTGCGCATCGCCCATTGAGTTAATAAGCAGACGGAGCTTGGACAGATCGAAGCCCAGGCGCTTGTAGAACTCCATGAGCATGATGATGCACTCGGCGTCGGCAGCCGGATCGGGAGCGCCGAGCCACTCGATGCCCACCTGGTGGAACTGGCGCAGGCGACCCTTCTGGGGACGCTCGCCACGGAACATGGCCTCGGCGTAATAGGCCTTAAACGGCGTGGAGCCCTGGGGCACCAGGTTGTTCTCCACGACGGCGCGCACCACGCCGGCCGTGCCCTCGGGGCGAAGCGCCAAGCGCTGCTTGGGCTTGAGCTTGGTATCGGTACCCTCGGTAAAGACGCGCTCCAGGTTGGCGCCGCTGAACACGCGGAACATCTCCTTGCGCACGACGTCGGTCGACTGGCCGATGCCGTGGACAAACACGTCCACCTGCTCGATCGCGGGCGTCTCGATGGGTTTAAAACCAAACGGCTCGAACACGCCGGCCGCAATCTGCTGCATCTTTTGCCAGGCGCGCATCTCGGCGCCGATAAGGTCGCGGGTTCCCTCCGCCTTCTGTGCCTGCATGGGCAAACACCTTTCTTTTGTATCGCGTCATAGGTAACGGTCATTATACGGCACAAACACAAACCGCGGCGGCGCGTCTGACCGAACGAGGGTATGGGGACTCGTTCGGCCTGACGCACCGCCGCTGTTTGCGATCCGCTTTCCTCCGTCCCCTTCGGATCACGTGATCTGTTGGGGACGGAGGAAAACGGATCATTTCGTAGGCCCGTGGCCGCCTTGGAAACCGAATGATGGTACGAGCATCCATTCGGCTTCCAAGGCGGCCACGGATAGAACGGGGCGAACAGAAAAGAGCGACGGACGTCTACTCCCCCGCCACGCTCGCGCGCAGCTTGGCGGCGATGGGCTCCGAGGCCAGCAGGAATACGAGCATGACCACAGAACACACCAGGCACACGATCCAGGCGCTCGCAAAGGAGCCAGAGACGGCAAAGAGCACGTAGACCTGCCACAGCTCACCGACAAAGCTCATGCCGGCAAGCACCGCCGAGGTAGCGATAACGGTGAGCGAGCCCAATACGCGGCCACTCACCTTATCGGCAACATGGCCGATAACGAGCGAACCCACGACGCTCACTACGGTGGAGATGGCATTGGAGATGTTGTACTGCGCAAGGGAAATGCCCAGGTCGCTGACGATCAGCGGCTGGAATAGGCTCATGCAGTTGACGAAAATCGTGTAGCACGTGGCCATGATCACGAAGCCGGAGGCCACCACGAGCCAGCCGGGGAAGAACTTACGCTGCTGGGGCATACTGCTCCTTATTTAACAAACGAATAGCCGGCGCAGGGGCCGGTAGTGCCCAAGATTGCCTTGAAAGACAAGGGCATAGGCCTTACGGCCATGCCCGCAGGCTTGAAAGGCAAGGTTGGGTGCTACCGGTGGTCGGCGATATAGCCCAAAGCGACGGCGGTATAGGCCGCGGCGCCGAGCGGCAGCTCGGCATCGTTAAAACGTGCCTTGGGATGGTGCTGGGCAAAGCGTTCGTCCGTGTCGGTTACGGCCGCGCCCACGGTAAAGTACGCACTCGGAATCTCGCTCGAGATAAGCGCAAAGTCCTCACTCGCCATGGCATGGAAAAGCGGCAAGAAAGCCGCCTTGGGCAGCACTGCGCCCACGTAGCCAAGCGACGCCTGAGTCATATCGCTGTCGAGTACAAGCGGCGGAACATCCGAAAGCGTCTCGATGGTCGCCGGCGTACGATATGTTGTGGCAACGCCGTTAACGACCTCCGCGATGCGGGTCTTGAGGTGCTCCATGAGCTCAACATCGAAGCCGCGCAGCGTTCCCTCGAGCACGCAGGTGTCGGGGATGACGTTGGCCGCCAAGCCGCCAGCAAACTTACCAACGGTAAGTGCGACTTCCTTGGCCGCCGGCACCTCGCGGGCGATAAGCTCCTGGAGCGCCAGGTGCACATGGACGCCGGCCGCGATGGGGTCGATGCAGATCTCGGGGCTCGAGCCATGGCCGCCCTTGCCCTGGAGCGTGATGCGGAAACCGTACACGCCCGAGAGCGCCGGGCTGCCGTAGAGCACCAGGCCAAGCGGCGACTGGCTGTTGACATGCATGGCGAAGGCCGCCTGAGGGCGCGGGTTCTGCAGCAGACCGTCGGCGATGGCGGCGCGGGCACCCTCAAAGGTTTCCTCGCCCGGCTGGAACAGCAACTTAACCGTAGCGTTGGCATCAACAAGCTCTGCCTCGCGCGCTTTGAGCATACGAGCCGCACCAAGCAGCGCCGTCGCGTGCATATCGTGACCGCAAGCGTGCATGCAGCCGTTGGTGGATGCAAAGGGCTCGCCGGATTCCTCGGCAACGGGCAGGGCGTCCATGTCGCCACGCAGCATGATGACCGTACCGGCCTGCTCATTCGTGCAGATGCCATTGCCTTGGGCCGCGGCGGCACCGGCGCCGACAAGGCCAACAACGCAGGAACCATCGACGAGCGTAGCAAATGGGATGTCCATCTCGGTCAGGCGCGCTTGGATATACGTAGAGGTCTGCGGGAGGCTATTACCCAGCTCGGGCATCTGATGTAAATCGTGTCGCCACGCAGCGAGCTCGTCTGCAAAAGCCTGAGCTTCTGCGACAAGACCGTCACCGATAGCGGCCTGCGCCGCCGCGGTGGCCTGGGGCGCTGGTTGCGGTTGAAAATCGGACAGAGCTGATGCCATAGAAGCCCTCCAGTAACGTTTTTGCAGCACGCACTTTGATAGCGTAAAGTGCAAGGTACAACTGTAAGGGCATGACATAAAAATGCCGCCCTGGGAGGGCGGCGCAACAAGTTGTTTACAATTGCGGGTGTGATTTTCGGCGCAAGAAATCGAAATGCGTCTCGCTCAAGATAATCGAAAGAAAGATGAGCGCGAAGCCGGCGAGCAGGCGCGAGGTGAGCGCCTCCCCCATCAGCAGCACCGAGAACAGCACGCCCGAAGGCGACTCCATCGAAAGGAGCAGTGAGCCCGTCGAGGCCGAGACATGCGCCAAGCCGACGTTTTGGATGAGCAGAGCCGCGCATGTGCAACCAACCGAGAGAAACGCCATCGCGCTGATAAAGCTCGGCGTCCACACGGACAGAGGCGCTTGGGTCTCGAATAGCAGCGACGTTGCCAGGCTCAGCACGCCGTTGCCCACAAACATCCAAAACGTGATGACGTTGATGTCCATTTTGCGACCGTACTTGGCAGTCACCGCCATCTGGATGGCGAAAAAGACCGCACCCGCCAGCGTAATGACATCACCGATGTTGAATTCAACGCTATCGAGCGCCACCAAGCCAATGCCCGCCAAGCACAGCAGCGCCGCGCCCAGGTTATAGCGGGTGAGTTTTTCGCCGCTCAGAAAATAGCTCGCGAACGGCACAACGATGCAATACGTGCCCGTCAAAAAAGCATTCTTGCCCGCCGTGGTGTGCGCCAGACCGACTGTCTGCAGGGCGTAGGCGGCCCACATAAGTGCGCCCATGCCAAGTCCGACGATAAGGTTGCGGGCGTTGAGGTGCGCGATGATGCGCTTGTGGAAGATGAAAAACATGACCAACGCCGCAGGCAGAAAGCGCACGTAGAGCAGTTCGAACACCGGAATGGTGTCGAGCGCGTCCTTCATGGTCGTAAAGGAGTAGCCCCAGACGACTGCCACCGAAAGCAGCAGGACTTTCCAGAACAGCGGCGAGCGAGCGCCGGCGCCGCGGGAGGTGCCGCCCGCGCCCAGGTCCTCGCGAGCAACAGGGCTATCGGGCATCATTTCGATATTGTCAGTGGCATGCTGGGCCATAGGGCATCCTCGCGCTCAATCTGGGCGTGGTGTCCGCACGCGCATGGCTGCGTGCCGCCTCATGGTCAAATAAAAGCAGGGCGCACCGGACCCCCGGCACGCCCCGCTACTGTAGCAACAACCAAGCAGCCCGTGCAATTCACTACGCTAAAGCATCGGGTTGGAAGATCTCGATGTTCCGACGGCGTTTACGTTGCTGAACTAAATCAATTTGGTTGACTCCAGTTTTTCGATGATCCAGTCGTTGGCTTTGATGACCGGGCGGCGGAAGACGACGCCCAGTGCCAGCGACGGAATCAGATAGCTCGCCAGAATGCCCAGCTCAACCCAGTACTCCATATGGTAGGCGCCAGCCATGGCGGCATGCATGGCGTTAATGCCATGGGTAAACGGCAGGAACGGATAGATCGCCTGGAACACAGGGCCGGTCATCTCGATGGGGAACGTACCGCCCGAACCGCCGACCTGCATGACCAGCAGCACAACGGCCAAAGCCTTGCCGATATCGCCAAACGAAACCGTAAGCGTGTAGACGATATTGGAGAACACGAGACTCGCGACCCAGCCCGCCAGCACAAACTGCAGCGGGTCGTCGCACTGGATGCCAAAGAACAGGATGTCGCCCGCGCACACGAGCGTTGCCTGCAGCAGGGCCAGACCGCCAAAGAACAGGTAGCGGCCCAGGTAGATCTCGTGCAGGCGCACGGGGATGAGCTCGTTGATAAGCTCATCGTCAACCGAGACCTTCATCATGGCCGCCAGTACGATTGAGCCGACCCAGAGCGACAAAATCGTGTAGAACGGCGCCATGGCCGAACCGTAGTTGCGGATCGGATAGACCGGCTTGCGGTCGAGCGCGACGGGACCGGAAAGCGACACGGCCAGACCCTCGGGATCATTGCCGATCATCGTCTTGATCGTAGCGAGGTCATCTGACATCAAGGCACCGTCGAGCTCGTCCTTAAACGCGCTGATCTTGTCCGACGCTTCGCCCAACTGATCGGAAGCCTTGTTGACCAGCTTTGCAGCCTTGGAGAGGCCCTTTGCCAGCGAACCGGATGCGTCGGTCAGGCCGTCTACGGCGCTATCCAGATTGCCCGAGATACCATCGAGCGAGTCTAGGATGCCCGAGACGGTCTTCTTGAGCTCCTTGGCCTTAACCGAGAACGTGGAATCGTAATCGGATTTGGCGCCCGCGATGCCGGCCTTGGCATCGGCGATGGCCTGATCGACCTCGGCACGCGAGTTGTTGACCTCGGCCATGCTATCGGAGAGAGACTTCGCGGTGGCCGCCAGATCCTTGGCATTGCTGCGGTACTCAACGGCGATTCTGCCCAGCGACGTCGCGGCGGACTTGAGGCCGTCCTTCAAATTCTCATCGCTCACCTGGTCGGCAAGGCTGCGGAGCTGATCGGCCATCGCATCGATATCCTTGGCGCGCGCATTAAGAGCCGCAGCGGCATCGTTGAGTTGGGACACCGTAAGGTAGACATGCTGGTTCGCGGTGTCGAACGCCTTCGCGAGCTCGGCAGACACATTGTCGAACGAACCCGCACTTCCATCGATTGCGGCATCGATGGCATCGTTTGCCGCCTTAAGCGCTTCTTTGGAATCATCGATGCCGCTTTTGGCATGTTCCATGAGCTGCTTTGTCGACTCATCGACGGCACCGGTCTGCTTGAGCATGCCGCTCGCCGACGTCAGCGAATCGGACGTGGAGCTCAAAATGCCCGCCAGCGACGAAGCATTTGCCTGAACGTCTCGCAGGTCCTCAATCGAATCGCCGAGCGTCGAGGACAGGTTGGCGATAAAGTTGCTGACCTGGTCGGTGCTCATGTAATCGAGCAGGCTGGACACCGTCTTAAGACCGATGCTCGTAATGGTCTCGGTAAAAGTTTCGTTAACCTGGCTCTGAACGGCACTCGAACCCTTCTCGGTCACGATCTGCGCGATGGCGTTGGCCTTCTGGTTCTCGTAAAACTCGATATCGGCGTGTTTCACGTCGGTCGAGAAAAGCGTCATCATGTCAGCGCTAAACGTTTTGGGGATAACGACGGCAGCATAGTACGCGCCCGACTTAACGCCCTCGATAGCCTTTTCGCGATTGTTGAGCACAACCCAATCGAAGCTCTCGTTGCCGCGTAGGGTGGCGGTCACGTTTTCGCCCACGTTAACCTCGACGGGGATCAAATCGCTCTCGTAGCCCTCATCGGTGTTGACCACGGCGATCTTAAGATTGCCGGTGTTGCCGTACGGATCCCAGCTGCCGGCGATGTTAAACCACGCGTACAGACACGGTACGATAATGAGGCCCATCACGACAACCAAGCCGATCACGGAGCGAGACACGTTTTGGACATCGCGCTTAAACAGATGCAGGATGTTCTTCATTTATGCCTCACCTCCTTTGGAGTGCTTGCCAAGCGCGGTGGTATCTCCATCATTTGTGGCTGTGCTGTCGCTGCCCTGAGATTTATGGTGCGAGCCGATATGCGGCAAGCGGCCCGTGGACTGATCGCCGCCCTTGGCACCACGCTCGCTGGCGTTGAGGCCAAACATGTGGCGGGCGGCAGGAATGGCGGCCGTGTGTTCGCGCATCTCGCGACGCAGGTCCTCATCCGAAAGCGCCGAGATGCGCATCTGGGTATTGAGGCTCGCTCGGATATATTCGATATTGATAAGCCAGCCGCAGATGGCAATAACCGAGATGATCCAAATGACAAGCAGGATGATCTTGCCGTTATTGTCGATATCGAGAACCGTCGACAGGACAAAGAGCAGGACCTGAACGCCCACCACGGCGGCAAAACCGCCCTTGATGTAGTACGGGTAGCGATGTTCAAAGGCGACCGCATGATCGAGCAGTTCGCGACGGTACGAATCGGAATCGAGCATGACGCGCATGGCCGTGCGCAGCGAGTAGCGCTGGCGCGGCAGGTCGTTGGACTCGCAAATCATCATACCGGTCGTGGAGAGCTGTTTATCAAAGAGCAGGTTGAGGTTGAGCAGCAGCGGACGCAGCTGCAGGCCGATAAAGAGCGCCACGATCAAGAACACGCCCAGAATGCACAGGTTAAACAGGTAGTTGAACGAATACATGCCGCCGACCGTCTCGCGCAGCAGATTGATGCCGTAGGTAAAGGGCAGCAGCGGGTGCAGCCACTGGAAGAAGCCGGGCATCATCTCGATGGGGTACATGCCCGACGAACCCGGGATCTGCACGATGACGAGAATGACGCCGATAGCCTTGCCGATATGCTTAAACGTGGTGGACAGCGCATAGATGATATTGACGTAGGTGAACGAAATGGCGATGCCGCCCAGCACGAACAGCAGCGGGCTGACGCACTGCACGCCAATCACCAGATCGCCTACCGTAACGATGATGGCCTGCAACGCGCCCAGGATCACCATGAGCAACCAGCGGCCAAAGTAGCCTTGGCGCGCCGTAAAGCTGCCAACACCTTCACGGTCGACCTCGAGCTTGTAAATGGCGATGAGCACATAGCCGCCCACCCAAAGCGCCAGATTGGTGTAGAAGGGAGCGATGCCCGAGCCAAAGCTCTTGACCGGATAGATTGACTTGGACGTCAACTCAACCGGAGACGCCATGAAATCTGCCACGTCATTGACATCGACGCCCATCAGATCGGCCAGCTCGCCCATGGACTCGGAGGTCTGCAGCGCCGCGATGTCATTGGCGGCGGTGGCGAGCTTGTCCTGGACCTTGGCAAGCGAGGCGTCGGTCTGGGACAGCGTGGTCTTGGCCTGACCGAGCGTAGCGTTGAGTTGCGAAAGTGTACCGCGCGCACTTGCAATAGTAGGCGTGAGGCCAGACACGATTCCCGTCAGATCACCCGAGACGGCGGCAAATGAATCAAGCGCGCTCGAGGCCTTCGGCAGCGCGTTTTGACCCAGGTCCGTCTGGGCCTGGCCAAGGTTGGTCGCACCGGTCTGGATTGCGTTATTGATAGCGTCACTGGCACCCGAAACAGCCGCTGCGTCATTCGCCATGGCGCTCGACTGCGCGGACAGACCGTCCTTGATGCTCTGAAGCTTTTCATTCTGCTCTCGAAGCAAATCGATGGTCGATACAATGCGCGCGTCAATTTCCTCGGAACCTGTCGACGTGTCATTGGCGAGAATCTCCAAGTGCCCGATAACGGCCTTATTGTGGTCGATCGTCGCTTGAAGAGACTCGAGCGAGTTGTCGATACGGGTGGTCGTAGATGTGACCGCGCCCGTCAGCTTGCCGATGGCAGCGTTCGCAGAGGCCGACGTCTTGGTGAGCGCAAGGCTGCCTTCCGAGAGCGCCTTGGAGAGCGAGGTGATGGAGTTGGCCGCCGTGGTGCGAGCTTCGCTCAGCAGGTCGTTGCCCTGGGAGATCGCCTGCGTCAGCGACGGTGCCTGGCCTTGCAAGCCGGCAAGTGCCGCATCAGCCGAGGCGATAGCGCCACTCGTCTTATCGATGGCGGCATTCATATCGCCAATCGAATCGCGCACCTCGCCCAAGGTGTCGGACGCCTCGGACACCGAACTTGCCAGCGAGTCCTGAGTCTGGGTTGCCTTGTCCTTTAAATCGACACCGGCATCCTTGGCAATACTGGCAACGGTCTCGCCCACCGTAGAGACAAATTCCGAGTTGATCTGCTCCTCGATGGTGTTTGCACCGGTATCGGTAACCTTGGGCGCAATGGCGCTCTTCTTCTCATTGACGTAGTACGTGAGCTTGGGCTGATGGTAGTTGCCGTCGAGCATCGAAACCAGGTTATCCGAGAAGTTCTTGGGAATCACGATAGCGGCATAGTACTCGCCGCTCTCGACGCCCTCCTTGGCATCGGCCGTCGAGTCGACGAACGTCCAGCCCAACTGATGATTCTCCTTGAGCTGGTCGACCACTTTGTCGCCAGCGTTGAGCTCACCCACCAAGTCGTTTTGGGTGCCCTGATCGTTGTTGGCGATGGCAATCTTGATACCCTGAGTGTTTCCGTACGGATCCCAGTTTGCCACGATGTTGTACCAGGCATACAGCGAGGGAATAACGCACACGCCTAGGGTAACCACCAGGGCGACGGGGTTCACAAGCAGTCGCTTAATGTCGCGCTTAAATATCGCAAAGGACACCTTTGCATTGGATAGTTTGCTGCCGAGACTCACGCTTGGACCATCCATCCTGTCGTTAAATCGAATCGTACTATCGACAACCATTGTAGTAGGCGCTTTAACGTCTCAAAGCACAATGGTGTTGAGTTTTGCGGGTAGCAATATACTACGAAGATGAGTTAACGTACAGATGTACAGTATCCTAAATTTCAGCAGGTCACAAAACCACAACCCGCACAAATTAGCAATTCAAATAGTCATCGGGGACGTTCTTAAACGACTAGTCAAACAAAAACGTCCCCAATGACTACTTAGGACCACGGCAACGTCGATGTTTTGGCAATGCCAGCGAGCGGGCGCCAGAGCGAACAAATTGGCATGAAAAGAGGACGGCATAGACCTTCTGGTCATGCCGTCCTCTTTGAATGACAAGTTGTCGCTCTGGCGCCCGCGCAGCGTCGACTGGTCCGCCGTTCGTTAGAACGGCGGAACTGAGGGCAGCGTCGAGCCGTTACGCGGTTTGGTAAAACCGCGTAACTACCTAACTACATCAAGTTGCAAACAGCCGCCGCGAAGGCAACGGGGTCCTCGGGGAGGATACCCTCGACCAGCAGGGCCTGATCGTAGAGCAGACCAGAGTACTGCTTGATCTTGTCGGCGTCGCCTGCCTTCTGGGCAGCGACAAGCTTGTCAAAGACCGGGTGCTTGGCGTTGAGCTCGAGCACGCGCTGGCTCTTGGGCATGCCGTCGGGCGCGCCCTCGGGTCCCTTCTGGAGTACCTTCTCCATCTCAAGCGAAAGCGGACCCTCGGTGGTGATGCAAGCGGGGGCATCGGTCAGGCGCGCGGAGACGGCAACTTTCTCGACCTTGTCACCGAGTGCCTCTTTCATAGCGCTAAAGAGGTCCTCGTTCTCCTTGGTGGCGTCCTCGGCCTCCTTCTTCTCATCCTCGGTCGCCAGGTCAAGATCACCGGTCGCGACGTTCTTGAGCTCCAGATGACGATCCTCGACCTCGGGCTCGGCACCGTCGGCCACAGCCTTCTCGGCAGCCTCGCGGGCAGCATCGTCCTCGTAGATCTTGCGCATATCGGCGGCAACGTACTCACGCATGGCCTGGAAGGTAAACTCATCCACGTCCTGCGTCAGAAGCAGCACGTCATAGCCGCGGTCGAGCACGCCCTTTACCACGGGCATCTTGGCCAAGCGCTCGCGCGAATCGCCGGCGGCGTAGTAGATGGCCTTCTGATCCTCGGGCATGCCCTTGGCATACTCGGCCAGTGTAATCATCTTCTGTTCCTTGGCAGACCAGAACAGCAACAGGTCGGCGAGCTCATCGGCCTTCATGCCATAGCTCGAGTAGATGCCGTACTTAAGGCCGCGGCCAAAGTTCTCAAAGAACTTCTCGTAGGCCTCGCGGTCGTTGTCACGCATATCCTCAAGGTCAGCGGTGATCTTCTTTTCCACACGCTTGGCGATGGCCTTGAGCTGACGGTTCTGCTGCAGCGTCTCACGCGAGATGTTGAGCGACACGTCGGCGGAATCCACGACGCCGCGGACAAAGTTGTAGTAGTCGGGCAGCAGGTCGTCGCACTTCTCCATGATCAGGACATTGGAGCTGTAGAGCGCCAGACCCTTCTCGTAATCCTTGCTGTACAGATCGAACGGCGCGCGGCCCGGCACAAACAGCAGGGCGTCATACTCGAGCGTGCCCTCGGCATGGAAGCTGATGGTGCGCGCAGGATCGTCAAAGTCGTGGAACGTGGACTTGTAGAACTCGTCGTAGTCCTTCTGCTCGACATCGGAGCTGCGCTTTTTCCAGATCGGCGTCATGGAGTTGACGGTCTCGAGCTCCTGGTAGTCCTCGTACTCGGGCGTGTAGTCATCGCCAGCATCCTCGGGCTTGGGCTTCTGGCGGCTCTTGGACACCATCATCTGGATCGGGTAACGCACATAGTTACTGTACTGCTGAATTAGGCTCTTGAGGCCCCACTCGGTCAGGAAGCGATCGTAGGTCTCGGCCTCGCCGTCGGCATCGAGCTTCTCGTTCTCGCGCAGCGTCAGGATGACATCGGTACCGTGCTCGGCACGCTCGCCGTCCTCGATGGTGTAGCCCTCAAGACCGTCGGATTCCCACACATGGGCGACATCCGCGCCATAGGCGCGGCTGACGACCTTCACATGGCTGGCGACCATAAAAGCCGAGTAGAAGCCCACGCCAAACTGGCCGATGATGTCGACTTCCGAACCCTGCTGCTCGGCGTTCTCGGTCTTAAACTCCTCGGAGCCGGAATGGGCGATGGTGCCCAGGTTGCGCTCGAGCTCCTCGGCGGTCATGCCAATGCCGTTATCCGAGATCGTGATGGTGCGGGCATCCTTGTCGAAAGAGACGCGGATGGCAAGGTCACCTTGGTCGAGCTTAACGCTCGGGTCCTGCAGGCTCTTAAAGTTGAGCTTGTCGACGGCGTCGCTCGCGTTAGAGATAAGCTCGCGCAGGAAGATTTCCTTATTGGTGTAGATGGAGTTGATCATGAGGTCGAGCAGTTTTTTGCTCTCGGTCTTAAATTGACGCATGTGCAGTCCTTTCGCGCTACCCCCGTCCGCAAAAACGGCCCGGTCGCCCGAGCCGAATCGCAGACCTGCTATGTTCAGACTTAGATTTTATAACCCATTAGCGCGCATATATACATACGGAATCGAAAAACTGTATGTCTAAGCGCTCCGATGCGCCAATTTCCAAGGAGCGTCCCCAACTGCCGGCAGAAAAGGAACGTCCCTATCTGCCATCTACGCGCTTGGCCATCCAGACATGGGGCTGGCCCTCGTCTTCGTAATCTACCGGGGCAATTTGCGTGTAGCCCGCCTTTGCATAGAGCGGCAACACGTATTCCTGCGCATGCAGCTTAATAAGCTTAGCGCCGGCATCGCGTGCACACGAAGCACTGGCCTCGACGATCGCACTCGCCAGTCCGCGACGACGCATAGCCGGCAGCACGGCGACGCGCCCCATAATGTAGGTCTCCCCCGCCGCAACGCCTTCGTCCATGTCGCATGCCGGCAACACCGGGGCCTCTGCGTCAGCCACGCGCTCAAGCTCTTCGGGAAACACGCGCGAGCAACCGGCAAGCTCGCCGTCTACATAGAGCGTCACATGAATGCAGTTTGGATCCTCGTCGATAGCGTCGAACTCATTCTCGTAGCCTTGCTCGTCCATAAAAATGACGCGGCGCACCAACGCCGCGTCATCAAAGCATCCCGTCTTAAGTTGGATATCCATGGCTGCCCTTTCATTCAATGCGAACGTTAGGGACAGATATTAGCGAAAATGAGCTCCGCGCACGCTATACTTCGCGCGAGCCTTCGCCAGGCAGTCGTAATGACCCACGTTATGGGCATCGCTCGCGATGAAGCTGTACAGGTTCTGATCGAACAGGCGCTGTGCCGGCTTTTTCTCGCGACCAAATCGACCGCCGGCAATAAAGTCCGCCGAAGCCTGCAGCTTGCAGCCCATATCGACCAGGCGCTCCGCCACGCTTACATCCTTTTGAACCGCACGATAGCGCTCAGGATGAGCGATGATCACCTGGTAGCCACGGCACTGCAAATCGTAAATCGTGTTCTCGTACTCTCTAAACGCATACGCATCGGCATGCGTCGAAAGCTCGAGCAGAAACTCGTTGGTCCCATCGAAATGCAAGTGCTCCGCGGCATCGATACCAAGCTCAACGAGCTTTCGATGGTTGACCTCGAAGCCCATCTGGAGCGGAAAACCGTCAGCGTTATCACGCAGCAGCTCAAAGGCATCCCACATCTTGTCGTAATCAAAATAGGGATCACGGCAGTGAGGAGTGCAAACGATTCTGGTTACACCGGCCCGCTTGGCAGCCTCGAGCATCGCCAAGCTCTCATCGAGATCGGCGGCGCCGTCGTCTACACCCGGCAAGATATGGCAATGAATGTCACGCATAGGTCAGCCTTAATCAACTAAACGTTTGCTCGGTTGGTGAAGATGCCCTTTTTGGAAGTCCCCTGATCGTCGGAGCCCTTCTTCACCTTCTTACCGTCCTTGGTGTAGTAGGAGTAGTAGTACTCGCTGGTCTCGGTCTCGCAGTAGTTCATAACGGTACCAATGAGCTTGACCTTCTCGGACTTCTTAAGCTGACCGATGGCGTTGAGCGCCTCCTCGCGCTTGGTGAAATCCTCACGCACGACAAAAAGCGCACCGTCGGTCAGACTTGCGATCTCGGCAGCATCGATGAAGGTGCCGACCGGGGGAGCATCAAAGATGACGTACTGGAACTTGGCGGACAGTGCCTTTACCAGCTTGGCAAAGCGGTGAGAGACGATGATGTCGGCAGGATTGGGAATATGCGGCTCGGCATCGAGGAAGTAGAAGTTCTTCTGACCCGTCTCGACAATCGCCTGGTCAATAGAAACCTGCTCGGAAAGGACTGCATAGAGTCCGCCGCGGGAGCGGACGCCGAGCATATCGGCAAGGGACCTGCGACGCATATCAGCCTCGACCAGCAGGACGCTCTTGCCGCTGGTGGCGATAGCCTGGGCAAGGTTGATGGAAACCGTAGACTTGCCCTCGTTGGGAATCGAGGACGTAACGGTGATGGTGCGAATGGGGTCGTCCACGCTCGCAAAGCGGATGTTGGCCAGAAGGGTCTTGGCGGCATTCTGTACAACGAGCTTATCGGTGTTCTTTGCCTTAGCCATGCCTATTTACCACCTTTCATAGCCGGAATTCGGCCAACAACGGGAATGCCCAGGAGCTCTTCCGCCTCTTCGGCACCGCGGATGCGGGTATTGAGCATGTCTGCCAAAACGACATAGGCGACTGCGATAAAGATACCGGCGAGGAACGCGACGGCAATATACAGCGTGCGCTTGGGGCCGCTGGGGGCTTCGGGGGTCTTAGCCTCGTCGATAACGTTGATGCTCTGGGCAGCGCCGACGTTCTGAGCGACCGTACTCACCGAGCTAGCTATGGCCTTTGCGACCTCAGCCGTCTCCTTGGCATCGGTGCCGGTAACCGAAAGCGTAATGACACGCGTGGTGGTCTCGGAGGAAACAGACACCTTGTAGTCATCCAGATCGGTGAGGCCCAGTTCCTTGGCGGCGCCGCTCTTAACGCTATCGCTATCCAGCAGCGTGGCGATATCGTTGGAAAGCATCTGGCTCGCCGAGAGATCGTTGTAGCTCATCTGACCGCTATCGTCGGTTTTGGCGAGAATGTACATGCTCGTCGTCGCGGTGTAGGTGTTGTCCATCGCAACGAAGGACACGATGCCCATGGCGATCGCGCAGACCACCGGAAGGGTGATGACCAGCTTAAGGTGCTTCTTCAGCAGCTGGAACAGTTCGAGAAGGGTCATGCAGCTTGCCTTTCATTTCCCCAGTTCGGATTGACAAAACTGTCCGTATGTTATCGCATCTTTTTACCGAGACCAAACTCTATACATAAGAAACAGGCTCTCCTGTAAAAATGTCGGAAGCAATCGTAAAATTGCACAACAACGCCGCACCCGAAAGTCAAATGCGGCGTCTACATCAATACCTATGTTGTATCGCTATGCGAATGGCTCGTCCTGCTGTATGGGAAACGTCACCGTAATGGTGGTTCCCACGCCCAACTCGCTCGACAGATCGAGCGTGGCGTGATGATACAGGGCCGCATGCTTGACAATGGCAAGCCCCAGACCGGTTCCGCCGCGCGCCTTGGACCTACTCTTGTCCACGCGATAGAACCGCTCAAATACCTTGCCCTGTTCTTCAGGCGCGATACCGATTCCCGTGTCGGCGACCGCAAGGAACGGATGGCCTTCGTCGTTGGTGCCGCACTGCAGCGTAACCGTACCGCCGGGTCGATTGTAGCGGATGGCGTTGCTTGCCAGATTATAGATGAGCTCGTCAATCAAGCGCGACACGCCCTCGATGACCACAGGCTTGGTCTCATGACTTATCGTCACATTCGCCTGACGGGCGACCTGTTCAAGACGCTGCTCAACCGCGTAGATGGCACGCGAGAGCTCAATAGGCTCCGTGGACCCAATGGGCACCGCCTCGCCCTCAGTTGCACGCTCGGCCTCGTCCAAGTTAGACAGCGTAAGGATATCGTTGACAAGCGCTGCCAAGCGGCCCGCCTCACGATAGATGCGACCGCCAAAGTTGCGCAGGTCGCCCTCGCCCTCGACCATGCCGTTTGCGATGAGCTCGGCATAGCCCGAAATCGCCGTAAGCGGCGTCTTGAGCTCATGGGTGATATTCGCCGTGAACTCGCGGCGCATACGGTCGTTGTCCGCCAGCACCGCCATTTGGCGCTTGAGCTCCTGGCGCTGCGACTCAATACGCTCAAGCATGGGGACCATCTCGGCATAGGCGTGCTCATAGCTACGGCGTGGGTGGTCCAAATCCACCTCTTGCAACGGCGCGATGATGGCACGGGACTCGCGGCGCGCCATAAAAAACGAGAGTACCGCACCCGCTGCTGCGATAAGCAGCATCGGCGCCACCATCGACAGCAAAATCGCCGCAACGCCAGGCTGGGCCTGCGCCAAGCGGACAACCTGGCCGTTATCAAGGGCGACGGCGCGATACAGCATAATCTCGTCGAGCGTAGAGCTTGCGCGCTCCGCGGAACCCAAACCACTCTCAAAGGCCTCGATGACCTCGGGGCGATCGCCATGGTTGGGCAGTGTGGAAGGCGACGCCTCGTTGTCGTAGGCAACCGATCCATCCTTGTTAATCAGCGTGATGCGCAAGTCCTCTCGATCGAGGCTACGCAAGAACGGGATGGGCTCCTGCTGCTCGTCGAGGGCGGCAGCAATGAGCTCGGTTTCTTGCGCCAGGTTGGCACTCGTGGCATCCGCCAAGGTGTTTTGCACAAAGAACGCACCCAGCACCGTAAACGCCACGATAACCGCCATGGCGCAGACAAAGATCGTCACAAAAACGCGGTGCGACAGCGTATGTTTTCCCTGGGGGGCGAAGACCACGGGTTACTCCTCCGATGCGGTGGCCGCGGTGTCGTCACCTTCGGTACCATCACCGGCAGAAGGCTCGGCCAAGCGGTAGCCTACGCCGCGTACGGTCTCGATGGCGCTGGCATGCTCGCCCAGTTTTTGGCGAAGCGTCTGCACGTGCACGTCAACGGTGCGCGAACCGCCGTCGAAGTCCCAGCCCCACACGCTCTGCAGCAACGACTCGCGGGTAAAAACCACGCCGGGCTTACGCATGAGGTACTCGAGCAGGTCGAACTCGCGCAGGGTGAGCTTAAGCGGCTCGCCGGCAACGGTCACCTCGCGATGGCTGGGCGAAAGCACGATGTCGCCCACGCCGAGCACATCGCTCGCCTGCTTGACCATGCCGCCGCGACGCAGCAGTGCGCGGCAGCGGCTCGCAAGCTCCATGAGCGAAAACGGCTTAGTCAGGTAATCGTCGGCACCGCCATCGAGCGCCATCACCTTGTCGAGCTCGGTATCCTTGGCGGTAAGCATCATGATGGGCACCGTCGCCGTCAGGCGATCGGCACGCAGTCGACGCATAATCGCCAAGCCATCGGTATCGGGCAGCATGATGTCGAGCAGGACGGCATCGGGTACCCGTCGCGCCACGGCAGCCTTAAACTCACCGTCGCACGAAAAGCCTTCGGCCTCAATCCCCTGCTTGCGCAGTGCATAGACCGTCAAATCCCTGATGTTGTCATCGTCCTCGACGTAATAGATCATGTTGAACCCCTTTGCGGCCGGCATGACCGCATCTTAACCCTAAAGGTACCTTTACTAGATGGTATCAGCCAAAACGTCCCGTCAAATAATCCGCCGTGCGCGGATCGGTCGGATTCTTGAAGAGTTGCGCGGTGGGCGCGTGCTCCACCAGCTCACCCAGCAAAAAGAATGCGACCGAATCGGAGATACGCGCCGCCTGCTGCATATTGTGCGTAACGACCACGAGCGTGCAGGTCTCTTTGAGCTCGCAGGCCAGCTGCTCCACCACCAGCGTCGACACAGGGTCGAGTGCCGAGGTCGGCTCGTCCATCAGCAGAATGTCGGGCTGCACGGCAAGTGCGCGGGCGATGCACAGACGCTGCTGCTGGCCGCCCGAAAGACCCAGACCCGACTCTTTGAGCTTGTCCTTGACCTCATCCCATAGCGCAGCGCGACGAAGGGAGTCCTCGACCAGCTCATCCAGCGCAGCGCGATCGCGCACACCCATACCGCGCGGACCATACGCGACGTTGTCGTAGATGCTCATGGGAAACGGGTTGGGGCGCTGGAACACCATGCCCACGCGCTGGCGAAGGCGGCAGATGTCGTAGTCGCCCAGGATATCTTGACCATCGAGCGCAATCTTGCCCTCGATGCGGCAATCCTTGATGCCGTCGTTCATGCGGTTAAAGCAGCGCAGCAACGTGGACTTTCCGCAGCCCGAAGGCCCGATGAACGAGGTGATCTGCTTGTCGCGGATCTTGATATTCACGTCCTTGAGCGCATGGTGGTCGCCATAGAACAGGTCGAGGCCCTCGACATCGATACGCGTCGGCGAGGCGGCAAGATCCTCTGCCGTGGGGCGAGTCGCATCCCCAACCTCGCGCTCGCGCGCGGCCTCGGCCTGCGCTTTCATGAGTTCTTCAAGCTCCGTGGGCTCCACAGCCGCAGCAGCCGTCATACCGCATACCTCCACATCGATATCAATTCAGCAGTATCGATAGTAGGAATCGCGGCTCATATGCACGTGAGCGCATTGTCAAGTGTTTGTAAGGGCACACTGGCTATGCGGCGGGCAGCTCGATGGTGAATATCGTGTGTTCGGGCGTCGATTCACATGCAACGGTACCGCCGTGCGCGCATACGATCTCCTTGGCGATGGCAAGCCCCAGTCCAGCGCCGCCGCGATTGGTCGCACGCGCCGCATCCAGGCGATAGAACTTCTCAAAGATCACCTTGAGCTTTGCCTCAGGGATGGGATCGCCCTGATTGATAAAGCGCACGCGCACGCCACCGCCGTCCCGGCGTCTGGCCTCGATCGTGATGGTCGAGCCCTCATAGCTATAGGCAATAGCGTTTTTCATGATGTTGTTGAACACGCGAGCCATTTTGTCGCCATCCACGAGCACCGTCAGGTCCTCGCGAATATCAACTTGGACTTCCTTATGCTGCTCGTTGAGGATGGGATAGAACTCGTCAGCCACCTGAGCCAGCAGCAACCCCAGATCAACATAGCCGCGCGTGAGCACGATATCGTGGAAGTCAAAGCGCGTGATATCGAAGAACTCTTCGATGAGCGCATCGAGCCGGTGCGCCTTGTCGAGAGCCACGCCCGTAAAGTGCGCACGTTGCTCAACCGGCAGCTCAGGAGCCTCTTGCAGCAGCGAAAGATAGCCCACTACGCTCGCAAGCGGGGTGCGTAGGTCATGTGCCAAGTACGTAACCAGATCGTCCTTGCGATGCGACTCGTCACGCAGAGCTTGCTGCACCTTGCGCTCACGGTCACGCACGCGGTTAAGGGCGCCCTCGACCTCCAAGAAGTCGCCGTCGATGTTGTCCCAGGTGTCGGGGTGATCGATCAGGCGATCTTGAATACGAGCGGCCAGCACACAATCGGCATGCTGCTCGCCCTGTTCGTAGCCCTGGTAGTACAGGGCACGGCCGCACAAGAACAGCACGCACGCGGCAAGCGCCAGCACAAAGCCAAGCATGTTGAATACAAAGCCGGCATCGAACAGCACCGGCCCTTCGATGCCGCCGAGCGCCATGGCGCCAATCGCCAACGTCATGGCCCACGCGGCGCCGCCAATCACCACGCAGCGGCACACGATCTCAAATCGATCGATCAGCAAAAAGCCGACAAGCAGCACCGCCAAGATTCCGACGATGTTGTCGATGCCAATCAGCAGCAGGCTCAGCAAAAAGAGCAGCACCGTTGCAAGCGCGCGGTTGTCGACGACCGACCTCACGTATTCAAAGAGCCGATCGGGCACCTCGAACGCTTGCCTATCGTCTTTTGTCATATCAAGATCCTCACAAGCGAAAAGCGTTATTCGATGATGTAGCCGACGCCCCAGACGTTTTTGATAAAGCGTGGCTTTTGTGCGTCGTCGCCGATCTTTTCGCGCAAGTGGCGAATATGCACCATCACCGTATTGTTGGAGCCGGGCATAAAATCCTCGCTCCACACCGCGCGGAACAGGTCCTCCACGGCCACCACGCTGCCGCGATGCTCGACCAGATACAGCAAGATTGAATACTCGGTGGGTGTGAGGCGTACCGGTGAACCGTCCACTGTCACGGAACGAGCATCGCGGTTGATCTCCAAGCCGTCGAGCTGAATGGTCGGCGACTCGGCCGCCTGTGCACGGCTACCGTAGCTGGTGTAGCGGCGAAGCTGAGCGTGCACGCGCGCGATGAGCTCCAGCGGACGGAACGGCTTAACCACGTAATCGTCCGCGCCAAGCGAAAGGCCCCCGATCTTGTCTTGCTGGGCATCGCGCGCCGTCAGCATGATCACGGGATAGGTATGGCTGGAACGGATCGTACGCAGCAGCTCAAACCCATCGATATCGGGCAGCATGACATCAAGCAGCGCCAGATCGAACTCCTGCTCCAAAATCGCCTTGGCAGCATCGGCCCCGCTATAGGCAATCTGGACATCAAAGCCCTCTTTTGTAAGGTAGATGCCAACCAAGTCGGCGATGGCCTTCTCGTCATCAACTACCAAAATGCGCTCGTTCATGCGTGCTCCTCTCGCGCTCCATTATGCCTGAGGCGACGCACGCCACACACAACAAGCGTGGGTGATTAAGTCGGCCTTAAGCACCCTTGTGCCCGTTCGGGTGCGGATGTGGGCCAAGCGCGCACGCGATGATCGCCGACGCCGGCAAACGATATACTCTAGTTCCAGAAGAGACCATCCCGTCGAAAGCGAAATCTGTGAAGTCCCTCACCTCTTTTGCAAAGCGCTCAGCCCAGCTTGCCGCCGGCTTTGTCTGCGCTATCGCCCTTGCCGCCGGCGCGCCCACCGTCGCCGGCGCCCAAGTGCTCACGACCGACAATGTTTGCGGCAAAACCGCCGATGCGCGCGGCATCACGGCCGAAAACCTGCCCGATATCGATGCGACCAATGCCCTCGTCATGGGCAAAGACGGTACCGTCTACTATGCCCGCGGCGCCGATGAGCAGGTCAAGATTGCCTCGATCACCAAGGTCATGACCGCAATCCTAACCGTCGAGAATTGCAAGATGGACGAGAAGGTCACGGTGAGCAACGCCGCAGCCACCGTGGGTAATTCGACCGCTGGCTTGCTCGAAGGCGACGAGCTTACCGTGGAGCAGGCACTGCGCGGCCTGATGATTCCCTCGGGCAACGACGCCGCCATCGTTCTCGCCGAATATGTGGGCAAGAAGATCGACCCTAAGACCAAAGACGCCGAGGCCACATTTGTGAAGGCCATGAACGAGCGCGCTAAGAAGCTCGGCTGCACCGGTACGCTTTTTGAAAACCCGCATGGTCTGGACTTTGATGAGTGGGCTGGCAATATGCACTCAACCGCACACGACGTAGCGCTGATGATGCAGGAGGCCATGAAAAACGACACGATCCGCGAGGTCGTAGCGAGCGAGGATTCCTGGATCGAGGTCACGGGCGCCGACGGCACCGACCATTCGCATTCCATGGACACGCATAACTATTTGCTGGGTCAAGATGGCAACATCGGTGGCAAGACCGGCACCACCGACGACGCGGGCTATTGCTTTACGAGCGCCTACAACCGCGACGGCGACGAGATCTACACCGTTATTTTGAACTCCACCACCACCGATCAGCGCTTTACCGATACCGCTACCCTTGCCAATTGGTACTACGGTCACAAGGTGACGGTCGCAATCGCCAACACGCAGGAAAAGACCGCCAACGGCAACCCGCTTATGGCACGCATTAGCCAGACAGATTGGACGGACAAGACGATCGACGCCACGCTCGCCGACCCCGCCGCACAGACAACGGTGTTCTCACTCGCCGGCAAAGTGACCGAAAAAGTTAGCTACGATGACCTTTCGGGCACGGTGCATGTTGGCGACAAGGTAGGCAGCGTTACGCTCAAGCAGGACGGCACCAAGGTCGCCGTCATGGACCTGGTTGCCGACGAGGAAGGCACAGGGCCGAATCCCATTGAATGGCTCCTCGTGAAGCTCGACCGCTTGGGCCGCCGCATCGACAACCGCCCACTCACGGCAGAAAGCGAGACCGTAGCCAAGGCGCCCGAGGTGTAGGGCTGGGGGAACATTACATTTGAGATTGGAGAGGCGTCCAACGGGGCGCCTCTTTTTGAATACCTCTTAAACGGGATGCGTCAGAATCACCAAAGCGACATTGCTAGCCGTTTACCTTCGCTGTGTCTTTTCGGACCTTGAAAACGGGTCCACCGGGCATGCTAGTAGATCCTTTCGACCTCCTTGGTCAAGGCCCTGAAAAGATCCCCAGCTGAGGGGTCTGCCCCAGGACACAGCGATTGCCAGGCACCCGTTTCTCCGATGGTGCCCGCACTCGTCATAACAAGATCGTCGCTCCGCCTGCGAATGGAGACACTAACGGAGCGGCCATTATGGAACCCATGGATATCGACTTTATTTATGCGCCCATCAGCTAGATAACTAATCATGACATTGATGCTGTCACCATACTCCGGCAATTCGAAGCCGTGGGAATCCATCAATAGCTTCACGTCCTGATGGTAAATGCGGGCCTCGACAACATTCTTGGGCATTTTCCCCGTCTTTGTTGGAGAGCAAAAGCTGATGCTTGGCTCCTCTTCGCTCATGCCTCGGTCAAACCTAAGCATGCACGGGCATACCGACTCAATGGTTCGCAAGGCGTCCGCCGCGACCTTTTCCTCGGTAAACATCTCCACGTCGATGCCGTTTTCTTCCATATAGGCACGGTTTTTACGTTGAAGCTCTAGCCGAGCCGCAGCCTCCCCATCTCCACGCTGTTCCCAATTTCCGGAGTCGGCGACATTTCGATCGAATGTAGAATCAACGGAACATGGCGCTTGCTGTTGAGTCGGATCACTGTCGCCGAGACGCCTTAGCTCGGAGCGTCTCATCAGTAGTGTCACAATATCAAACAGCCAACCAAATCCAAAAAGGCCAAAGGTAAAGAGATATAGAAAGAAGCTACCCCACATCCGTGCATACGCCCTATGAGCGCCCGACCACCCAAGAAGGAAGCATAGCAAAAGCGTCTTGTTTGCCCTGTCAACCGACGTAATCTCTCGAGTGAGAGATTTCTGTTCAGGCTTCGCCAAAGGTGTAATTTCATGCGATGAAACAGTAATTGAGGACGTCCTTGACGCCGAGCTCCGAGCGCCTGATTTAGCAACGGCGCGAGCGACATCCCCAACTCCGACGGTCGTTCTGCTGTATACGGCATTTTAAGCAGCCTTCTTCGGATTTTTGATCCACCCCATGCCCTTCTTACCATAGCCGGGGATTATCGCCCGCTTTACCGCGCGCTTCGCTCTGCCGGTCGTTCTTGCCTTGAGTGATGTCTTTAGATTCGGCTTACGCAGCCCGACCTTTACCATATTTCTACTCCATCCCCTCGGAACCCCACACCGGGGTGCACGAGCACGCCTGGGTCTCCCCGTTTTCAAGCGCCCCGTGTTTGCCTAATGTTCACGCCCTTTCGGACTCTAATCCCCAGCTGACATTCTTGATAATAAAAAAGGGCCCTAAATGGGACCCTTCTTCAAAGTCATACTGGCGGAGAGCTGGGGATTCGAACCCCAGATGCCCTTTTGGGGCATACTCGCTTAGCAGGCGAGCACCTTCGGCCTCTCGGTCAGCTCTCCGTAACAGCCGTTCTATAGTAACCAAACAGCCGAAGTTGGGCAAGGGGAATTTTGAGGCGTTTCCTCTTTTACCTCTCTTTTACCAGTAAACGTCTCAGTCAATCATCTCAACCTGTAACATCTGCAGGCCTTAATCCCCTCCAGATGTTACAGGTTGAGACAAAGATACAAGGACGGCCCCAGCGACAGCGCGGACAGCCCATTCTTTATTAGTCCTCTCGAACGGTCTCCAACAGATAATCGCGCATGTACGGAATTGCAAACGAAACACAGCCATAGCCCGCGGGCTCAATCAACCCCGCATCGATCAGACGCTTGCGATATGACCCAACTTTGTTCGCCGACAAACCCATCTTCTTGGCGATATCGCCGTTGGCGATATCGACGCCCTCGCATTGAGCCATCGCCGCGAGATACTGAAACTGCCGTTCCGACACCCTGCGCAGCGCTGGGGCAATCACCATAGCATTAAAGCTATCAAGAGCCGCCTGGATACCCTTACGAGCCGCCTCTTCGCTCACGCTCTCCGCCCCACTGCGCGCAGCAACCTGCCAAGCGTAATATCCGACCAGCTGGACCATAAAGGGATAGCCTGCCGAAGCTTTTGTTAATAGCTCAGCGGCACCTTTGTCGAGCTCCTTGCCCGCTCGTCTCATCGTATCCTCAAACGATCCGCCAACTTCAAAATCGGAAAGCCGAGTAAGTTCAACATGTTTGGCTCGCTGAAGGAACGTCAACGTATCATCCACCACCACGCCATCTACCGATGTCGGCAGTCCGGCGAAAGCGAAAGCGACATTCGCTCCTTGGCGGATCAAGAGCTGCATCTCATTGCCTAGCTCGCGCATTTCCTCAGTTGAGGCATCCTGGATCTCGTCGAGCGTAATGAGCAGACCACCGCGCTTCGCAGCATCGTACATCGCCTCGCCCAGATGAGAGGCCGACTTCGACATCTCCATGGAGCCAAGGCTGACCCCTAAAATCGATGGGGAAATCGAGATTGATTCAAGACGAACGTTTCGCTGCAGAGCCTCGAGGATTCTATTGCAAAAACCAGCATTGGAGGCAACGTCAACGACCTCGAATCCTTTTTTGCGTGCAAGGTCACCCAATGCATTAAGGAGCACCGTTTTACCTGTGCCTCGGACACCCGAGATGCGCATGAGTCGATCGGGGGCACCAGGGCCATTCTCAAGAGCTTCGGCAAAGTCATCCAAAACAGCGTCGCGTCCGATAAGCTCAGGTGGATTCATGCCCGCTGTTGGCTTAAAGGGATTAATAGCTTTTGACATTCGACCTCCTCTGCCAGTTTTAACAACTTTAACAAAGTTTAGCAACTTTAGCAGAGTTTAACAGTTTTAGCAGGCTCGACGGCTTTATGCCTTACCGATTCTGTCGGGTCCTCCCGCCCGCACCGATACAAATAGCGCGGTGCGGCCCCTCTATACCGCCCCTACCCCAGCGAGCGGTTGAGGGAGCCGAGCTCGTCGTTGCCCATGGTGCGCCACATTTGGAAGATGCAACCGCGTGCCAGGAAAAAGAAGCCGTTGTCGACCAGTTGCACAGCGGCATCTGCCAGCTGATTCGTCACGGCGGACACTGGCGGCAACTCAAGTCCAGCCTTGTGGATGGTCTCGACCGCCTCCTCGAACGTCGGAGGCTCGCTGACGCCCATCTCATTCATAAGACCCTGCATTTCTTCCAGCGCACTACTGCCCGATTCCTCACCGCGCGGCACCAGACGGTAACAAGCCAGCGCTAGGTCGACCTGATCGCAATTCCAATAGGCAAACGCCAAGCGATAGAACAGGTAGCCGATTGCAGAACGATCGCTGGCAATACGTAGGCCGTGGCGCGCCACCTCGATAATCTCGTCAAAGCGCTCCAGACGCGCAAGCACGTTGATGAGCGCAAAGTGCGATTGCATGGACGAGCGTGCCAGATCGTAAAGATGGCGCACCTCGGGCAGTGCTCGTTCAAAGTCCTCTTGCTCGGCATAAAAGCTGCAGATCTCGTGCTGGGCAAAGTACAGTGCATCGGGCGCACGAAGGATTCGCACAGAGCGGTCTTCTTCCAACACCGGTAGCACCATGCGCACCAGCTGGTTATCGCAAAACTGCGTTTGAACCGGACCTGTCGCCAAAAGCTCGGCGACGGCGCACTTAGCCTCCAACTCCTCGACAAGACGAGAAAAGCCTTCAAAAGCACTTGCATGGTCGACTTTTGCCTGCTCGCGCAATTCAACAACACGGGCCACGTATGGGTCGTCGTCCTCTTCCATGACCTCCAACTCGTCAGCCGTATCGGCAAGTAGCAGATCGCGCAGCGCCGGCGGCAGCGTGCGATGGTCATCACGCGGACGAGCATGAACCTCCGCAGGCTCAATCGTCTCCGGAGCGGTTGACTCATACGCCTCAAGCACACGCTTGCACGGCATATCGTCCATATCCATGCTCTCAAGATCCTTGGCGACAGACACGCAATCGGCCAGATAGGCCGCGCGCCCAAAGAAATACGTTGTGACAACGCGCTCGCCCTGTTCACTGTCGGGAGCAGCAATCTGCACACAGCAGCGCGTGATGCAGGTGCCCGCGGCAAAACACGCTGCCGCAAGCGTGAGTGCCACGCGCGCATCGTGCTCCGCGGCCCAGATCGCGCGCGCGTCCTCGTCCAGCTCGCGCCAGGCGTCATCCTGAGCGTCGTATTCACGTTGCGGCATGGCATCAACGACAGACTGCCCAAACCGAACGAGCATAATCCCCTCGGCAACGTTTGCCCGATAGGTATAGTCGAGCCGCGTGACCACGTTGAGTGCCTCAACGATTCGCGCAAAACGGGTGCGCACGTCCCACTCGCCGCCCGGCTGGCACGAAACCGTTCCCGGCTTGGCCCACGGGTTATCGCTCGAGGCCGTATCGAGCAGTCGGGGAACATCGTTGGTCGTCTTGGCGATATGCCACGCATCAAAGAGCGCGCAGCCCTCAAGGCTCGGCGAGGATGCCGCGGGGGCCAATCCGGCCCCGATGCGCTCGAGGATGCCGGAGAGGCGGTTGAGACGGCACTCGATGGCAAGCAGCATGTCAATCTCGTCCTGGTCCAGCAGGCTACGATCAAAATTGAGATAGAACAACTTTGACCGGTCGATGCGCGCTAGGCTCATTTCTGACTTGGCGGCAATGGTGCGCAGACGGGGCAAGTCGACCTCGCTCATAAGGGCGGCGGCATAACGCTCGATACCGCTCGGATTCTCGGCATGGTCGACACGGTAGAGCAGCGTCTCGATAGCGTCAGGTAGCGGTGCCGTGTTAAAGCCCAAAAACACCTCGACCGGCTCGGGCAACTTTACGAGCTTTATTTTGTCGACAACGTTTTGCATGTCCGCATCGAGACCGTCGACGCCCGCCGTGTTCGCAATAGCGCTTTCGGAGTTGGCAAATATCACGTAGCGCAGGAACATCGATGCCATGAACTCGCCGTAAGGAAGGGCGCGGATCGAATTCCATGTCTCGTGGTCGGACCGCTCGCGCATGGGGCCTTCGGGAGAACCGACAGTTTGCGCACATGCGTGCATTGCACCGTTGGCTTCCCTTACCATAATCTCACCAATACTGGAGTCCGACTCGTCAAGGACCAGTTCCATGTCGGGATCGTTGGGCAGCGGAGCCTCGCTGACGGGGCGGTCCACCTTGTACACCTCACCCGAAACGCTTACGTAGCCCAAAAGCGACACATGACTTTTGCCGACGAATTCGACGACATAACAAGATTCATGCTGATCCTCGCCAAAGAGTTTCCAGACCACGCCATATGAGCGTCCCGCAGGCTGCTCGGGCATCGCCGGAAAGCGCTTCTTGGGATCGAGAAACCTGAGCTTGTATGTCGGACGCTCTGCCACGAAGTATCACCCTGATCGGTCGCTTGAAGAAGGAGTGGTCGCGAATAAGTCGCGACATCTACTCGGAATCTTACACGAGTCGACAGGAAATCGTCCGCTTCACGCTCGCGCCTCGACCGAGGTTCGAATCCGTGCGGTGCCGGCGTAAAAGAAAAGCCCCCGTTGCCGGAGGCTTTCGATTTCAATTGGTGCGGCGTATAGGATTCGAACCTATGACGTTCTGATTCGTAGTCAGACCCTCTATCCAGCTGAGGTAACGCCGCGACTTGTTGATTATTATGCACATCAACTGAATAAAGGTCAAGCAATTTTCGAAAAAAGTTATTGAATTTGATTTTTACTCATTTAGACCACTTGATGCGATCTTCGACGCATCGCGATATAAGAAAAGCTCCCGTTGCCGGGAGCTTTAAAATCAATTGGTGCGGCGTATAGGATTCGAACCTATGACGTTCTGATTCGTAGTCAGACCCTCTATCCAGCTGAGGTAACGCCGCAACGCACGGATTATTATGCACGTGACCCCTCGATGGGTCAAGCGACAATTTGGAAAAATTTTACGAAGTGATGATTAAGATGCTCGCGCCTCGACCGAGGTTCGAATCCGTGCGGTGCCGGCGTAAAAGAAAAGCCCCCGTTGCCGGAGGCTTCAAGTTCAATTGGTGCGGCGTATAGGATTCCGCGCATCCGCTGCGCGGATCCGCACCGGCTCCGCCCGCCTTCCGGCGTGCTCGCCCGCGGGCTAAAAACGCTCCGCGTTTTCTTTACGCCCGCGCCTCGACCGAGGTTCGAATCCATGCAGTGCCGCCGTAAAAGAAAAGCCCCCGTTGCCGGAGGCTTTCGATTTCAATTGGTGCGGCGTATAGGATTCGAACCTATGACGTTCTGATTCGTAGTCAGACCCTCTATCCAGCTGAGGTAACGCCGCAGCGCAAGACATATAAAACCACTTTAGCTTATTGGAGTCAAGCACAATCTCAAACTTTTTTGTGGAACGCAGTTTTGTCATGCTGCTCCGCATATACCGCCGTTCCCCGTACGATCGATTGGCTTTTCGATCACGTCAAACTTAGCATCAAGTTCCCTCAGGAGCGATCTCACCAGCTGGGCACAGTCATAATCGGCAAACGAGATGCTCAGCATGCGCGCGACCTGGTTGGAAGTCCCAACTCCATAGAAGTGCTCCAGCGCCACAAGCCCCTCGTGCGTCACAAAGGTCTCGACCACATGCGGCGACTCCTCAAAGCACCATTGTGTCAACGGACCCTCACTCGTCTGCCGAACCACCAGGCCGCCCATGCCAGACGGCTCACACGTTACAAGCAGGTACTCCCCGCCCTCGTCGCTCTCAAACAAAACCACCCGATCATCAAACAGCTCCATCGCGTCCCCTTTCTCTCGCTCTTATTTAGCAAAAGCATAGCAGGTAGATGGCTGTATACAGAACAGTTGTTCGTGTGTTTTCTATTGAGCTGTCCGCACAGCATGGTATGGACCTGCGCACGAAATAGGGCGCCCCCGAAGGAGCGCCCTTGCATATCCCCTATGCAGCCAAGTTACGCGACCGGCTCGATCTTCTCGAGACCGCCCATGTAAGGACGCAGAACCTCGGGGATCGTGATGGTGCCGTCGGCGTTCTGGTAGTTCTCCAGAATGGCAGCCATGGTACGACCAGCCGGCAGGCCGGAACCGTTAAGGGTGTGCAGGTAACGCGAGCCCTTGAAGTTCTCGGGGTCGCGGTACTTGATGTTGGCGCGGCGGGCCTGGAAGTCGCCGCAGTTGGAGCAGGAGCTGATCTCCTTGTAGGCGTTGTAGCTCGGCAGCCAGACCTCGACGTCGTAGGTCTGACGGGCAGAGAAGCCCAAGTCGCCGGTGCACAGGCTAATCACGCGATACGGAAGGCCCAGCTGCTGCAGCAGATACTCGGCCTCGGCGGTCATGCTCTCGAGCTCCTCGTCGGACTCCTCCGGCTTAGCGAACTTGACCATCTCGACCTTGTCGAACTCGTGCTGACGGATGATGCCGCGGGTATCGCGACCGGCGGAACCGGCCTCCTCGCGGAAGCAGGGGGTGAAGGCGGTGTAGCGACGCGGCAGAGTGTCGGCATCGAGGACCTCGCCGGCGTGCAGGTTGGTAAGCACGACCTCGGCGGTGGGGATCAGGAAGTTGTCGCCCGAGACGTGATAGGCGTCGTCCTCGAACTTGGGCAGCTGACCCGTGCCAAACATGGTCTGACGCTTGACGACGATGGGCGGCCACCACTCCTTAAAGCCACGGCTGGTGTGCGTATCGAGGAAGAAGTTGATGAGGGCGCGCTCCAGGCGGGCGCCAGCGCCACCGAGAACGGTAAAACGGCTGCCGGAGAGTTTGTTGCCGCGCTCGAAGTCGAGGATGTCCAGATCGGTGCCCAGATCCCAATGCGGCTTAAAGTCGAAGTCGAACTCGCGCGGGGTGCCCCAACGACGGCGCTCAATATTCTCGTCCTCGTCCTTGCCGTACGGCGTGGCCTCGCAAGGAATGTTGGGCAGGTGAGCCATGAAGTCGTACTGCTCCTGCTCGAGAGCAGTACGGCGCTCGGCCAGACCGTCAATCTTCTCGTTGACGGCGCGCACGGCCTCCTTGGCGGCCTCGGCCTCGTCCTTCTTGCCCTCCTTCATCAGGGCGCCGATCTTCTTGGACTCGGCATTGCGCGTAGCCTGGAGCTCCTCGACCTCGGTGATGACGGCACGGCGCTCGTCGTCGAGCTCAAAGAACTTCTCGCGATCCCAAGACGTCTGGCGGTTAGCCATGGCGACATCGATGGCATCGGGATTCTCGCGAACAAACTTGATATCAAGCATTAGATCCTCCGGCGATATACATTCCATTTAGGTTGCAACCTTGTACATGTATGGGCAAGTATATACTTATGAGCGTTTACGACCCAACTCAACTACGCAAGAAGGCACCCAATGGACGCAGTTTTTTCCTTTTTGTTTGGCACCCGCACCGGTTTTGCCATCCTTTTCGCCGGCGGCATCCTGTTATTTGCGATTCTTGCCTTTGTAATGGAGAAGCGTACCCATAAGATGTACGTCGACCGCGGACCCAAGTCCGAGGATGAGGAAGACAGCTTCTGGGACTAACCTGCCAAAAAGGGACAGGTTTATTTTGGTCTGTTTTATCTGGGCAAACGCAAGCGCCCCGCAACTGGAATTGAGCCAGTTGCGGGGCGCTTTTCGCTAAAAGGACAAAACCGCAGGAAAAACCTGCCAAAATAAACCTGTCCCTAAATGGCAGGTTTTACTGGAGAGTTGCGTCGATTGCCTTGACCAGGGCGCTGCGCATGCCGGCGTCCTCGAGCGCAACGACGCCCTTGATGGTGGCACCACCGGGCGAGCATACGGCATCCTTCATCGCCGCAGGATGCTGGCCAGTTGCAAGCTGCAGCTTTGCCGTACCCAGCACCATCTGGCTCACAATGCGATAGGCATCGGCACGCGGGATACCGTGCTTGACCGCCGCATCGCTCAGGGCCTCGATTGCCATAGCGACAAATGCCGGAGCGCAACCACCCACCGTGCCGCCCACAAACAGCAGGCTCGTATCGAGCTCGACCACCGCACCGAGCTTGCCAAGCAGATCAAGCACCACTGTGCTCTGCTCATCACTAAGCGTGGAAGCCTTCTCACAAGCGATGACGCCCTCGCCCACCGAAACCGGCGTGTTGGGCACCGTCGAGATATGCGCGACGCCCGGCAGGACCTGCTCCCACTTGGCACTGTCCCAGGTCCAGGCAACCGACAGAACGACCTTTTTGGCAAGAGCATCCTTGAGCGGGGCGAATATCTTCTCGATCATGTACGGTTTGACCGCAGCGACCACGATATCGGATGCGGCGACAACCTCGGCGGCATCGTGGCAGGCGACCATGCCGCGCGCCTCGCAGCGCTCAACCAGTGCGTCGTAGCGACCCGCGCAGGCGCACATGTCGCCCGCAGCTACACCGGCAGCGATCCAGCCATCGGCCATAGCGCTCGCCATATTGCCAAAACCGACAAATCCAATCTTCATATCACATAGTCCTCTCAGGCACGTTCCTCAAAACGGAAGCTATTGTCCCATGCCATTGTTTCGTATTGCCGACCTATTTGTGATACGGCTCGCCGCGGCTGATCTTGCAGGCGCGGTAAATCTGCTCTAGCAGCACCACGCGCGCCAGGTTGTGCGGTAAGGTGATGCGTCCAAAGCTGAGCATCTCATCGGCGCGGGCGCGCACCTCATCACTCACGCCGTCCGAACCGCCGATTACAAAGGCAATGTCGCTGCTGCCTCGCAGCATAAGATCGTCGAGCCGCGCCGAGAGCTCCTCACTCGAACGCTCCTTGCCCTCGATAGCTAGCAGGATCACATGCGCCCGAGACGGCAATGCAGCAAGAATTGCCGCCCCCTCCTTGTCGCGTGCGGCATCCACGCCGCCCGCCTTAGCCGGGTCGATATCGGCCACCTCGCGGATATCAACCTTGGCATAGGCACCTAGGCGCTTGGTGTACTCAGCGCACGCGTCCTTCCAAAAGCGCTCCTTGAGCTTACCGACGCAAACGACGGTGTATTTCACGCGCGTCTACTCCTTCGAATCGTTTTGAACTTTGCTGGCTGTCAGCATCTGCTCGAACATCGAGGCCGACTGCGAGAAATCGCTCGGCAGCACGACCGTCGAGGTTTTACCCGTACGAGCGAACTCCGTCATCATCTCGGACCACTGCGTAAACATGAACAGCTGGTTGGCCTCGTCGTTACCGACTCCCGTCTCCTGGATGATCTCGAGCGAATCCTTGATGCCCAGCGCGATGGCCTTGCGCTGGTTGGCGATGCCCTCGCCCGCCTTTTCCATCGCCTCAGCCTCGGCGGTCGCCTCGGTGACGCGCTTGATGCGGTCGGCCTCGGCGAGCTCCTGCGCGGCAGCGCGCTTTCGCTGGGCGGCATTGATGTCGTTCATGGAGTTCTCGACCTCGGTCGGCAGCGCGATTTTGGTGATGAGTGTCGACACGAGGGTGAAGCCGTAGGCAGCCATCTGCTCGGACACGGTGGCATTAACGTCCTTGGCGATGTCATCCTTCTTGGCAAAGACCTCATCGAGTGTGTAGACGGGAATCGAAGAGCGCAGAGCGTCGGTGATGAAGTCACGCATCTGGTCGACGGGCTCCTGCAGCATATAGTAGCTCTTGTAGATGCCCGAATCTGCCGGGCCGGCGCCCATGTCATAGCTCACGTGGTACTGAGCAGAGACCTCAAGGCCGATGGTCACGTTGTCCTGGGTCTTAACGTCGATGCCAAAACCGTTTTTCATGGTGCGCAGACTCACCGTGGCGGCCTTGCGGTCGATCACGGGCACCTTCATGTGGAAGCCCGCGTTGACGATGCGGTTAAACTTGCCCAGACGTTCGATGATCACGGCATGCTGTTGTTCAACGACATAGCAGGCGTTGGGAAGCAGCAGCAACAGAATGATAATAGGGATCAAAAGACTGGTAAGGGCGGCGATGATACCGGAAAACAGCATGGCTTCTCCTCTATTGGGCATACATTGGCACTAGGATACCCGTCCTGGACGGCCCCAAAGGCCCGATGGCAGGGCCAGTGGGCAAAAAAGACCAAATATGAGTACTGTCACTATTTTAGTAGCAGCCTATTTAGCAAAATAGCACCCTGTCGAACCCGAGATCCTTCCAAATTGAGCCGCTTTGTCTCAAAGCCGAATCAAATTAACGTACAGCTGTTGCGTAATTATCACAAAATAGACCTCTAGAAATGTTGCCGCCTTTGTGACAGTACTCATATTTGCCGTTTTTTGCCCACTGGGGTTTCGGGCATACGAAATATCGGCATTGGATCCGTAAAAACAGCCTGCCGGCGGACTCGCCAGCTCGCTAAAAACGCTCCGCGCATTCTTTACGCTCGCTCTTTCGCGGGTCCAAGTCCCCGCGATGGGCCCATAACAAAAAAGCTCCCATTGCTGGGAGCTCTTTCATGTAATGGTGCGGGCGAAAGGACGTCCGCGTATCCGCTCCGCGGATCCGCACCGGCTTCGGCCGCCTGCCGGCGTCCTCGCCAGCTCGCTAAAAACGCTCCGCGTTTTCTTAACGCTCGCTCTTTCGCAGGTTCAAGTCCCCGCGATGGGCCCATAACAAAAAAGCCCCCATTGCTGGGAGCTCTTTCATTCAATGGTGCGGGCGAAAGGACTTGAACCTTCATGGGGTTGCCCCCATACGGACCTGAACCGTACGCGTCTGCCAATTCCGCCACGCCCGCGTGCAGGAATTAGAATAACGGAGCGCCAGCGCGAACGCAAGAACTATTTTTGAAAAAGTTTACGAGCGTTATTGCGTATACATTTGAGGGCCCTCACAGCCCCATCATGAATTTAGCATGCGTCCTCTTCATGCCGTGATTCTCGTAAAACCGGTGAGCACCCAACCGTGCGGCATTTGAGGTCACCTCGATTACCTCGCAGCCCTGCTCTCGTGCACACGCAATGGCCCTCTCAAGCAGCAGTGTCCCGCGTCCACCACCACGGTATCCCTTGTCAACCACGAGCTCGCAAATCTCGGCCACGGGGTGTTCATGGTGAAGCTGCCGCTCGACGCGCACGTTCACAATCCCGACAACGTCATCCTCTTCGAGCACAAAAGCGAAAAATGGCTGTCGGGCAAGCTGCCAGGCAAAACGCTTACAGAACGTCAATCGGTCAAACCGAGTGTCCTCGAGCTGGCACATGAGCTCGTACACCGCGTCGGTATCGGCAACAGTCGCCATTCGAACTGTCATCTCCGGACCCCCTAAGCAAGCAGGCGTTCTTGGTCGAACAGCTGCGCGACGGACTCGCCGGCTTCATCCGGCGTGATGAAACAAGACCCGACGCACTCGGGGGCGCCATAGCGCCCATGGTAATCGCTACCGCCGGTGCACACGATTCCGTACTGCCGTGCAAGTCTAAAGGCCTCTTCGGTCGCAACGGCATCGTTATCGGGATGAAACGCCTCGATGCCCATCAGACCTGCCTTAACAAGTTCGGGGATAGCCCCCCACGAGTCCATCTGCTGGGGATGTGCGAGCACGGGCACGCCTCCCTGTTCGCGAGCAGCCCGAACAACTGTAAGTGCGTCGGGATAGGAAATGTCGCGCTCGGCAATACCGCCATTTTTAAATAGCCGACGATAAACGCACTGATATTCGCCATCTCGATAGCCTAGCCCCGTAAGCGCCTGCATGACATGCTGTTTGTAGACACCAGTACTTGCCCGCGAGACTTCGACCACGTCGGCCACCGATGCTTTTCGCCCGCAGGGGGCCATCCCTTTACGTTCGAGCGTCCATGCCTGCCACAGGGTGTTGGCAGTACGGCGGGCAAGCGTTTCGTTTACCAAGAGCTCAAGCGGGCCAGATTCATCCGCCGTAGCCGCGAGGCCGTAGCAAAGAATATGAATCTTGCGTCCGGTTTCCGAGTCAATGCAAGAAGCCTCAACGCCCGCAATCACGGGAAAACCCATCTTGCGGGCTTCGGCGCGTACGGATGACAGCTGGCGCAAACTGTCGTGATCGGTAATGGCAATACCCGAAAGACCCCGCTCACGAGCCTCGGCAATCAATGCCTGCACCGATTGAGAACCATCGGAATAAACCGAATGCGTATGCAGATCAAATGACCCCTGCACGGATCTATGTTCCTGCATCCGTCCCTCCTATGCCTGGACAAACCCACCAGTCTGCATGTTGTACTCACGATCGCAAACGCCTTCCATGAACTCCAAATCATGGAAGATGCCCAGCATCGTAGTACCTCCGGCCTTGAGTTGCTCAATCAAATCGCGGACTCTGACCTTGCTCGCGTTATCGAGGCTGGCAGTCGGCTCATCCAACAGTAATAGACGTGGACGACGCACCATAGCGCGCGCGATGTTGAGCCTGAGCTTCTCACCACCCGAGAACGTATTGGGATACAGGTCCCACAGGGGCTTGGGGAAGTCGAAATGCTCGAGCATGCGCGTTGTCTCCTCCTCAATCGCATCTTCATCGGCAAACGCCTCAGCGGCACTCGCGTGCACGATTTCACGGGCCGTGGTACGTGGCACGGCATCGAGGAACTGGGAGACATAGCCAATCTCGTAGTTGCGCAGATAGATCACACGACGTTCATCGAGCGTGGCAAGGTCGACCGGACCAAAGGCCTCGGAATCGTACACGATGTGGCCGCTTTCCGGCAGATTCGTACGATAGATGCACTTGAGAATCGTGGATTTGCCCGAGCCCGAGCGGCCGGTAACGCCCACGAACTCACCCGGCAGCACGCTCAGCGAGATATGTTCACAGCCGCGCACGCGACGGTCGGCGGCATGCAGGGTAAAGCCCTTGGAAAGATCCTCGATCGCAAGGAGTGGGCATACATCGAGCTGATAGAATTCGATTGAATCGCCCATTACTTGTCCTCCGATCCATCCGTACCCGCCACGGCTGCCGGCACGTGGTCGGCGGTCTCGGCGATCGTCGCGGCATCGGTGGCAAAACGGGCAGACATGCTCGGCAGCGCCGGATACCACATACGCGAAACCACACGGCCATCCACCAGCGTCGCCGTGATCACGGGATAGGTGCGCTGGCCTTCCTCAACCTCACGAATGACCAGAATATCGGCTTTCTTGCCCTCTTCCAGACTGCCAACCTGATCGTCGGCATGCACGGCGCGCGCCGGGTTGATAGTGAGCATGGCAAACGCCTCTTCAAGCGGCAGCTTGAAATCATGGTGCAGGGCAAAGGCACTCTGCAGCATTGCCGTGGGATAGTAATCGGAGCACAGCACGCTCGCCACTCCGTTAGACACGGCGTCGCGCGCCGAAAGGTTGCCCGAATGGCTCTTCCCCAGCAAGATGTTGGGTGTTCCCATGACGGTCGACATGCCATGCTCGCGAGCAGCGCGCGCCACCTCTAAACTCACCGGGAACTCAGAGATCGTGCAGCCGAGCTCACGCATAAGATCCAGATGCTCGACCGAATCGTCATCGTGGCTCGCCAGCGCAATGCCGTTTTCACAGGCAACATCGGCAAGATATTTGAGCTGATCAAAGGAAAGCTTGGGTGCCGCCTGCTGAGCGGCGACGATCCGCTCCGCCTCTTCGTCACTCAGCTCGTGATCGCCGCGAACGCTCTTGCGCCAGATCTCGATATCGCGATATTGACCCTGGCCGGGAGTGTGGTCCATAAATGAAAGCTCGTCCACCTCGCCCGAGCGCAAATGCCCCTCAACTTGCTCAACCAGATTGACGTTATCGACCTCGAGACGCAGGTGCAGGCGATGACGAATCAGATGGGCGTTTCGTCCCTCGGTGCGCTTGCAGCCGGCGATAAGCGCCATGATTTTCTCGGTGTTCTCCCAGCGCCGGACCGGCTTGGCGTCCATGATGTCCTGCGCATATGCCGAAAGCGAGTGATACATTGTGGTGATGCCATGGGCGATGAGCTCACGCTCGGCCTCGAACAATGCCGTCGAGAAGTCCATGAGCACCGTCGGGCGCGGCGAGATAACGGTCTCGATATAGTCGGAATGGATATCCACAAGACCAGGCGTGACATAGCCACCATGAGCATCGATAACGCCGGCTCCCGCGGCGGTCGCATCGAATTTGCCTTGGCGTTGAATTGCGGCGATCCTGTCGTCTTCGACCACAAGCTCATAGCCAAAGAGCAGGCGGTCGGGCTGAACAATGATTCCGTTGCGGATGACGTACATCGGCGAACCTCCTAAAGAAGCGAATAGACGAGTTCTTGGGTGTAGGCGTGCTGCGGATCTTGCATGATCTGATCGGTCAAGCCATGTTCGATGACCTGCCCGTCGAGCATCACGATAGTGCGATCGGCAAGCAGGCGAATCACGCCCAGGTCATGGCTCACCACAACCATCGAGACTCCCAGGTCACGACGCAGCGAGAGGATAAGATCAAGCACGCGCGCCTGAACCGAAAGGTCCAAACCGGTGGTGACCTCGTCCAAGAACAGCAGCGGAGGACGGTTGGAAAGCGCCTTGGCAATCTGCACGCGCTGCTGCATACCGCCCGAAAACGCGCGCGGTGGATCTTGTTCACGACGCAAGGGGATGTTCACGCGATCAAGCAGCTCGCGGCCGCGATCGACCATGGAGGAAACGTCACGGATACCGGCAGCGATCTGCTTCTCGGCGATATTGGAAAGACTCGAGAAGTTCATGCGCAGGCCCAGGTAAGGGTTTTGGTAAACCATGCCAAAAATCTCATCGCGAATAAGGCGCTTTTGCTGGCGAGAGAGGTCAAAGCAGTTGCCTTTGCCCCCATCATATGCAGCGACACGCATATCGCCCGCCGTGGGCTCCTGGTCGAAATAGAGGCACTGCATGAGCGTCGACTTGCCCGAACCAGACTCGCCCACAATGCCCAGAATCTCACCGCGATGCACCTCGAGCGAGATGTCGCGCACCGCGTGCACCGTGCCGCATACAGGACAGATGTTGCGCTCGAGCTTGGCATGCGGGTCGCGGCAGTAGTCACAGCCGACGCCAAAACGCTTGGCCAGATGGCGAACGGACAAAACCGGAGCCTTATCCTTAAATTCATGATGAACCGTAGCGGGAAGCATCGTCGTGCCTTTACTCATCGCTTCCGCCCTCCTCGAGACGCTCTGCGCAATAATCGGTATCGGAGCACTGCCATGCCTTCTTGCCCGTAACGGGATCGATGGTTTGAGTCATATAGACGCCCGTCGCCCCACAGATGCAGCAGCGCTTACCTTCAAAATCCTCGCGCACAAAGGGATGGTCTTCGAAGGCGAGCGACTCCACCTTGGTATGGGGCGGCACGGCATAGATCTTCTTCTCGCGACCGGCGCCAAACAAAAAGAGATTCTCGGCATCGTTGAGCTTGGGATTGTCGAAACGCGGAATAGGGCTCGGCGCCATAACGTAGCGATCCTGCACCATCACGGGATGGTCGGCACCGGTAGTCGTGGAGCCATAGCGCACGATCTGCTCAAAAAGCTCCAGATATGCCCCGGTGTACTCAGCTTCGGCATGCAGACGGCGCGTCACGCTTTCGCGCGCCTCGTAGGTGCGCAAGGGCTCTGGCATGGGAACCTGCAGCACCATGAGTTGTTCGCGCTGCAGCGGACGCTCAGGGATACGGTGACGGCTCTGGATGAGCGTCGCGTCCGCCGTGGACGTGGTGGTCTCGACGCCGGTAGTCTCGTGCACGAGGCTGCGAATAGACACGGCATTGACGCTCGCGTCCGAGCCCTGGTCGATTACCTTGAGCACGTCATCGGGACCGATGCACGACAACGTGACCTGCAGGCCACCCGTACCCCAGCCGCGGCCGATGGGCATCTCGCGGCTGGCGAACGGCACCTGGTATCCGGGAATGGCGACGGCCTTCAAGATGGCGCGGCGAATCTCGCGCTTGGAGCCCTCGTCCAAAAAGGCAAAGTTATAGTTGCGCTGCACGAGAACCGTCCTCCTTCTGTCCCTCGGCGTGATTCATAGAGCGCAAGGCTGCATCGAGCTTGCTTTGGAACGTCACGTAGTGCGGCAGCTTGAGATGGCTGATAAAGCCCGTGGCTTCCACACCGTCGATGTGATAGAGCACGAACTCCTGATCCTGTGTGGGGTAGCGAACGTCGTCGACGCGCAGCGAATGGTCGAGGACGCTCATGGCGATGGCCTTGCTCTCGTCGCTGCCGGTAACGAGGCCGTAGCCCACATCGAGCGCGTTCACATGCTCGCCCGTCTCGGTCACCTCGTCGTTGGCGATCAGGCTTTCGACCTCACAGACCGGGAGTGCTCCCAGATAGTACGCGTCGTCGGCAGAAGCCTGAGAGGGATCGGTTCCGGGGGCATCAATCGTCACCGGCACGCTGCCGCGGCGAAGCTCGCCCACCGTGGGATGGGAAATGCCAAAGCCGCGAATGGCCGCGTACCCGATGGCGACAACCGCCTGCGTGAGGCCACGCGAGAGGGCCTGCAGGATAACGCTGCGCGGCGCCGGCGTGAAAAGCGGGGTCTTGGTGATATCGACGGGCTCGGTGTCGTCGATAGCAACCGGGCGGATCATACCGATCTGGCGCAGGTAATCGCACACCTTGGGCACACAATCGAGAGGCGTGGTCTCGGCCACGCCATAAAAGGCCTCGGCCGCTTCATCCAGACGCTCATCGATGACAGCGCGCGCGGCACGGACATCGGCATCGGTCTCTTCGCTTAGATCAAAATTGATAAGGCGATGGCTGTAATCGCGGGTCGCGCCCAAAATCTGTCCGCCCTCGATATCTTTGAAGGCCGCGGAGATGTGACGCGAAACGTGCATCTCGCCCGTATCGATCACACGCGATGTATAGAGGCGCTCGAGGGTGGAACGGTAGGCACGCACCAAAAAGACGGCCTCCTCGATAGAACCCGACGCCTGCTTGAGGGCGATTGCAGCAACCTCGGGAGCCCAAACGGAGCCCTCAGACTGCACCTGCTCGACCGCATGCGGCATGGCCTCGATGATGAGTGCGGGATCGAGCGCGCGGCCACCCGCAACGCGCTCGCGCTCAAGCAGCTCAAGCGATGCGGCGATTGCCTGCTCGCCGCCGGAAACGGCTACATATCCCATGATTCAACCTCCCTGCAAGCGCTGGAACGGGGAACGGCGGCGATATGGCCAAACCCGTCTACAAACATCAGGTCGATGCCGCAGGGAAACTCGTCCAGACGCGCAATACGCGAGCGCAAGACATCGCCGCGATCGCACGAGAAGTGCGAAGTGCCGTCAACGCCGGGGCCACCGAGCTCCCAGGAGCTCTTGGTACACGCGTGCGAAGCGGAGCCGACGCGCAAACCCTGCGCATCCAGTCCCAAAAGCACCGAGCACTCGACGATAACCGTCGCGCCGCGATGCGGCTGTTCAAGCGTCCCCGCCGTAAGCGCAGCGATTGCACTCGCCGCGCCCTCATCTCGAAAAGCCTCCGGAACGATCACGCACGCAGCTTCGCTCGGCGCCGCAGGAGTCACGTGCGTTCGACTCGCGATCTGCCGGGCAGCACGCTCAAAGCCCGTGGTCGCCATGCAAAAAGTCGTACCGCTATCGAGCAGCATGTCCGCCAACATCAACGTCGCGGGGAATAGGCCACAGCGCTTCGCCTCGACCTCATAGGCATCCGTGACGGATAGGCGGCAAACCTCGCCGGGGCGCGCCATGCAGTCCAGAACCGTACGAAACGTTCCCTGCAGCTCGAAGGCGCGCTCGTCAAGGGACGGATCGCGATCGAAAACCTCATCCTGCTCGTTCATTTGACCACCGCCTGAACACTCATGTCCTGGCCAGACATTTCATCGAACTCGACACGCGACACATAGGTGAGAGCATCCTGTGCAGCCACGCGCTCAAACATGGCAGCACGCGCCTCCTCGACGCGGCGCTCGAGTTCCGCCAAACAAGCCGGCGCCGGATCCATTGCATAAGCGGCATCGATTACCGCGAGCGCACGAGCATGCGCGGCATCGGTTCCCATAAGCACGCCCAGGCCATCGGCCTCGCCAATGCGCACGCGGCTCTCGGTAACAAGCACCTCGCTCAGATAAAAGCGGCTGTTGCGAGCCGTCTCGCGCACCTGACACATCACAAGGCCCTGGTGCGCCGGCACAATATCTTCGGCAGGGGCGGCGGCCTCGACCAGGCCCGCCAGTTCGAGCGCAAGCGCAGGGCCGCTCTCAACCAGGACCTCGGTCCTCTCTCTTCTTGTTAGCATGCAAATCTTTCCTTAGTTATCCGAGTCGATGATGTAACGGCGACGAAGGCGAACCGAGATGAACTCGAGTGCAAACGACACAGCCAGGCATACATAGACAATCACGCCCACCTCGTGCAGGTTGTAGTAGTAGTTGCCTGCCTGATACAGCTGAAAGCCGATACCGCCCGCGCCCGCGAAGGCGCCCACGGCAACCGCGTTGGCAAAATTGATCTCAAAGCGAATAAATGTCCATGAGAGCAGTTTGGTAATGGTTGCCGGACAGATGGCCTGGAACACAATCTGCCAGAAGCTGGCACCGCTCGCAGAGAGTGCCTCGATTACATCTGCATCGATTTCTTCAATCGACTCCGAGTAGCTCTTGGTAAGATACGCGATGGAATGGAAGGAAATTCCCAGCACCGCCGCCTCGGATCCAAGGCCGATGGCCACCGTGAAGACGAGTACCCACAGAATCGTTGGAATCGCTCGGATGATAGCAACGAATCCTTTGACCGCATTGGAAACGAGCGGATTCGAGAGGTTCTCGGATGCCGCCAACGCCAAGAAAAACGAGATGATGGCCGAGATGATGGTGCACAGCACGGTAACCGCAATGGTGACCAACGTGCTCTCGGCAACCTTTGCCCAGCTAAAATGCGCAGCTCCCAACGGCGGGTCAAGCGCTGGTTGGAACATCATGGCGCAGAAATCAGACCAGGTTTGAGCGAGTGCGCGGCCAAGGTCAACCGTGCCAAAATCCATGCGCACAAACGTAACGACCGTCAAGAGGCACAGAATGCCCAGCGTAAGCACGACAGAATAGTTGCGCCCCCGGCGAGACACGAGACGAATATGCCCAGCGTGCGAACGCTCGATCGCACCGGCCGTGGCGGGAGTCAGCTCAAAAGTATCCATTAGATCATCGACCTTCTAGCTGCGTTGGAAATCGCCTCGACCACGAGCACCAAAACAATGGTCACAAGAATCACAAGGCCAGCGCAGTCATACCGAAAAGACGCGTAGTACAGGTTGAAGGCAAAGCCGATACCCGTACCGGTAAGCAAGCCCACCAACGTGGCCTCGCGAATATTGGTCTCGACCATATAGAGTGTCCAGCTCATAAGCTCTGCAACGGCAAGCGGCAGACCCGCCTGAAAGACAATCTGCCAAAAGCTTGCTCCGCAGCTGCGCAACGCCTCGATGGGGCCGCAAGGGATTTCGTCGAGCGTGTCCAGAAAAAAGCGCGTAATCTGGCCAAACGTCGCCAAAAAGAGCGCGAGGAAGCCCGTGAACTCGTTTTGCTTGAACGAAAGGAGCAACAGCAGCGCCCATGCAATCATGGGAACATTGCGAAAGATATTGGCGAAGATGCGGATGACACCGCGCACGATGCCGTTTTCGACACCGACGCTCGAGCATCCCAGCACCGCAAGAACGATACCCAGCAAGGCCGCGAGCATCGTAGCGGCGATGGAATCGAACACCGTCGAAACCACCTGCGTGGCAATTATGCCCAGCTGTCCTAACGACGATGGCGTAGGGCAAAAGTTCTGCAGCATCCATGCAAGGGCAGCGGGTACCGAACCCAAGGCATATCCAAAGCTGAAATCGCCGACAAGCGATGCCCCCTCGGCAACCAAGACAACGGCCGCAACTACTGCGAGTGCGCGAAGCTGACGCCTTCTAAACCAGCTCAAATCGGGAACCTTCCCCGCTTTCGCATTGCCAAAAGAGCCTGTGGACATGGCGCCGCACTCCCCCGCGCTCATCGCAAGGCTCCAGAAGGAACAGCGGAAGCCATGCCAACAGATGCGGGTGTCGCGCCAGCTTGGGGCCCTGACACCGGAACGGAAATGAAGCCCTCTTCTCCATCGCCGTAAATCACCGCGATCATCTGGGGGGTCAGCTCGGCAGGCGCACCCTCGAACACTTTCGCGCCCGCACGCAAGCCCACGATACGATCGGAAAACTCAAGTGCCATATCCACCTGATGCAGATTGACGATGCAGGTGATGCCATGCTGACGCGTCACGCGGCGCAGATGCTCCATGACAGCACGGCTGCTCTTGGGATCAAGGCTCGCGATAGGTTCATCGCATAGAATGATGCGGGGATCTTGAATAAGTGCGCGGGCGATACCCACGCGCTGCTTTTGTCCGCCCGAGAGCTGATCGGCGCGACGATAGGCAAACTCGCCCAGGCCCACTTCGTCAAGCAGCTCGAACGCACGGAGCTTCTCGGCTTCGCTGTAGAGGCCCAGCGACCCCGCCACAGCACCCTTGTAGCCCAGACGCCCATGCAGCACGTTTTGAATGGCGGTAAGGCGATACACCAGGTTGTAGTTCTGAAAGATCATGGCGATCTGCGCGCGCACGCCACGCAGCTTGTTGCGGCGCAGATGCGTAATGTCCCGACCATTAAAGACAACCGACCCCTCCGTGGGCTCGATGAGGCGATTGATGCAGCGCAAAAACGTCGACTTGCCGGCGCCTGAAGGACCGATCACCGCAACCAGTTCTCCCTCGCCGCAAGCAAAATCTACGCCGGAAAGCGCGTGATGCTGCTCCCGTGCACCTCGTTTGCCCTCGTAGCTTTTGGTCAAATCGCTCACCTGCAAGAGAGGCTGTGCGTTCTGTGGCATTTCCATGCCCTCCCATCAACGTCGAGGCCGGACGCGGATATTCGCGCCCGGCCCGTTTTGGCAGCGGCGAATCGTCTACGCGATGCCGCCCATCTGCACGTGTGCGCGCAGGGACATGCATTAGTCAAGCGCACGAATGGGGTCGTACCAGGAGTCCTCGACCGCGATGAAGCCGGCGGTATCACCCAGGCTCCAAACGGCACCGGTGCCCTCTTTATCCTCGGGGGCAAAGAGCAGTTCGTCTTCAGAGGTCTCCTTGGAGGTCAAGCCCTTGACGAGCTTGTCGATGATCTCCTGCGGGACCTTATCGGTGTTGACGGCGATAGGCCCGTTGAGAACCGGGGTGGACTGGATGATGCCGAACTTCTTGCCCTGAACGCGATCGAAGGGCTGGGGAGCGTCGGCCTTGACGGAGTAGACGGAACCGGCGGCGTTCACGGCGTCGCGCTCGCCCTCGGGGACATCAAGATAGGTGTCGACGTCGACATCGTCGAAGGCGGCAACATCGGCATCACCCTGCAGCAGGTTGACAGCAGAACCGGGGTGAGAGTTACCAAAGAGTACCTGGGAGAAGAAACCCGGGGTACTGAGCTCGTCGGAGGACTTCACGTCGTCCGGGAACGCCTTCATAATGGCGTTGCACGGAACCTTGAAGCCGGAGGTGGAAGTAGCGGAGACAAAGCTCATGCGCTTGCCCTTGATGTTCTTGATGGAATAGCCGCTCTCCTCGGCGCTATCCGCGTAAGCGCTCATCTCGGCCTCGGGCACGCAGATGCGGCTGTAGTACTTGGCGCCGTCGAGCTTGCCATCGGTGTCGGAGGTGGTCACAAGCGGAAGAACCTTGCTGTTCTTCTTCTGGGCCTGGATGAAGCCCTCGGCGCCCATGTTGGCAAGCTGAGCCTTGCCGGAAGCGATAGCCTCGATAGCGACGTTATAGTCGGTGGTGGTCATGAGCTCGACCTTGACACCGGCGTACTTCTCAAGAACCTTGCCAAACTCCTCGCGGCCCGCGTCGAACTCGGAGCTGGACTCGTTGGGCAGCCAGACCATGGTAAGTTTATCGATAGAAGCGGCATCCGAGCCAGCGGTCGCCGCACCACCCTTACCGTCGACGCTGCCGCAACCGACGAGACCGAGGCCGAGCGTCACGGCACTCGCGCCAAAAAGGCCCAAGAAGGACCGGCGAGAAATTTGCTTGTTCTTGATATCTGCCACAATCTTCTCCTTACAACACAAGAATGCACCGGAAGGACCGGGGGTTCTATTTGTCCCGTCCGGCGATGACGTGGTAGATATTAGGGTTGTGGGCAAGCCGTTTTTCGATCAACGGCAATCGCTTGTCATATGCTTGCGCGAAGATGCGGGAACATGACGCGAACCGTAGGCACTTATTAATAGAAACGCCCCGTCGTAAGCTCAAGGGCAGGCATAAGGCAGGTAATAGACCAGTTTTGTCAGCCCCTTGGCAGCCGTTTATAGAAAAAGTTTGCAGGCATTTTCCCAAGCGGCTTGCGCGATTGTTTCGGCGTCCTCACCTGTGCGATCGACACGGTCGTTAACCAGCGCGTTTGCCGTAATGGAGATCATTGCGGGCTCGCATTCAAGACCACGGATGGGCTCCGGAGCCATATACGGGCAATCCGTCTCGAACAAAATTCGATCGAGTGGGGTTGCCGCAAATGCCTCGCGCACGTCGTCGTTGCGCTTAAAGGTGGCCGCGCCACCATAGGCGATATAGCAGCCCAGCTCCACAAAGCGCTCCATCGTGGCGCGGTCCTCGCCAAAGCAGTGCAGCACACAACCGGCCTGGGGCACGCCCACCTCGCGCAGTACGTTGTACGCATCAACGTGCGAGGTGCGCTCCCCATCCGAGTCCTCGTGACGCAGGTGCAGCTCCACCGGCACATTGCGGCGCACGGCAAGCTCGAGCTGGCGCGCCATGCAATCAATCTGCACGTTATGGGGTGCCGGCGCGATATCGTCGTCATAGTCCATGTGATAGTCCAGGCCGATTTCGCCAATACCGGCGCATAAGGGGTCATCAAGTGCGGCAACGACCTGTGCATGAACGTCGTCGGTATAGTCCGGCGCGCCATACGGATGCACGCCGGCAAGATACTTGATCTGCGGGATATCCTGCATCGGAAGAATCTCGCGCACCAGCCAGTCGCTATAGTCCGCCACGCTGCGCTTGTCGGCAATGGGGTCGAACATCGTCACCAACAGGTCGACGCCCGCGGCTTTGGCGCGCACGAGCGTCTCGGGCACATCCTTGCCCCAAAACGAAAGCAGATGTGCATGCGTGTCGGCAAGCGGCGCCAAGGGCACGGGACAAGCAACCGTCGTCTTTTTCTTGGTAAACGTCACGCGTTCGGCATTAGGCGTCATGGATTAGCTCCCGGGCCAGACGGACAAAGTCGGCAACATCGAGCGTCTCGGCGCGCGTGGTGGGTGCGATACCGCAAACCTTAAAAGCGGCATCGAGCACGTCCTTGGCAAAACCGTTGGCGCTCATGGAATTGCGGATGGTCTTGCGACGCTGGGCAAATGCAGCATCAATCACGCGGGCCACAAACTCGCGGTCGAGTCCTTCGGGCACCACGCCGTCAACACGGTCGATACGCACGACGGCCGAGTCCACGTGCGGCGCCGGCATAAAGCAACGCGGCGGCACCTCAAAGCGACCCGTCACCTGCGCATACAGGCCGAGCTTTGCCGTATAGCCGCCATAGGTCTTGTTGCCCGGCACTGCGGCAATGCGATCGGCAACCTCCTTTTGCACCATGACCACGGCACGCTTGAGCGCGGGCATCGTCTGGAAGAACTGCAAGATGATCGTCGCCGCCACGTTATAGGGCAAGTTCGCGACAAATACCGTCGGCTCACCGCCGGCGGCCTGCTCAATCTGCTCCGGCGTCACCTTAAGCGCGTCGCCCATGATAAAGCGGAAGTTGGCGTAGTCGGCGGCGTGAGCATCGAGCACCGGCTCGAGCTCGGGATCGGCCTCGATCGACGTGACGCACGCCGCCTCCTGCAACAGCGCAAGCGTGAGCGTACCAACGCCCGGACCAACCTCGAGCACGCGCTCATCGCCTGCAAGCTCGGCAAGCTCGCAAATGCGCTCAATTACATGGTTGTCGATCAGGAAGTTCTGGCCCAGGCGATGCTTGGTCGCAAGGCCAAACTCCTCCAGCAGCTCCCTGGTGGCCGTGGGGTTTGCCAAAGGCGAAGTTGTCATGGTTGCCTCCTTAGCATGATGGCGGCGTCTTGAAACAAAAGGGCATGGACCGTGGCGGCCATGCCCTTACAGCTAAACAGCAAATTGCCGATATGGCGCGCTGCGTCTTAGCCCAGACGCGGGAACAGCGGCTCGCCCTTCTCGACAGGCTGACCGCCGGCAAGCAGGCCCCAAGCGCAAATGCCCTTGAGGTCGTCGGTCGCGGCCTCGTCCTCGCAGGACAGGCGGCGCAGGGCCTCGGCAGAGGTCTGAGGCATGAGCGGCATCAGCAGGTGGGCGGCAATGCGGATGGCCTCGAGCAGGTTGTAGATCACAAACGCCAGCTCGTCAGCCTTGGCCTCGTCCTTGGCAAGTGCCCAAGGCTCGGAGTCCTCGATGTAGTGGTTGGCGGCATGGATGAGCTCCATGACCTCGTCCTTGGCTCCACCGTAATCGAGCACGTCCATCTTGGCCATGTAGCGCTCGACCAAACCGTCGGCAATCTTTGCCAGCGGGTTGTCGAACGCATCGAACGATGCGGGCTTGGCGGGCGCGCAACCGTCAAAATACTTGCCGCTCATGTTGAGCGAACGCGAGATGAGGTTGCCCCAGCTGTTGGCCAGGTCGGCGTTGTAGACCTGCTCCATGCGGTCGAAGCTGATGGCACCGTCGGTGCCGGGGACGACGTCGGTCATAAAGTAGTAGCGATAGCCCTCGACGCCCAGCATGTCGATAACGTCCTGCGGAGCGATGGCGTTGCCGCGGCTCTTGGACATCTTCTCGGCCTTGCCGGTCTCGGCATTGCGCACGGTCAGGAAGCCGTGGGCAAAGACGTGCTCGGGCAGGGCCTCGCCGATGGCCATGAGCATGGCGGGCCAAATGACGCAGTGGAAGCGGATGATGTCCTTACCCACGATGTGGAACTGCGCGGGCCAGCGATAGGCCAGCTCGGCACGCGCCTCGTCGGTGTCGACACCGTAGCCGACGGCCGTCATATAGTTGAGCAGCGCATCGAACCACACGTAGGTCACGTGACCCTCGTCAAACGGGACCTGAATGCCCCAGTCAAAGCTCGTACGGCTCACGGAAAGGTCGTTAAGGCCGCCCTCGACAAAGCTGCGAACCTCGTTCATGCGAAACGCAGGCTCGACAAAGTCGGGATGCTCGTCATAGAGCTTAAGCAGCTTGTCCTGGAAGGCGGAAAGCTTAAAGAAGTAGGACTCCTCCTGCACGCGCTCAAGCGGACGGTGGCAGTCGGGGCACAGGTGCTGGCCGACGCTGCCGTACTCCTCGTCGCCCTTCTGGACCTGCGTATCGGTAAAGTAGGTCTCGTCAGGCACGCAATACCAGCCGTCGTAGCTGCCCTTATACAGGTAGCCGGACTCCTTCATGCGCTCCCACAGGTACTGCACGGCATGGTGCTGGCGCGGCTCGGTGGTGCGAATGAAGTCATCATTGGAAATCTCGAGCTTGCTCCAAAGCTCCTTGAAGTGCGGAGCCTGGCTATCGGTCCACTCCTGCGGCGTCATGTTGTGCTTGGCTGCGGCCTCGGCGACCTTCTCGCCGTGCTCGTCCATGCCGGTCAGGAACTTGACGTTATAGCCGGCGGAGCGACGATAACGGGCCTGAACGTCGGCGATGATGGTGGAATAAGCCGTGCCCAGGTGCGGATCGGCGTTGACGTAGTAGATGGGCGTCGTGATAAAGAACGAAGGCTTGCTTTGATCCATGGGGTTTGTCCTCCAGAAAAACGTTGCATACAGAGGATGATTCTAGCGCAAGGGCTGGATATCCTCCATCTATTGCATATCGAGCACCATGGCATAGACATCGCGCTTGCGGCGCGAATACTTCTGAGACAGGCGCTTGGCCACCGCAGACGCGGGCTCCCCCTCCTCGAGCGCGGCGCGGATATCCTCGCGCAGGGCCTCGTCGGGATCCGCTGCCGCGGCGCCAACCGGCACGATACCGGCCTCCTCATCCTCGCTCGGCGGCGCGATGACCAGCGCAATCTCGCCCTTTACCTCGCCGCGAGCACGCAGCTCCTCGGCAAGCTGGGCAGCGGGCCCGCGCAAGACCTCCTCGTGCAGCTTGGTGAGTTCGCGGCAGACGGCAACCTCACGTTGGGGAAAGACCTCCGCCACGGCCTCGAGCGTCGCCACGATGCGATGTGGAGACTCGTAGAAGATGAGCGCGCCGGGCACCACGGCAAGGCGCTGCAAACGGCGCACGCGGTCGCCGTGCTTTCGACCCAAAAAGCCCTCGAAGAAAAAATGCTCGCAGGGAATGCCGGACGAAACGAGCGCCGTGACGCAAGCAGAGGGCCCGGGAATAACTTCGACGGGCACATCGGCCTCACGCGCCGCCTCGACCAGCGCCTGGCCGGGATCGGACACGCTCGGCATGCCGGCGTCCGAGGCAAAGGCGAGGGTCTCCCCCGCCAGCAGACGGTCGACCAGGCCGGCGGCGCGGCTGGCGATCACATTCTCGTCGCAACGGACAAGCGGCTTGGAAATGCCCAGGTGCATCAGCAGCTTTGACGTCACACGCGTGTCTTCGCAGCAGATGACATCGGCAGCGGCAAAGGCCTCGCCAACGCGCGGGGACAGGTCGCCCAGGTTGCCGATGGGCGTGCCGACCACATAGAGTTTGCCCGTATGGGCGCTGTTTTGCGTCATATCAACCTATTCAATCATGCCGCGCTCGAGCGTACCGAGCGCCGCGCGGGCGTCCCATGCTGCAATGCGCTTCTCGGTCTTCCACGTTTGGAAGAACCAACCGGCAGCCGGCGCAAACGAAGCCAGCTGGTTGGCGATAAACACGCGCTCGTAGGCATTGCGGCCCTCGGGCGTAACCGACGAGTTGGCAAAGATCGCCGCGCCCGACCATTCGCCCACCAGCACGGGGAACCCAGTTGAAATCGCCTCTTTAAGCTCGCGCTTGTTACGCGAAATCGCCGTCGTCAGCCCGCGGGGGCTCGTGATATCGAGCGCATACTCGTCGCGGTAATGGTACAGGTGAAGGTCCATGTAGACGTTCTTGTACTTGGCGCCGCGCATAAAATGCTTCCACTCGCTGGGATGCCCCGAAGACGAAAAGACGACGATCTTATCCTCGGGCATATACGAACGGACGAGCTCGTAGGCATCGCGATAGAAATTGCGCAGGTAGTGAGCCGGAATGCCATCCGTCATGGCAAAAAGACTCTTGCGGACACTCATCTGCGGCGTATCCAGCAGCTCAATGCCCAGCAGGCTCTCGGCCTCGCCGTAACGCTCGGCCAAGCGCTCGAGCACGTCGAGTGCGACATGGCGGCCGTTAGTGGACGAATGCCACTCGGCAACAGCCTCCGGCGTGGCGGGCGAATCGTTGGAATCGCCCTGGCCACCGGGCACAGTCGCCAGGTCAAGCAGCACGCGAATGTTGTACTTGGCAGCCCACTCAATCGCGCGGTCGATGTAATCGACAACCGAGATGTAGGAGGCATCGGACTCCTGTGAGCCAAAGGCATACCAAGGCACCGGCAGGCGCACGGCGTTGAGGCCGATCTGCGCCATGCGACGGAAATCATCCTCGCTCACAAACGTCTCGTAATGACGGCGCATGCGCTCGTTATAGGCGGCGGTGCCCATGGCCTCCTGCAGCTCGGCCGCGTTGGATGCACCGGTCGCCGCGTATAGCGACGGGGTAACCCAAGGCTCGGGAATAAACCAGCCAGAGAGATTAACGCCGAGTATCCTCTCCATCACTGCCCCCTTCGGATCGTGCAGGCCGAGCCTGCATCGTATTGCATAGGAAAAGTATCGTTTTGAGTATACCCGCGCGTGCGGACAGACGACCGAACGGTCTGTAAAGTGGCGCAAAAGCGGGAGGAATGTCTGAGCGGGCCCGAGATGGCGCGCCGAGATGTGCACGCACGTCGGAAGTAAGCGCCGGAAAGCGCGTCCCGTTTTTCGCAAAAGACTGGGATGCATTTTCCGCGGGTCCACATAAAAGAAAAGGACCCCTTTGCAGAGGTCCTAGTCAATTCAAGGTGGCGGGGAAGGGAATCGCGCCCGCGCTCCGCGCGTGCGGACCGCTGCGGCGCTTCGCGCCTTGCGAGCTGCGCTGGCAAACGCTCACGCGTTTACTCAGCTCCGCGCCCTCACGGGGTTCGATTCCGTGTGGGGACCACATAAAAGAAAAGGACCCCTTTGCAGAGGTCCTAGTCAATTCAAGGTGGCGGGGAAGGGAATCGAACCCCTGACACGAGGATTTTCAGTCCTCTGCTCTACCAACTGAGCTACCCAGCCATTTGAGGTGTGCCTTGTTTCAAGGCTTGATTAGTATAACCAAGGACGCGTTCCGGTCAACCGAGAATTTTAAAAAAGTTTTTGAGCACAGCCTCGCTTCTATAAATCGGCACGTCAGAGGCATCAGCCGGCAGCAAGAAGTTTTTCGCTCAGAGCCGCACGGGCAAACTCACTTGGCGTCATCCCCTCGGCAGCCGCCCGTCGACGAATGGCCTCCTTCATTCCCAGAGGAATCTTGACCGACAGCGTTGCCGTCCCCTCACCTGAGAGCGGGGGCCGTCCATGCACGATCCCACCAACGGTGTGTTCGCCATCCGGAAACTCTCCGCGCTCGTACGACTCGCACCACGCGTCAATCATTTCATCCGTTACAACCTGACCATTAGCGGCCGTATACGTCTTGCTCATCATCGACCCCTCTGCCGAGCTCGCTCGATCTCTTGCCAGAATTTCTTCTGAACCGGAGACAGGGCATGAATAATGAGCCATCCACGAATTAGTTCGACCGCAACAAGTTCCACACTTCGACCATCTGGAAGCCATCCAATGGCAAGCCATCTCGGCGGCTCGTCCTCCGACTCGCGGCGAATGCACTCAGTAACCGCGAACCAGGCACCTAGTACCTGCTTTTCCGTCAAGTGTTTTTTGGCGTTCGGATGGATCTCAACATCCATGCACCTTCTCCTCCATCTTACCCAATTTCGTATGACGAAAGTCCGCTGTCGCCAATCTCTTACGCCGGCACTTGTTGGAGGGCGGGAGGTGTAGCGAGGATTGAAGGGCGTTCCAATACCGCCCAGGCGCCGGGGCAGGAGCACATACACCAGGGACATACGTTTTCGTAGCGCGCGAGGATATTGCCGCGTGCATCGATGAAGGCGATGTCGATGGGATAGGCCATAAAACACGTATGGACCGAAGAGCAGCGTGGAAACGCCATGACGAGCGGCAGGCCGTTGGCGGCAACCGGACGCCGTCCCAGCATGCCGCGCAGGCGCACGGCAAACGACTCCGCCACCACAAACTCGGCCGGCGTCCAACCCAGCCTATTGAGTGCCCGCGCGTAGGCGATGTAGGACGAGACCGCGGTCACATGACCACCCCCGGACGCCATGGATCGACCGTCACCACACGCTCGTGCGACAACGTTGTCGGCGCCCCCAGCGGAACGCCAGCGATGCTGAGAGAAGTCGGCCACGGCTCATAGTGCATGGTGCAGGTGTAGGTCCTAAACGTACCGGATAGGGAGAGCAGGCCACCATCCGATGCCTCCGCGCCTTGCTCGCTCGACACTTCGATCTGCAAGTCATAGCCTTCCATGGCATTCAGAATTTGAGTCTGAACCGTCGCCGAGGCATCGGCAGAGCTCTCGTCACCCTCCCCGCCCGGCGCCACAGCGTGCGCCAGCACGATGTCGGGCACCACGCGGTCGAAGCGCGCGACAGCGCCGGCAAAGATCATGACGTTGTACACGATGAGTGCCAGCACCAGCAAAACGGGCGTAACCACTGCCATCTCCACCGTCGCTTGGGCGCGCTCCTCACGCAGACGCATGCGAATACTCATTACGACCCACCGCCCAGAGCGCCAACCAGTGTCGCGACATCGACGGTGAGTGGGATGGAGCCGCCGCCGGGCAGAGGAATCTCCGCAAGCGTGAACACCGTACCGCTAATGGTGCGTTCGACTTGATATTCCAACGCCTCGCAAAGCGCCTTGGGATCGGTCACGCCCAACGGAATACTTCGCAGTTTGTCTTGCGCTTGAGAGAGACCAGCAATGTCAGACCCCGGACTCTTAATGACGTTGGCGGAATCGGTCAGCACCGGCTTTCGCAGGCGCAAGTCGCACGGTTCCAAACCCAGCGCCGCCACGGACGCCGAAACGGTATCGCCGAGCCACGATGCAATGGAGCCCAACGCACCGCTGCCCCCTCCTAGGTCTTTAATCATCTCGTCCATAAGTTCGTCGGCCGAACCTTGGATATCACCGTATCCCACGAGCAGCCGTCCCCAAACATCCATGACGCCGTCGAGCACGCCGGCAACGCCGCCCGAGCGTTCCTTCAATGTCGAGAAAAATCGCGAAAGCACGTTGTTTTGCGCCGTCGCCTCATCGGGCGCCAGCACCGCGGCAGAGATAGCACCGCGATCGCCAAGCCTGACTGCCGTGTTAAACGAGGAGTTAAGTTGATCGGGGCTGGTAATGTCACCCGAAACTGCAAATGCGACCACGCCGTTGCGTCCAGGTGGGGCGATACGCGGGCGCTCGCCGGAAAGCGCTTTAATGGCCTGGTCAAACGCATTGCCCGCACGGTCGGCCTCATCCTCGGTCTGACGCTCAAGTTCGAGTTCTTTGTTGCGGCATTCGACGTAGTCTTCCAGAGCCTCTTTGAATCGATCAAAGTGGTACTCAAAGCCGTTTTCGATAGAAGTCGAAGGAGCCGCAACGGCACCGAGCGACGAAGCACCAAAATGGCATCTATTGCATTTGTCCTGCCCGTCATAAGCAGCAACCGAGGCCAGCCCGCATGGCGCCCCCTTCTTATAGTTGGGGCAACTCGTTCCGTAATGCAGATACGTCTTGCCATCGATGGCACTGGTTGGCCACACCGTATCGGTATAGAGTTCCGTCGCTCGCACCTCGTCAGTGTTGCGCGGCAACAGCGGGATATAGGAAGCGACTTCATCTCCGTCCTCGGTTACATATGCACGATTGACCTCTGTACTCGCATAGGTGTAAAACGCCTTGCGCGCCGCCGACTCCGCCTTCGTCTCGACGCTTGAACCATGCGGTTTTTCGTCTGCCAGGCGTTGACGGTAGTAGGTCTTCGCGCGGTCGAGCGCCACCTGTGGCTCCCACGAAATGCTCGAGGCATAATGCGGGTTCTGCTCACCCGAGAGCTTTGCCAAACTCCTCGCACGTTCCCACATGCATGAACAGCTACCGACCGAAGCCGGAACCGATCCACCACAATCCGCCAGCCAAGCGCGCTCTTTAGCCTTCGCCGTGTCCTCAGAAGCCTTCCGCAGCTCCTCGGCCGCACGCTCTAAATCATCTGATGTGTCTTTAATGGTATCGGTCGAGATCTCTGACCCTTTGAGCGCAGCGAAGTCCGATTCGGATGTCCTGGGCACGGCAAGCGCCGTACCGGTATAGGCCACACTATCGGTATCCTGCGCCGACACCGCCTGCGTGGCACGCGCGGCGATCAGATATGGCAGAGCCGTCTCGATTTTCTGTAAGCCTTCCGATGCGCTTTTGGCAAACTTGTTGCGCGTTTTAATGATCTCAATCCCGGTGTCGACCATATTGCCGGCAACTGGTTCGGCACCTGGGATGAGGATGGCGACCAGGCCCGTCCCGATTGTGGCAAACCCCGCCAGCCCCAGACTCAAGATGCTCGCATCAACCACCGTGGCAGCCGTGTGATAGGACGACACTACGTTGGCACCCGCCAGCGCGCCGCTATCGGCCGCCACCTGGGTATCCCCGGCACGCGACATGCTCCATATCGCCGCGGTCGACGAAAACAACAACGTGAGCACCACTAGGATGACCACGGCAGAAGAAAGCGTGGTGTAGGCACCGTCTTCGATAAACAGATCGACACCGGCGCGGCCCATAAAGCCGCCTCGTTTGCGATGGCAGCTCGGACGGCGCGTCAAAACGCATCTAGACCAGAAACGCTTAATCCCATGCAACAATCCACGAATCATAATCTCCCTCCAGCCATTCGGGACGCGATTGATACGAGACATCGACCTTGAGCTCAACGTAGCCGACCTCGGCGGTACCACCCATAGCCTGCGCAAACGCACCGATCACAGGCAACGGCTTGACCTCGCCGGAAACGGACACGGACGAGACGCCACCCGCACCGGCCCGGCCAAGCTCGATATCCCACGACAACGGCCCGCCGGCATGAAAGATCGAAACGTTGGGCACTGCGGCAAGCCGGCGGCGGGTGAACTCCTTAAGATCGTCGTCCTCCGCCGTCGTCGTGGTCATGAGCCGCGCGGTCTCGGCGGCGGCAGACTCCATGACCGCGCGCGTATAAAGCAGGCACACCGGTTGCAGTGCGAGAAGGATGAGCGTCAGAAACGTCGGCAGCAAAAAAGCAGCCTCGACCGTAGACTGCGCCCGGTCCTCGCGCGCGATATCAATACAACGCGATGTCCTTAGCGCCCGCGGCGGCGTCGATAACCGACATCGAGGCAACGCCATGGGATGCCGCCCGCTCAACCAGCGCTGCCAAGCGTCCATCGGTGCCAGCACGCCAAAGTCCCGCAATCGCCAGCACGATCGATAGCAGCGCCACCGTGACGATGGCGTATTCCACAGTCGCTTGGGCAACCTCTTCACGCAGAACGCCATGCATTTCACGATCCCTCCTTTGAGCTTATTGTTTGCGGGACCAGGCGCACCGCGCGCAGACGACACGAAGCATCGCCAGCATCCGCGGCAACCGTCACCATATCGACCCAGCCGCGCCCATCGCGCACGATGGCGCCCCATACGTTGCCCTTAGTATCGAGATAGCCGCTCAGGGCGAGCTGGGCCGTTGGCACCTCGCGGTAGGCGCGTAACATATCCGCCGCTGCCTCGGTCATCGGTCGGTCCTCGGACCATGCAAGCCGGACCGCAATCGCGTTGTCCTCAGGCGAATCCGTCGCAGTGCCAGACCGCTTGTCGAGCGTCCGCAGAAAGGTTTGCGCCGTGACAGCGGCATCCGAATCGTCCGCATCTCGCATCTCATCTTTTTGAGACGCCACCGCCGAATCTGAGCCCGAATCGAAGGCGGCCCCAGGACGCTGCTGCCGCGCGGCGTTAAGCCCCCAAAGCACCGCCGCTATCGCCACGGTCAGGCAAGCAAACACCAGCAGCACCCCGATGGGGCGCTCGCCCTCTACAGGCTGTTGATGCCCTCGCTGATAGCGTTCCACAGATCTTGGACCTTGCCTTTAAATGCAACGATGGCAATAATCGCGATCACCACAAGCACACCCACCAAAATGGCGTACTCGGTGGTACCCTGCGCGCTCTCCTCCTGCAACAGCTCCTTGGCATGCTGGCGAGCGCGAATCGCCCGGCAAAAAGCCCAGCTCTGGACCTTGCCGGCAACGTCAGTCATCGTGTTCATGTATTCCTCCCTACATCATCCCGCCTGCTCCCAGCAGCGGGCCCAATATGGACAGAAGCAACGCCGGCAAGATGAGCGTGCCGGTGGGAATCAGCAGCTTGACGGGCGCACGCTCGATCTCGCGCTCGAGCGCGGCGCGATGAGCCGCACGGATCTCGCGACTTTGAGCGGCCAGCGTCTCGGCAAGTGGGGCACCCAGGGCGAGCGCCTGCCCCACCGTGATGGCAAAGGTCTCGAGCGCTCGCACGTCCAGGTCGCGCGCGGCGGCCAACAACTCGTCCTCACGCGTGTCCACGCCCACTTGCCACGCCATGCAGGCCCGCTCAAGGCGAAGAGCCAGCACTGACCGGCGGTTGGCGCAGAAAATCTCAAGCGCCGCATCAAACGAAAGACCGGCCGAAAGACCCAAGCGCACAACATCGATCATCTCGGACACTTCGCCGAGCGAAACTCGCGCCGGGCCGCCCGCTCCAACCGCGCCCTTCACTCGCGCGGTCAGGGCATCGACCACCGAGCGACCCGCGGCAGCGACCCGCACCGCCTCGCGCTTGCAGGCCCCTGCGATCTCGCGCGCATCCGCCCGATCCAAACCCGTCGCGACAAATACACTCAGGGCACACAGGCAAGCCACAACTGCAACCGGGGCGCTCATAGCTCCACCCGCATAATGCGCCGGATAACCACCAGGGCAACGACGTTGAGGGCTAGACCCAGCACCACAGCGCCCGCACCGGCAGGCGTCGCAAGACCGCGACGATAATCTGCCGAAAGCAGCGCCAACACCGCGCACATGCCCGCCGGCATCGCCGCGACCATGTGTGCCGACATACGCGCCTGTGACGTCTTAACATCCAGGCGGCGCTTGAGCTCAATGCGCTCCCCTACCATGCTCGACGCCTCGGACAGCAAGTCGGCAAGCGGAGCGCCGGTGCGCTGTGACACCTTAAGCGCCAAGGTCACAAGCGAAAGACCGGGGGCGTCGATGCGCACGAGCAAGTCATCGAGCGCGTCGGTCGCCGAGATACCGCAATCGATCGCCGCCGCCACCCGCAAAAACTCGGTATGCACCGGTTCTTGCGCATGAGCGCCCACAAAGCGCATGCCCTGGGCCAGCGAATGTCCCGAGGCAAGCGACATGGAAAGTGCGGTAAACGCCTCGGGCATGGCCTCTTCTGCATCGTGTTGCTCGCGCCGGCTCTCAAAGCCATCCCGAGCGGCGCCAGCGGCAATCGGAGCAACAAGTCCCAAGGCAAACCCGAGGGGCGATAACGACACCATCGTTAGTAAAACGCAGCAGACACCGCTCGATAGCAGCAGAAACGCCAAACGCTCCGAAGCATCCTCGATCACGAGGCCAAGGCGACGCGCCGGAGCCAGCGATGCCCACGAACGGGCGATCTTTTTCAGCAGATCGTTTTCCACCAGCTCACGCGGCAGCTTCTCTGCCACCGTCTCGAGCGCCTGACGCGCCAGCTCCGCCGGCGGCACCTGCGGCACACGAGGTTCCGCCCCGCACGCCGTCGCAACAGAAAACCCTGCCAAACCCCCTACGACGAGGGGCACAGCGACCTCCATTCGTCCACCTCCTCTTGTGTGAGCGTCCCCGACCGCAGGCCTTCTGCGATAAACGGCGGCTCGCGGTCAAGCGTCCAGGTGCGCTCGGCGGCATCGAAAGTCACATAGCGCTCGAGCTCTACGCCGCCCGACGCGGCGCGACGCACCCCCGAATACGAGGAGACGAAACGCCTGCCATCGGCGTGGCGCTCAGACATCACGATGCCGTCGAGCGCCATGGCAATCTGCTCCTCGATGAGCTCGCTCGGCAGATCGATGCCATAACGCGCAAGCAACGTCAGACGCACCACGGTCTCCTGTTCTGAACCCGCATGAAGTGTGGTGAGCGACCCGTCGTGGCCCGTATTCATGGCCTGCAACATGTCGCAGCACTCGGCACCGCGCACCTCGCCCACCACGATGCGGTCGGGGCGCATGCGCAGGGCATTGGTCACCAGGTCGCGGATCGTCACCGCGCCCTCGCCCTCAATTGAAGCCTCGCGCGCCTCTAGACGCACCACGTGCGGATGATGCGCAAACTTGAGCTCGGCAGAGTCCTCGATCGTCACGATGCGCTCGCCGGTGGAAATCTCACATGACAACGCGTTGAGCAGGGTGGTCTTACCAGATCCCGTGCCTCCCGCAACCGCCAGGTCCTGTCGCAGCGACACCGCGCACGACAACAGCTGCGCATACCAAAGCGGCAGCGACCCCAGCCCCACAAGCTCGTCCAGCGAGCAGATGCGGTCCGAGAACTTTCGGATGGTGAGAATCGGTCCGTCAATCGCCACAGGCGGAATCACCGCGTTGACGCGATAGCCCGTTTTGAGGCGGGCGTTGACGATGGGGCTGCGCTCGTCGATACGGCGGCCAAGTGGCGAGATGATGCGGTCGATAAGCACACGGATCTGCTCATCATCCTCAAACGCATGCTCGATGGGGTGCAAGACGCCGCCGCGTTCAAAGAAAGCCGAGCGGCAGCCGTTAATCATGATCTCGGTAACGGTGTCGTCCTCGATGAGCGGCTGCAACGGCCCCAAGCCCACCACGTCATCCAAAATCTCGTCGATGATGGTCTCGCGCTCGGACGTCGCGAGATCAGTCGGCTCCTCAACATTGAGCGCCGCCTCCACCGCGGGACGCAATTCCGAGCGGGCAAGTGCCGGGTCGATATAGGCGCTGATACGCGCCACTTCGTCGTAACCCATGCGGTCCATCACGGCGCGCTTGGTGCGTCGTTTCACCGCGCGGCGACGCCCCGCATCTACAGGCGCTGCCCCCGCTGCAGCGCCGGCAGCCTTAATCCTCGTTTGCAGGCTCATCGCTGATCACCCTCGCGCGACCAGGGAAGGCGGATACGCGGGCGTTCGGTGCGCGTTGCACGGTCGGCGACCATATCGCTCCAAGGGCCGACGGCGCACCCCAGTTCCACGAGCATCTCGCGCGTGGCCTCGCGCACGCTGGTCGCAAAAGCGCTGGTCTGCCCCACTGCCTCATCAGCGCGCCCAAACGCCATGAGCGCGGCGAGATCCTGCCCGCCATCGGCGATACGAATCTTGGAGCTCAACGCACAGGCAATCTCAAAGCGCATGGCGACGTCCTCGTCTGCCCCGCGCGCACCGAACCGGTTGAACACGGCGCTCATGCGCGTGCGCGGCACACCTACTCGACTTGCCAGTTCAATGACGCGCGACGCCGATGTCGCGGACGACACCGCAGCATCGCCAACGATCAGGCAACGGTCGCTCGCCGCCACCGCAGCCGCCACGGCGTCGCCCCAAAAGACCGAGGTATCGATAAAGACCACGTCGGATTCGCGACGCAGGACATCAAGCAGTAGCTCCACCGGACATGCCATGAGCTCGGCTTGCTCGGGCGCCGCGACGGGACCCCAGAGCGTAACGCCCGGCGCCACGCGCATCGATGCGGCCACGATATCCGGCTCGGCAAGCGCGCCCGCCACCGACGGCTCGATAAGTGCCGCCATATCGCGCGGAGCATCGACGCCTAACAAGTCGTAAAGGTTTCCAAACATCAGGTCCAGGTCGAGCACGGCGGCACGCAAGCCCAACAGCGACGATGTGTGTGCCATGGTGGCAATGATCGTCGACTTGCCGCAACCGCCCGAACCCGAAATGGCGCAGATGACCGGAGCTCGATGCTGCGGAGCGGCAGCGTCTGCCGGCGGCATCGGAGGCGGCGGGGCGGGCGTCGGTGACAGCGTCCCCGTCTCCCCCGCCGCAACCACACGCTGCGTCCAAGCCGGCATGGCAGCTTGTTCGGTCTGCGAGGCAGGCTCGTTCTGTGCAATCTGCTCATGCTGCATCAGCGACAACTCGCCGCACCCGGCAAAGCCCTCAACTTCGTCGAGTTCATCCGCCAGATTCACGCCGTGCACGTATCCCATATCTACAGCCGGGGAGTCGCCAGCATGCTGCGCCGGCTCTCCAGCGTCATCGTATACAAGGGGGTTCCGGGGGCGCCGACCATGCTCGGCTTCCGCTTTTCCATAATCATCAACACGCGGGCCTCTTGTAGCGCGAGGCGCCCCGGGTTCCCTATCAACAAAAGCATCGGGCTCAATCGTCATGCACCGATCGGAATCAACCGCTCCCTCGCCCGCGCGCCCGTTGCCGCATATACTGTGCGCAGCGATGACCTCGGTCGCCCCTGCGCGAAACAGCCCCTCGATATCCGATGGATCGAGTGCTTCTATCAACACGACCACGCGACTCACGCGGCCTTCGGCCGTCAGGCGCGCAACAGTCTTGCGCACATCTTCGGTATCAAACAGAGACGCCGCGATGATGGCAGCCCCGCGGCGCGACGGAAACGCCCGCGCCATGGAAACCAGCCCGTCCAGGTCACCCACGCGAAGCACCTGTGCACCCGTATCACGGCCCTCGACTTCCCGCTGCAACAGCCCGTAATCGCCGCACGCGCAGCACGCAAGCCAGATCGCCTTCATCACTCGTCGCCTCCGCTCTTTTTGCCGCGCGCCGTGGAGGGAATCGTCAAGCTGACCGTTCCCTTGCCCGATGCCCCCAGCAGTTCCTTGACGTCTTCGGGGTCAGCCGCCAGCGTCACCCATTCGATCTTGCCCTCGCGCGTGGCACCGGAATCTTCACTGGTATCGATCACGTACGCGCCGCACAACCGATCGGTTACGCCGTCTTTTTGCACGTACACGTCCACGTAGCTGCCCACGCCCGTAGCACCGCCGACCGAGTGCTCGGCATCGACCGCCACCGAAACGGCGACCTTGCCCTTAGGCACCTCGAGCTTGTGACTCTCGGCCTTGGTGTAGACATTGCAGATCACGGCGTTTTTGGGAATACGCGAAGTCGTCACGTCGCCGCGCACCTGGCGCAGCTCGGTCGCCGCGTCACGCGGCAACAGGCTCGTCAGCCATTCCTGGGTTATGACATTGGTCTCATCGAGGGTCTCGCCCACATCGATATCGCGCGCCGCGACGCATACCTCGACGCGATCGCCACCGTACTTGGCCAAGGTCTCAGCCTGGACCTGTTCGGCTTGCGAGCGGATCGACGAGCCGTAAACCATGCAGAGCAGAGCAGCGAGCACGCCCGCGACCAGACTGATAGCGATGCGCTTGCTCTTGTTCACGGCCGCTCCTCTCATGGCAGTGCCGGGCGAATGCCCGTACCACCATTGTCTGGGCGGTCAGAGCGCAAAGCGGCGCAATCGCGATCTTGGTTTTCGATGTCAAACCAATCGCTGACCAAAAGCTGACCAGCCCGTCAAGCTCGTGGCAAGGTTTTGGTCAGCACGTCAGCAAACTGCATGTTTCGAGGCTTTTCCGCAGCAAAAAAGCCGTCTCCCGAACAGTTGGGAGACGGCTGTCATAGGAAAAATCAATTACAGATGGACATCGGGATCGAGCATTTGAGCGCTCACGCGCATGGATGACGCCAAGTTTTGGAACGTTTCCAGACGCAGACTGTCGATCTGCCCGGCGTCCTCGGCCTCGCGAACGGCGCAGCCCGGTTCGTGGGTATGCGTGCAGTCGCCAAACCGGCACGCGCGCGATGCCTCGACAATCTCGGGGAAGGCGCGCGCCAGACCCCGCTCGTGACCCACGAGCGGTAAGCTGCGCAGGCCCGGGGCATCGGCGATCACGCCGGCGTCGCCCGGCAGTGCCACCATCACGCGCGCGACGGTAGTGTGACGGCCCTGGTCGTCGCGTTCGCGCACACCGCCAGTCGCCAACGTATCGTGGCCCAGCAGCGCATTGAGCAGCGTCGACTTGCCGGCACCCGACTCGCCCAGAATCATGGCGCAGCTCCCGGCAGGCACGCAGACACGGACCTCGTCCAGGCCGCGCCCCTCGGCAGAGGACGTCACGATCACGCGCATGTCCGGACCCACCAGGCGGCGCACGCGGTCCAGATCGCGCTCGAGCTCCTCGGCATCGCAGCGGTCAGCTTTGGTGAGCACCACCACCGGCTCGGCATCGCAGTCGAGCGCCAACACCAGCGAGCGCGCCACGCGGTCGAGCAGCACCTCACCGGCACCGAGCGCCTGCACGATTAGCACGCTATCCACGTTGGAGCAGAGCACCTGGCGCTCTCCACGGGCACGGCCGCGCCAACGCTCAAAGCTCGTACGGCGCGGCAGCACGCACTCAATCACGCCCATATCGTGCCCGGGAGCGCGGCGCACCGCCACACGGTCGCCCACGGCAGGCAGCAGGACCTCGTCCTCGCCGCGCGACTTGGCAAACCCCACGGCATGCTCGGCGCGGAAGGTATCGTCGGCAGTCGCCACCAGCGGAAACCCGCGATCCAAGCGAATAACGGCACCCAGTTGCATCTGCTCGGGCTCCTCGGCATGTGCGCAGAAATCATCAAAGGCAGTCTGCTGGGTTTCATCGACCGGCAGGTCATCAAACGCCGGAACATCCTGCAGCACATCGAGCCCCGGTACGCTCGCCAACAACTCCTCGGCAGACACGGGCGCTTCGGTCGCGAGTTTCCGACGACGGTCACGCTTAGCCCGTGCCCCCGTCGTCTTTTTCTTCGCCTTAGCCTTAGCCTTGCCCACAAGCGCCTCCCAGCACCACAAATCACAACTGAGCAGGTATTTTACCCACAAAAAAGAGCTGGTCGAGCAAACGCTCGACCAGCTCACATACTTTCCCTTAGCCCTTTTCATCCGCGCGGGAGAAAAGCCAGCAAGGATACCGCAGGGCCCGCCCCGGAAGCCCTTTCTCCCGAACGATCCCGCAGCGCGAAGCGCGAGGACCAGTGAGGGAGAAAGGGCGTGGGGCGGGCCCGGACGAGAGCGTTACTCCTTCTCCACAGCGCGCATGATCGCCTTGTAGATCTCCATCAACGGAATGATCAGGAAAGCAAGGCCCAGGGCGGCGATAACGCCCTTGAGCTCAAGCGTCACGGGGCCAAAGAACATCTCGGCAAGCGTCGGCTGAACGGTCACGATAACCGTCAGTACCAGCGCCAGCGCGGCAGATGCCCACAGCCACTTGTTCTGCTTCTTCATGCTAAACAGCGACGCACGACGGCTGCGCATATTGAAGCAGTGGAAGATCTCGACCATGTTGAGCGTGATGAACGCCATCATCACGCCTTCCTCGTCGGCATTGCCGGCGATCATATCGGCGATGTGGATGTAGCCCATGTCAAAGTACACGCCCACAAAGAAGCTCGCCAGCACCAGCACGGTGATGATCAGGCCCTGGACCACGCAGTCCAGACCCATATGTCCGGCAAAGACGCCGTCCTTGGCGTTGCGCGGCTTGCGCTTCATGATGTCGCCCTCGGCATCCTCCATGCCCAGCGCGAGCGCGGGGAAGCAGTCGGTGACCAGGTTCACCCACAGCAGCTGCACCGGCTGAAAGATGGTAAAGCCGATGAGCGTGGCGATAAACACCGAGAACACCTCGGCAAGGTTGGCCGAAAGCAGGAACTGGATGACCTTGCGGATGTTGTCGTAGATGCGGCGCCCCTCTTCGCAGGCACCGATGATGGTGGCGAAGTTGTCGTCGGCAAGTACCATGTCGGCGACGTTCTTGGTGACGTCGGTACCGGTGATGCCCATGCCCACGCCGATGTCGGCGCGTTTGATGGACGGGGCGTCGTTGACGCCGTCGCCCGTCATGGCCACGATCTGGTCGCGTGACTTCCATGCCTCGACGATGCGGGTCTTGTGCTCAGGCTGGACGCGGGCGTACACGCCGTAATCCTCGATGTGTGCGTCGAGTTCCTCGTCGCTCATGCAATCGAGGTCGGCACCGGTGATAGCCTGGCTGCGATCGGCGACAATGCTCAGCTGCTTGGCGATGGCCACGGCGGTGTCGATGTGGTCGCCCGTAATCATGACAGTGCGGATGCCGGCGTTGTGGGCCTCGCGGATGGCGTCGGCGACCTCGGGGCGGACCGGGTCGATCATGCCGGACAGGCCGCAGAAGACCAGGTCGTGCTCGAGCGCAGCGGGGCTGCAGTCGCTCGGAACCTCGGTGTAGGTGCGGCTTGCCAGCGCCAGCACGCGCAGGGCCTCGTCGGCCATGGCCTTGTTGGCGGCCACGAGCTCGGCACGACGCTCCTCGGTCAGCGGAACGACCCTGTCGCCGTCGTAGATATGGGTGCACAGGCCGATCACCACGTCGGGCGCGCCCTTGGTGTACTGCTCGTACTCGCCGTCCAGGGTCTCGACGACCACGGACATCATCTTGCGGCCCGAGTCGAACGGGGCCTCACCCACACGCGGGTGCTCGGCAGTCAGGCCAGTGAGACCAGCCTTGCCGGCATCGTTGACGAGCGCGCACTCGGTCGGCTCACCCACGGCCTCGCCCAGCTCCTCGTCCCACTGGGCGTCGGAGCACAGCGCCATGCCGGCCAGGAACTTCTCCTTAGGCGCAGCGAGCTCGTGCTTGACGACGGTCATCTTGTTTTGGGTAAGGGTACCGGTCTTGTCCGAGCAGATGGTCTGCGTGCAGCCAAGGGTCTCGACGGCAGAGAGCTTGCGGATGATTGCCTGGCGCTTGGCCATCTTGGTCACGCCAAGCGACAGCACGATGGTCACGACGGCGACCAGGCCCTCGGGGATGGCAGCGACGGCGAGCGAGACGGCAACCATAAAGGTATCGAGCAAGGCTGTCGGGTCAGTGAGGACGTTGCCCACGCCGTGGCGGATGATGTCGACGCCAAAGATGACGACGCAGATGACGATAACCATGATGGTGAGGATGCGGCTGAGCTCGGCAAGCTTCACCTGCAGCGGCGTGAGCTCTTCCTTGGCCTCGGCCAGAGCGCCGGCGATCTTACCCATCTCGGTGTTCATGCCGGTGCCGACCACGACGGCACGGCCACGGCCGTACACCACGGTGGAGCCCATGTAGCACATGTTCTTGCGGTCGCCGAGCGGCACGTCGTCGGTGCCGGCGGCGAGCTCGATCACGTTGGCATGCTTCTCGACGGGCACGGACTCGCCGGTAAGGGCGGCCTCCTCGATCTTCATCGTGGCGCTCTCGAGCACACGGCAGTCGGCCGGGACGGAGTCGCCCGCCTCGAGCATGATCACATCGCCGGGCACGAGCTCGGCGCTCGGCAGGTGCACGAGCTTGCCGTCGCGCAGCACCTTGGACTGCGCCGCGCTCATCTCCTGCAGGGCCTCGAGGGCCTCCTCGCTTTTAGCCTCCTGGACCACGCCCAGCACCGAGTTGACGATAACGACGAACATGATGATGGCGACATCGGCAAAGTCCGCCTCGCCCTTGACCATGCCCGTGAGCGCGCTGATGACGGCGGCAACGATCAGCATGATGACCATGGGGTCGGCCATCTGCTCAAAGAAGCGCTTCCACAACGGGGTCTTCTCGGCTTCCTCGAGCTTGTTAGGGCCTGTCTTGGCGAGGCGCGACGACGCCTCGTCGTTGCTCAGGCCGAGGTTCTCATCGACACCTTGGTCGCTGAGCACCTCCGCCGCGGCGGACAGGTATTCCTTTTGCATATAGAGTCCCCTCCTGGGATTCGGGCCACTCAGCAGATTGATGCCCGATCATAATTCCCAGGAGAAGGGCAAGGGCTCATCAAGGCTGCCGTGCTGAGCGGCAGTTGATAGTGGGGCTATGGTACCCCAAAGCGGCGCGTCTAGCCAAAACATTCCAATTGGAAACACGGCTCGAGTGCAACGATGCAGACCGTGTGACGCTCAACATTGATAAAACGTTTTTGCTTCGGTGCATCATCAAACTGAAATATCGCCCAGATAGCAGCGGTTAGAACGGTTGGTAAAGTTTTTGCATATACCGTTTTTACCGCAAAAAATGAACTTCTAATTCGGCATACGGTCGATTTTTTGGGGTATTCGGTCGGCATTTCGTTATAATCATCTCAGTTTTATTTCTTATGGTTTATCTATCAGCGCAAGACGATGTCAGATGGAGGTCTGAATGTACAAGCGCACCAAGATTGTATGCACCATGGGTCCCGCCTGCGATAGCGACGAGACCATCCGCGAGATGATCAAGGCGGGCATGAACGTCGCCCGTTTTAACTTCTCGCACGGATCCTACGACGAGCACCACGGTCGCATCGAGCGCGTCCGTCGTATTTCCAAGGAGCTCGGTCTGCCCGTCGGCATCCTGCTCGACACCAAGGGCCCCGAGGTCCGCACCGGCCTTCTGGTCGATGGCAAGAAGGTTGCCGTCAAGACCGGCGATAAGATCGTCGTCACCGCTCAGCCCACGTCCGAGGATTTCCACGGCACCGCTGAGCACATCTCCCTCGACTACCTGGCTCTGCCCTCCGAGGTCGAGAAGGGCTCCCTTATCCTGATCGATGACGGTCTGGTTGCCCTCGAGGTCGAGTCCGTCGACGGCCAGGACATGACCTGCGTCGTTAAGAACGACGGCCTGATCGGCGAGCGCAAGGGCGTCAACATGCCCAACGTCAACATCTCGCTGCCCGCCATCACCGAGCGCGATCGTCAGGACATCCTCTTTGGCCTGACCGAGAACATCGACTACATCGCCGCTTCCTTCATCCGTGACGGCGAGTCCGTCCGCGGCATCCGCGAGCTTTGCCGCGAGAACGGCGGCGAGCACGTGACGATCTTCCCGAAGATCGAGTGCGCCCTGGGCGTCGAGAACTTCGACGAGATTCTCGAGGCTTCCGACGGCATCATGGTCGCCCGTGGCGACCTGGGCATCGAGATCAAGCCCGAGCTCGTTCCGCACATCCAGAAGGAGATCATCGCCAAGTGCAACGCGGCCTACAAGCCCGTTATCACCGCTACGCAGATGCTCGACTCCATGCAGCAGAACCCGCGCCCGACGCGCGCCGAGGTTGCCGACGTTGCTAACGCCATCTACGACGGCACCGACGCCGTTATGCTCTCTGGCGAGTCCGCTGCCGGTAAGTACCCGGTCGAGGCCGTCAAGATGCAGGCCAGCATTGCTCTCGAGACCGAGAAGTACCTCCCGGCTCACGCTCCGCTCGAGGTTCCGGCTGACGCTCACGGCACCCGCGTTGTCAACAACGTTGTGGGTATGTCCGCTGTGAACATGGCCACCACCGTTGGCGCCAAGTGCATCACCGTGCCGACGACCACCGGTCGTACCGCTCGCCTGATTTCGCACTTCCGTCCCAACATGCCGATCTGCGCGTTCTCCCGCCACGAGTGGGCCGTCCAGCAGATGATCATGTACTGGGGCGTTATCCCGCATCAGGCCGAGATTACCCAGGGCACCGTCAACGGCACGATCGTCAAGGCGATCGAGACCGCTAAGGAGCTCGGCTACGTCGAGGCCGGCGACCTGACCGTCGCTACCGCCGGCGATCCCCGCATGAGCGTCCAGCTCGAGGACAAGGTCTCCTCGACCAACGTCGCTTACGTCGCTCAGGTGCGCTAAAACGCACTTGCAAGCATACTTGCATTGCAAAGGGCCCGGAAGGCTTCGCCTTCCGGGCCCTTTTTCTGTGCCAATGCCGCCGCACGGCAAAACACGCACTCATTTCTTTACCAAAAGCGCGAAATCCACCCTTCGAGGCCCAAAAAATAAAGCCCCAAGCGCTAAAAGTGTTCGCCCGGTGGCAAACCCACACCTCACACAGGGCTGATAAATCGTTTTAGCAAGAACCAAATCGACCTGGTTTTCGGAAGTATGCGGCAAATTCTGGAACCTTCGAGCACACCCTGTTTTTTCGCAACAAAATGCCTGATAAACTAGCCTCAAAAGCCAGGTCCGCTCATAGGGTTCAGATTTTGCCGCATACTTCCGGAATGACGCTGGCATCACTCGCTTCAAAGAGATGATTTCGGCCAGGAGGGCTTTATGGACCTGACGCTTTGTGGGCAATCCGCCTTTAACTACTACCGCATCCCGCCGCAGGTATTAGGCCTTTACCCCGCCATTAGCCTTGGCAATATGGATCGCAGATGTTGTGGCCTCGGAAGTCATGCAGTTGTAAAAGACCTGCTTCACGCACCACTTCACAGGCTTGTATTCACTCGGGCACAATCCGGGTCGCGAAGCCTGTTTAAATCGCACCTCCTGACCCAAGAACCACCTCCGGGGTCGTTTAGGCAGACTGAACATGGGTTTGATGTCACGTCACCGGAGTTCACGCTGCTCAGCCTTGCCACGCAGGTCTCACGCAACCAGTTACTCATGGCGTGCTACGAGATGTGCGGCTCCTTTGCAGTGTTTAAGCCCTGCGAGCGAACGCAACAACAACTCGATGAAGCTATTTCGCTTAAGTTCATTCCACCCAACTGCGGCTGGGAGCGAGTTAACGACACCAAGGGCAATGACACCAACTTGTGGAAGCGCACGCCGCTTCTTACCGCAACGGATATCGCCGCGTTCGCCAAGCAAGCCGCAGGCCTGCGCGGCGTCAAACAACTGCACTGGGCGGCCGAGCACATGACGGGGCAGGCCGCCTCGCCCTTCGAAGTACAGACCTCCATGCTTATCTCGCTCCCCCGCGACGAGGGCGGCCAGGGCATCGAGATCGCCAACAACGCGCGCATCCCGCTCAGTGAAGCCGCACGTTCGCTGTATGACAAAACCTGCTGCTACGCCGATATCCTCATCGAAAGCGCCACCGACAGCATGGGCATCATTCTGGAATGCCAAGGCCGCTCTGCCCACGACAGCGAAGCCGCGAGCCTCTCCGATGCCGAGCGCGCCACCGCACTCACAAGCATGGGCTACGACGTCATCCAAATTACCTATGACCAGATCAAGGAGAAGAAGAGCTTCGACCACATAGCCGAGCTCATCCATAAAAAGGCCGGGCTTCCCCACATCCCAAAGACCAAACAGGAGCGCATTGCCGAAGATACCTTACGGCAAAAGCTACTTGTCGATTGGGTTGAGCTATTCACTGCCGGGCCGGCCAGCTAGCAGCTAGCAATCAGGGGCAGCGCAGGCACATCGGGCGATTCGACACGGGCGGCAAAACCCGCCTCGGTCAGCTCGATCACCTCGGTAAACGTTGCGTCGAAGAACTCCTCGGTCAGCAGGCGGTATGGCGGATGGTCGGGCTCACCGGGGTTTTCGCGCACGATCTCGTGCATAACGCCGATGGTCTTGAGCACATACTCCTTATGGATGGGATACTGCCCAAAACGCGTCGCAGCGGTATACAGGCGATCGGTCGCACGCGGAATCGAAACAATGCCGAGCGTCTTGCCAAACCAGTCAAAGTCGCCTTGCTTTTTAATGCGGAATTCCTCGCACGGCTTGCCGCTGTGCGCCTCCAGGTACTGATTCACGCGCGTATTCCACACGGTATCGGCCACGAGGTGAGACCAAACTCCCAGCGTAAGATCGAGCAGCGACTGCGCCACGTCATCGGGCGCGAGCGAAAGCTCGCTAGCACCGGGACCGACAACCGGCTCGGCATCCCTGTAGCGCTGGGGATAGTGCACGCGATTCAGTCGCTCGCGCTCCTCGATAATCGAGGTCGCCGCGGCTAGCGCACCGGTGGGTGAACTTTTAAGCAACGGTGCCACATAGGTATCCCAGAACTCGTGCTCACGCGGCTTAGGGATAGGCTCGGGCTTGGCAAAGTGCGTAATGCGGTACGGGATGGGATCGGCGATGCCAGGGACCATATAGCCCACGAAAATATCCGGAACCACGCAGCCAAACAAAAAGGCATTGCGGTCGCGCACGCTCTTGGCAAGCGCACCGGTGCGCTCCAGCAAACGCTCCGTCTGAGCGATATGAATGTTCCAGCTTGGCATAGCCACCCCCATAAAAAACCTGGATAACTATACCATCACGGCAAAGCCGCGCGGGCGGCTACGCACGCTCTACGCAGCAACTAGTCCGTAGCACCGCTTTCGGTTCCATACGACGGCGAAGGCGCCTCGACCACATGGTGATATCGATCGATATAGATTGCACGGGCACCCAGGCGTCGCACCAAATCCTGGTGATGTGTGCTCATCAAGACCGTCTTACCCGCCGCGACGTAGGCCAGCAAGAAGTTGACCACGATGTCGCATGAATCCTCGTCGAGCCCATTGGTAGGCTCGTCGAGCACCAGGATATCCGGGTTCATCGACACCACCGCAGCCAGCGCAACGCGCTTCTTTTGCCCGCCCGAGAGCTGATAGGGAGAGACGTCGACAAGGTCGGCAACCTGGAACAGCTCCATGGCATCGCGCACGCGGCGCTCGAGCTCGTCTGCCGGCAGCCCCATCTGCGCGGGACCAAAAGCAACTTCCTCGCCCACCGTAGCGCAGAACAGCTGGGCGTCGGCATTCTGGAACACAAAGCCCACGCGCTGATGAAAACGCTGAGCGGCCGCAGAATCCTTTAGAAACGCCGCATCGACCGCATGCCCGTCGAACAGGTACGCACCCGCGTCCGCAAGCTCAAGGCCGTTGATAAGACGCATAATCGTCGTCTTGCCGCAGCCGTTAGGACCAAGCAGAGCAACGAGCTCTCCACGGTTCACCTGCAATGAAACGCCATCGACCACCGTATGACCCGCATAGGAAAACACCACGTCGCGAAACTCGATGAGCGGCGTGACCTCGGCGCCGGCAGCACCGCTCGCACCCATCGCGTTATTCGTATCGTTTGCCAAAACGTCGCCCTTCCCTACTCACATCAACGGTTCGACCGTCCGCGCTACAGCACCGCGCACAACACGGCGAGCAACGCCACAACGGCCGCGTAAACCGCATCGTGCCAGCCAAAGCCGCTCCGTGCAAGCGCCGGATACACGCCGGCGAAGCCGCGACACAGCATGGCCTCGTCCATCGCGCGGCTGCATTCCATCGCCTTGATAAACGTCATGCCCATGATACCCGCCAGCGAATCGGTGCGCGAAAAACCCGCAGGCGCGGAACCGACGCTGCGCAGCATGACCGATTCGCACAGATCGTGCGCCGTGCGTCCCAGCACCTCAATATGCTTGAGCGCCATATCAAACGTAAAGATAACCTCGTCGGGCAGGTGCAGCATTTTGAGCGCCGCCGACATGCGGCTCCAGGTGAGCGTCCACGAAACACCCAGCACCAGCGACACATTAATAAACGTCTTGAGCGCGATCTTGAGCATGGCGCCCATGGCAGACGCGCTCAGCAACAGGGCAGGCAGCGCCAGAACCACCGCAAGCCCCGTGGCGCCAAGCGCCGGTACAAAAGTCGCGCGCAACCCGCGCGCGGGGCGCACCGCGACCAGCACCAGCGCGATAGCCGCCATCAGCATCAGGTACAGCGGGCTCTGCGTCAGACACACGCACAGGACGCAAACGAACATCCCCACCAGGCGCACCGGAGCCGAAACGCAAGAAAGGGCGCGGTCGACCATCGACCCGCCCTCGTGCGCGCCTCCACCCACGCGAACCCGCTCAAGCAGGCTCGCCAGGTGCAGGACATTCTTTTGCATCACACGATGCCGAGCCCCCACGGGCTCATATCGCTCCTCGGCCGCAAGCCAGCTAGGCAGCTCGGCTATTGCCATGAGCACCGCTTTCCTTAACCGTCAGCGAGATCAGGCGGAATGCGATGGTGAGCACCGCCACGCCAATCACGCCGGACAGGATATACATGGCAGCCTGACCGGCAAAGTCAAGGCCCTGCTCCTCGGAATAGGCCTGCAGATAATCGCCCGTGGGCAGGACATCGGCAAAGGTCGGAGTATCGAGGCCAACCGAAGTCTGCAGACTGTCGTCACCAGCCTCCTGAACGGCGGTCGCGGCGCCCTCGGCGTCCCACTCGCCCCATGCGTCACCCGTGGCCAGCAGGCCCAGCGGCGTGGCCACGACAAGCACGGCGACCAGGATGAGCGTGGGGACCAGCGAGGTCTTCTTGGCGGCTGCGCCCTCGGCAGTAAGCTGTCCATCGGCGGCTTCGGGGCCGACGATAACGCCCGGCGCCGTCTTCTTGATAAAGCCGTAGATCGCGGCAGTCGCCACGCCCTCGACCACACCGGCTACCAGCATGTGCGGAATCAACATGGCCGGAATGGAAACAGACAGCGGGAAGGGGCAGTATAGCGGGGCACCCGAGGCGTTGGTGAAGAGCATCGGCTGAATGCCGAACTCGATGGCAGCGCACAGGGCAGCCACGCACAAGCCGATCCAGCCGCTCACGATGGCAGAAACCGAAGTGCCCCAGCTCTTGTCGTGCAAACGGCTGTTAAGCGCGCGGAACACGATGGCTGCGGCAAACGGCAACACGAAGGCCATGTTAAAGCAGTTAGCGCCAAAGGACAGGATGCCGCCGTCGCCAAACAGCAGCGCTTGCAGCGCCAGCGCGACCGAAACCGCGATGGCAGCGGCCTCGGGACCCAGCAGCAGCGCGATGAGCGCGCCGCCGACGGCGTGGCCTGTGGTGCCGCCAGGCAGCGGCACGTTGAACATCATGAGCAGGAAGGAGAACGCAGCGCAGATGCCCAGGAAAGCCATGTGCTCGCGATCGAGCGTGGCGCGTACCTTTTTGATGCAATGGACCCAAACGGGCACCATCGCCACCGCCATAACGGCATCGGTCTGCGGGGACAGGTAGTTATCTGGAATGTGCATATACGCCTCCCGGTTATCGACGCACAGAATTGCAACGCCGCTTGAATCACCTTGTCAGTGTTACGCATTGTCAGATTCGTAACACGCCGCGGGCTATCATAGCAAAACGGCGCACTGCCGACAAAGCAGCACGCCGTTATGTAATGCGCGTGTCATATATGAAGGCTCAACGGTGCCTTATACCGAAAACAGCAGTCACGTAAGACTCGGCGGCAGCCGACGCTGGCCTATATCCGGCGCAGGACCTAGCCGCGGACCTCGCCGTTTACGCCCTTGCACACCTTGGTGACGATCTTCTGGTGCGCCTTTTCGACCTCTTCGCTGGTGAGCGTGTGGTCGTCGGAGCGATACGTAAGCGCAAAGGCCATGGATTTCTTGCCCTTGCCGATGCGGACCGGATCGCGGTAGACATCGAACAGGCGCACGCCCTCGAGCAGCTTGCCGCCGGCACTCGTAATACGACGCTCAAGATCCTCGCAGGTCACAGTGTTGTCAACCACGATAGCGAGGTCGTGCTCAACGGCCGGGTACTGCGAGAACTCACGGTAGTTCTCCTGGTTGCGGGCGCCCTTGATCAGCTTATCCAAGTCGAGCTCAAAGGCGACGACGACCTCGTCAATGCCCATAGCCTCGCGCGCCTCGGGGTGGATCTCGCCGACCCAACCCAGCACGGTGCCGCCGGACAGGACCTCGGCAGCACGACCCGGCTGCAGGAAGGCATAGCCCTCGCCCTCGACGGGACGGAAGCGAACCTTCTCGATGCGCAGCTGGGCGAGCAGCTCCTCGACGATGCCCTTGCCAAAGAAGAAACGCAGCTTGCGGTACTTCATGCTCCAAGACTGCTCGCTCCACTGGCCCGAGAGCACACCCGCCACGGACTTGGTCTCCTTGGGCAGGCTGGCATTCTCGCGACCATGGAACAGGCTGCCGACCTCGTACAGGTGCACGTTGGGCGTACCGTGCGCCTCGTTGTAGGCCACGGACTGCAGCAGGCCCGGCAGCAGCGAGCGGCGCATCTCGGTCTGCTCGGCCACCAGCGGGTTCATGAGCACCACGGGGCAGCCGCGGCCCTCGGTGGACATACCGATCTTCTCCAGGTCGCCCGGGGCGGCAAAGCCAAAAGTCGTGGTCTCGTTGAGGCCGCAGGCGCGCAGGATCTCGCCGACCTTGCGGGTAAGCTTCTGCTCGCGCGTCAGACCGCCGATGTGGTTCTTGGCAGCCGGAATGGTCGCCGTGACGCGACCCATGCCCCATAGGCGCAGGACCTCCTCGATCAGGTCGATCTCACGCGGCAGGTCGGGACGGAAGCTCGGCGGCGTGACCATAAAGTCCTCGCCGTCGCACTCGACGGTGCAGCCCAAGCGGGTGAGCGAGCGCTCGATAAAGTCGGGCTCGATGTCGGCGCCGCAGATGGCGTGCACGCGGGCAAGGCGCAGCTTAATGCTGTCGATGGTCTTGGGCGCGGGGAACACGTCCACATAGCCGGGGGCGACCTCGCCGCCGGCGATCTCCTCGATGAGCGCGCATGTCACATTGGCGACGTCCACGCAGCCGGTCTCGTCGACCTGGCGCTCAAAGCGAATGGAGGCGTCGGAGATCAGCGAAAGGTCGCGGCTGGTGTGCGAGGTGCGGCCGGCATTGAAGCAGGCGCTCTCGACCATCACGTCAACGGTATCGTCCTCGATCTCGGAATCCATGCCACCCATAACGCCGGCCAACGCCACGGGGCGCTCGCCGTCGGTGATGAGGCCCATGCCGGCGTCGAGCGTGCGCTCCTCGCCGTCGAGGGTCGTAAACTTCTCGTCCTGTTGGGCGGCGCGAACCACCACGCGACGATGGCCATCGCGCTCGGCAAAGGTGTCCAGGTCAAAGGCGTGCAGCGGCTGACCGGTGAGCATCATCACATAGTTGGTGATGTCGACGATGTTGTTGTGCGGGCGCACGCCCAAGGCGTTAAGGCGCTTGACCATCCAGTCGGGCGACGGGCCGACCTTGACGTTGCGCACGATGCGGGCAACGTAGCGGTCGCACAGGCCCTCGTCGGCAATCTCGACCGAAAGCTCGTCGTCGGTCGCGCGGCCGGTCTCGGCCTTGATGGCGGGCAGCTCAACGTGGAAATCGCGGTCGAAGATGGCGCCGGTCTCGCGGGCCATGCCGATCATGGACAGGCAATCGGGACGGTTGGGCGTGATCTCGCAGTCGAGCACGGTGTCGCTCGAGCCCACGTACTCGGCAAACGGCATGCCGCAGGGCGTATCCTCGGGCAGGATCATGATGCCGGAGTGGTCGCCGCCCAAGCCGAGCTCGCGCGCGGAGCAGTTCATGCCCATGGACACGACGCCGCGAAGCTTGCTCTTCTTGATCTTGACGTCGCCGGGCAGGACAGCGCCGATCATGGCCGTGACGATGTGGTCACCGGCCTCGAAGTTCTGCGCGCCGCAGACGATCTGCAGCGGAGCGGGGTTGCCGTCGGCGTCGAGGTTCTTGTCACCCACGTCGACCGAGCACACATACATGTGGTCGCTATCGGGGTGCGGGGTCTTGGTGAGCACCTGGGCGGTCACCACGTGGTCGAAGGACTCGCCCACGGTGTCGATCGCCTCGACCTCGGTGCCGGTACGGATATATTCGTCCGAAAGGGTCTTGGGATCCTCCGGAATATCGATCATGGTCTTGAGCCAGTCGTAAGAAACGCGCATCTAACTGGTCTCCTTTCATAAATGCGGCTTTGAGCCGGAAACTGCAACTAAGAAGAAAGCGTTCTAGAACTGGTTCAAGAACCTCATGTCACCAGTCATCAACGTGCGCAGGTCGGGCAGGTCGTAGCGCAGGGCCGCGACGCGCTCGGCGCCAATACCAAAGGCGAAGCCGGTGTACTTCTCGGGGTCGATACCGCAGTTGATCAGGACGTTGGGGTCGACCATGCCGCAGCCCAGGATCTCGATCCAGCCGCTGTGTTTGCAGAAGTTGCAGCCCTTGCCGCCGCACACATGGCAGCTCACGTCCACCTCGCAGGAAGGCTCGGTGAAGGGGAAGAAGTGCGGGCGATAGCGCGTCTTGCGATCCTCACCAAACATGCACTTAACAAAGTAGTCGAGCGTGCCCTTAAGATCGCCAAAGGTGATACCCTCGTCGACGACCAGGCCCTCGATCTGGTTGAACTGCGGCAGGTGGCAGGCGTCGGCCGTGTCGGGACGGTAGACGGTGCCCGGGCAGATCATGTAGATGGGCGGCTTCTGCGACTCCATGGTGTGGATCTGCACGCCCGAGGTCTGGGTGCGCAGCAGCACGTCGGACTCGCCGTGAGCGTGAGCCTCGGGATGCGCGACGCTGCCGGGGTTGTTGTCGACCACATAGAACGTGTCGCGAGCCGAGCGGCTCGGGTGATCCATGGGCGCGTTGAGTGCGGTGAAGTTGTAGTAGGAGGTATCGACCATGGGGCCGGACTCGACAGTGTAGCCGATGCCGCAGAAGATGTCCTCGGCCTCCTCGATGATCTGCTTGATCAGGTGCTGGTGACCGATCTGCGGACGGATCCCCGGCAGCGTGATGTCGACGGCCTCGTGCTCGAGTGCGTGCTTGAGGGCGGCGGCCTTCATCTCGGTGGTGCGCTCGTCGAGCATGCCCTCGATCAGATGGCGCATCTCGTTGGCGCGTTTGCCCATCATGGGACGATCCTCGGGGGCGAGCTTGCCCATCATGCGCATCAGGCCGGTGATACGGCCCTTGCGACCGAGCAGCTCAACGCGCGCAGCCTCGAGCTTGGCGGCGTCGTCGGCGCTAGTGACGAGCTCCTTGGCCTCTTCCTCGAGTTTGACCAGATCATCAATCAGACTCATGTCTTCCCTTTCGTCTCTCGCGCTCCCCGCTTGCCGAGGCGGCTGCCGCCGTCTGACGTTGCGAAAACGCGGCCCGGTTCGGTAACAAAAAACCGCCCTCGGGCATGTGCATTGCCCAAGGACGGTTGAATTCCGCGGTACCACCTTGTTTGACCCGGCGGATGTCTGGCCCGCCGCGCCCACTCTTTGCCCCTTGTCGCGAGGCTCACGGCTTCCCTACTGGGGCTTCGCCGCCGCTGGCCGCGTGCCCGTTGAGGTTGCTGCTCGGGAGTGAACGCTTGGCCCTTGCCACCGCAGGAAGGCTTGCAGCCCATGACCTTCCCTCTCTTGCCGGCGACGCGACGGGCAAAACCCTCTCCGTCAACGCATTGGGCTATAGGATAACACATTCTGCGAGCATATCGCCGCGTTCCGTTTTTTTCGCACTGGGTACAAGGCAGGTAGCTGTGCAAACTGGCCGCACGCCCACCCGTGGCGCTCGGCTCACGAGATCAAGGATATGGTATGGGAAATAAGCACGATAAGAAGGCCAAGGCCGCAGCGGACAAGACGCCCAAAGGCATAAAGGTCGACAAGGCCGTCAAAAAGTTCCGCAAACTCGAGAGCAAGCTGTGGACTCGCGAGTACCTGCTCAAGATTGCCGAGTTCGATGGAGCGACGATTGCTCCTGCCAACGGCGCTGCCGCCCGTGCCGACGCCATGGGCACGCTTGCCGGCGAGCATCACAAGCTGCTGACCAGCGAGAAGTCCGTTGAGCTCGTACGCTCGTTAGCGCGCGAGACGGTTGCAGGCGGACACGTAGACGACCCGCAGCTGCTCGACGAGATTCGCGTGCTCGGCCGCGACCAGCGCGAGGCAAGCGTTATTCCTACCGAGGAGGCCGAGGCCTGGACCAGGCTCACCTGCGAGGCCGACGCCGTGTGGCATAAGGCCAAGACGGCCAACGACTGGGCGAGCTTTGAGCCCTATGTGGATAGAATCGTCGCCCAACTTAAGCATCAGGCCGAACTCATGGACCCCAAGCGCGACCCATACGACGTTTGGCTCGACCGGCACGAGCGCGGCCTTTCCGCCAAGAGCTTCGACGCGTTTTGCGAGGAGGTCAAGGCCACGGTCGTGCCGCTCGTGCACGCCATCGGCGAGCGCGGCCAGCAGCCCGATGCCGACTTTTTGCACGCCCGCGTGCCCGAGGCCGCCCAGCGCGCCATGAGCTTCGACCTGATGAAGCTCGTCGGCCTGAACCTGGACGACACCACGCTTGCCTTTACCGAGCACCCGTTTAGCGAGGGCTTTGCCGTGGGTGACGCGCGCATCGCGACACACATCTACGAGGACGATTGCATCTCCAACGTCTACAGCATCATCCACGAGGCGGGGCACACCATGTACGAGCTGGGCGTCAATCCCGCCTATGCGCGCACCCGCCTGGAGGGCGGCACCTCCATGGGCATCCACGAGAGCCAGAGCCGCTTTTTCGAGAACACCGTGGGCCGCAGCCGTGCCTTTATGGGGCCGCTGCTCGAGGTGCTGCGCCGCCACGCACCCGAGGTCTACGGCGACGTCGACGAGGACACGCTCTACCACGCCGTGAACATCGCGCAGCCTTCGCTGATCCGCACCGAGGCCGACGAGCTCACCTATCCGCTGCACGTTATGGTGCGCTACGAGATCGAGCGCATGCTGTTTGCCGGCGAGGCCACGGCCAAGGACATCCCCGCGCTTTGGAATCGCTTTATGGATGAGTACCTGGGCATTCCCGTTCCCGACGACACGCACGGCTGCCTACAGGATACGCACTGGAGCAGCGGCTCGTTTGGCTACTTCCCCACGTATGCGCTGGGCAGCGCCTACGACGCCATGTTCGTGCCGGCCATGTGCCGCGACGGCGTCGACCTTACCGGTGCCTGCGCGAGCGGCGATCTGGCGCCCGTCCGTGCCTGGCTGGGCGAGCACATTTGGCAGTGGGGCCGCGCCAAAGACGCGCCGGAGCTCATCAAGAGCGCCTGCGGTATGGCGTTTGACGCCCGCTACTACTGCAGCTACCTCCAGGACAAGTTCACCACGCTGTACGAGCTGTAAAGCTTAGGCGACACGCCAACGCAAAGGGGGCGCCGCGGAATTGGTTCCGCGGCGCCCCCCTTTCACCTAGTCATTGGGGACGTTCTTTAATGACTAGTCGTTTGGGACACTCTTTGCCAGCCAGAAGCACGGATGACGAAGAGTGTCCCCGATGACTAGTCGTTTAAGAACGTCCCCAATGACTAGGTTGACGCCGATGTCTTGGCAACGTCGAGCAGTTACGCGGTTTGGTAAAACCGCGTAACTAAAGGGCTTCGAGTGCAGCGGCGATGCGCTTCATGGCGGCATCGGCGGCTGCCTGGTCAGGAGCTTCGGCCAGTACGCGGATCACCGACTCGGTTCCGCTCTTGCGCACGAGCACGCGGCCCTCGCCCGCCAGCGCGGCCTCGGCCTCGGCGATCGCATTCTGCACGCCCATGTTCTCGAGCGCGGCGTCCTTGTCGGCCACGCGCACGGCAACCTGCGCCTGCGGCAGCAGCTTGCACGGAGCCGTGAGCTGCGAGAGCGTCTCGCGCTCGGCGCGAATCACTTCCATAACGCGCAGCGAGGTCATAATGCCGTCGCCCGTGCGCTCGATATCGCCAAAGATCGTATGGCCCGTCTGCTCACCGCCCAGGCTGTAGCCGCCCTCGCGCATCTTGGCATACACGTGACGGTCGCCCACGCCGCTGGTCACGGCGCTCAGACCGGCAAGCTCCAGCGACTTGACCAGGCCAAAGTTGCTGGCGATCGTCGGCACCACGGTACCGCCCGAGAGGCGCCCGTGCTTGTTCAGATACACGCCGCACACGTACAGGATCTGGTCGCCGTCTACCACGCGACCGCGCTCATCCACGGCCAGGCAGCGGTCGGCATCGCCATCGTAGGCAAAACCCACGTCCAGGCCCTGCTCCACCACATGGCGCTGCAGGCGCTCCATATGCGTGGAGCCGCAGTCGACGTTGATGTTAAAGCCATCGGGCGCGGCATTGATCACGCGCACGTCGGCACCGAGCGCGTCAAACACCGGCTTGGCCACCGAGGAAGCCGAGCCGTTGGCGCAGTCGATACCGATCTTGACGCCCTGCAGCGAAAAGTTCGCACTTGCAATGAGCGAAGCAATGTAGCGGTTGCGACCCTGCATGTAGTCCACCGTGGCGCCGATGTGGTTGCCCGTGGCCAGCGGCACCTCGCTCTTGCCATCGATGTAGTCCTCGATGAGCTCCAGCACGTCCTCGTCCATCTTAAAACCGTCGCTGTTGACGAGCTTAATGCCGTTATCGCAAAACGGGTTGTGGCTCGCGCTGATCATGATGCCGCAATCGAAGCAGCCTTCCACAGTCTGATGCGCTACGCCTGGCGTGGGGATCACGTGCAGCATATAGGCGTCCGCACCGCTCGCGACCAGGCCGCTCACCAGCGCCGCCTCAAACATATAACTCGAGCGACGTGTGTCCTTGCCCACGATGACGCGCGCTTTGCGCTCGCGGTTGGCGCCGTAATACCAGCCCACAAAACGGCCAATCTTATAAGCGTGCTCTACCGTCAGCCCAACGTTGGCCTCACCGCGAAAGCCGTCGGTGCCAAAGTACTTCATATCTTACTTATCCTATTCGAACGTTTGAGCGGTTGGCGTGGTACGAACCTTAAGCTCTTTGTGCCCAGAGTCCTTCGAAGTCGTGACCGTGTACTCGACCTTTATGTCTTGTCCAAGAAGCATGTGGACACCGCCCCATGCAACCTTCAAGCCATCGTGCGTCGCTTCGTTCATCTCGATAGAACCGGAGCCCGAAGTCTTAATATCCGAAATGCTGCCTCCCGCAGGAGCATAGAGATAAAGCCTCAGCACCTCATCGTCAATATCCTGGCTAATGCCGTTATGGCCCTGGAAATAACCAGGCATCTCGGCCTTCTCCTGGGGGGTCATCGTGTTCTTGAGCGTGGTGGTCACTCGATACGTCGTCGAGCCATCGGCATTTTCAACCGAAGAATCGATGGTGACTCGCTTATCGAGGAACCAATCCATCTTTGAATAGCTGTAGTTGTTCACATAGACGCCCAAGATCGGAGCCTCCGACGTATCGGTTTGGAGAGCGCCCGATATTCCAAGAGCCTTCGCGGCCTTTTCCTCGTCATCATTTCTCGAATACATGAGGATGCGACCCTCGGAAGCGCCCTTTTCGATGGCGGCAGCAATCTTAGTAATATCGCTGGAGCCCAGTTCGTCCACAATCTTGTTAAAAGCTGATCCGGCAACCGCCGCAAAAATGGCGTCCTGTTCCTCTACCGGGTAATTCCAATAAATATCGTGCAGCAACACCTTTGCAGCGTTGCTTCCATCAACGACGGTGCCGTCAGGAAGCTGTGTGCCACCTACAACGCCGAGCATATACTGCAAAAATACCGGATCGACTGCAAATACGCCGTCGATGTCATCTCCGACAATGGCCTTCTGCATATCGCTGACAAGCTGAGCCGCACGCGGATAATCAGGCGTCATCGTAACGTCGCCCATCGTGTATCCGAGCGTGTTGAATCCGGTCAGGCCCCATCCGGTCGTGAACAAGTTTGCCTCTTCATCGGTGATGGGAAGCGGGCTCAAAGGCTCTTTCATCATGTCGACTTTGACAAAATCGCCCAGTTCGAGCTTACCGTCAGTCACCGACATCACGCCGCGAGAACCGGGGAAACCGCCGCAGGCGCGGATCTCGACGTTGCTCATCGCGAGCACAAGATAATGACGCGTCTGGCCGTTGGCGCCGAGCATCTGGGGAAGGACGGGGGCGACCTTCTCCGCCGCGTCAACCGCACCGTTGAGGGTGGCAAAGCCGTCCTTGGCCTTATCGACCAGCTCGGTCACCTGGGAAATATGAGTATCGCCAATGCCCTGGACCTTCTCGTTGGCGCTCTTGAACACCTTCGAGCTGCTGGAAAGCGAATCGGCGACCGCCTGCAGCGCGGACACGTTAATCATGCCGTCCTGGAACAGCTTGCCGGGCGTAGCCTGCGAGAGGTTGTCGGCCATGGGAACCAGCGCATTGCTCGAGACATCGGACAGGGCGTCAATCATGGTGCGGGCCGCATTGATATCGCTGCCATACACCGGGATAAACGAAGCCGCCGTCCACAGCGGGCTCGAGGTCTCCGCCTTCATGCTGTTGCAGAGCTCATCGATCTTCTTCGCGTCGTCAGGCAGCGTCGAAAAATCGCCCGACGTGACCTTGTCCTTAAGGCCACCGACGATCTCGACAGCCTCCTTCGCTTCGCTCTTTACGGTCTTTGCCGAGTTAAGCAGCATAAAGCCGCTTGCGCCAAGCGCAACGAGAAGCACCGCGACTACAGCGGCAATAATGGCGCCGGTGTGACGCTTTTTGCGCTCGCCCTTGCGTTGGCGATGACGGACCAAACCGTCAGAGGTCGAACTCGACGAAGCGTCGCTACCGTAGTTCAAGCCAAAATCGTAATAATCTTCCTTGGAACCCGAGCCCGCAAACTCGGCACCGCTATCATCCAAGCGGGCGAACGTGCCAGTCTCGGAGGAGCCGGTGTAAATCGTGCCGAGGTTACCCGTAAGCCCCGCGCCACCGGCAGAGGGAGTATTGTTGTCGGCCTTGCCGGCATTAACGTTGCCGGCGCCATTCGCGGCGTTGGCAGCACCTGCGTTGTTCGCAGGTACCGAAGGAGCCCCGCTCGGCTGCGACGCAGAGGTTGCACCGCCCGCAAAGACATTTCCTCTTGCACGGCCGGTCTTTTTTGCCTTTTGAGACTGCTCGTACAGAGCGGTAAACATCGCCGTCTCGCCCGGGGACACGCGCTTACCGGAACCGCCCTGTCCAGCGCCGCCCGGCGTGCCGGCCTTACCAGCCCCGTTCGGACGCGGCGGAACTGCAGGGCGGCCGCTATCGCTGCCCTTAAAGTGATTACCAGCCATAAAGAAATCCTCGCAATTGAGTCGCAATGAAAAAGTCCATAACGTTACTAGTTTATGGCATTTTGAGCATCGACAGCTAAACTCCAGACACGGACATCAATTGGCGAAAATGCGGCACAACACCTTTTCTGTCTTGGCGGCGGCGCTAGCTACACCGTGAGGAACATCATCACGATGATCATGACAAAGCCGATAAGGTCGGTCGGCAAAAACACCGTCCCCAGCATAACGGCGCTGGTGATGGTCGCCGAAACCGGCTCCACAGTTCCGATGAGGCTCGCGCGCACCGAGCCGATGTCCTTAACGCCCTGCATATAAAGCATGTAAGCAAAAAACGAGCCGATAACCACGAACACCGCGAGCGCCTCGATGCCGGCAGCGTCGAGCGCCGGCATATGCGCCCAGGGCTGCACGAAGACGCACGAGACCACGCCCGCCGTGAGCATTGCCGAGCCCGTGACGATGGGGCTGCCGTATTCGGGCAGGATCTTGGCGGGAATCACCGCCATACACGCGGCGCTGACCGCACACATAAGACCTGCTGCCAGGCCAAGCGGCGAGATATTCAGGCTGGTGGGGTCGCCGCCGGTGGCGATTAAAAAGGTTCCACCCAGAGCCAGGCCAATGCCGATGACTTCGCGAGTACGCGGCATGCGGCGATCGGTCACGCAGGCGTAGCCCATGATGATAACGAGTTGCAGGCACTGGAGTACCGTCGCGGTTCCGGCATTAGTCAGGCGCACGGCCGAAAGATAGCAAAACTGGTTGAACAGCAAGCCAAGGGCGGTAAAGAGCAGCAGCTGCTTGCGATCAGCGGGTGTGGTCCAGAGCTTAATCAGGCGCTCGCGGTCGCGCGTGACAACCACGGCCATAAAGAGTAGACCGGCGAGAATCTGACGCACGCTCATAAGCCACAAGGTGTCGACGTGGTAGGTATCGAACAGAAAGCTCGCGCTGGTGCCCGAGAAGCCCCAAAACGAACCGCCCACCAGCGTAGCCAAAACGCCCGTGATCATCTTGCGCGACGAAGCGCTGTTCAGGCGGTCGCGCCATGCGCGACGGGTGCTGCGGCTGAGCTCGTCGGTGCCCTCGGGCACATCAATGTTCGATATATCGGTCATCGGCACCGAAGCCCCTGCGCCTTCGACCTGCTCGACACGCTCTTTGCTCATTCCACTCCCCCGAAACAGCCTGGAACAATTCGGCTTACCTTACCACGGCGAAGTCACCAGCTGGAGGCTTGTCCGCTTATCGGTAGGACAATTCCGCAGGCGCCTTCCATAGCTCGATACCGCAATGGCCTTGCATTATGCGACAGCCAAATCGCGGCAGCAGGCTCTTTTGAAATGGATACGGCAAAGCCCCCGAATTCCACAATGTAAGCGATTTTTAAAAATGTTCTTGCCACCGAGTTCAGGCTCCGTTATATTATCCCTTGCGCGCTTGCGCACCCTTGATCGGGCGTTTAGCTCAGGGGGAGAGCGCTTCCCTGACACGGAAGAGGTCAGAAGTTCAAATCTTCTAACGCCCACCAAATGTTCGCAGCTCAGAGGCTATGTCATCTGGGCTGTTTTGTTTTATGCCGCCAAATCCGCCGGCAGCTCCAACCGCCCAAACAACCACCCCGCCCATGCGCAAAACCGCGTCAGCGACCCAAGCGCCTATCCCGGCTGACCCCGCAGTCAATCAAAACCGCCCCAATAGCCACCGAGGCCGAGACCAACGCGTCTCGAACCCATCTGAGCCGCAGCTTCTCGGCAAAACGCCACAACGTCCACACCCTGCGGTATCCTTGAGTCACTTGCACCTGCAGCACCAAGGAGCCGCCATGCGCACCGAGCTCGATGTCCCCTTTTCGCACAAAGAAGAAGCCAAGGCGCTGGGCGCCAAATGGGACCGGACCAAGAAGATCTGGTATGTACCCAGCGGCGTCAACCCCGAGCCCTTTGCCGAATGGCTGCCCGGTGTTGACCGATCCGACCCCTCAGCGCCGTATATATATCTAGTACTGGGCAAGCGCGAATGCTGGAAGTGTCACAAAGAGACCTCGGTCGCGGCCTTCGGCATTCCCTATCGAACCGATAACGACGAGAGCATCACCATCGCGCACGCGCCCAACGAAGCCGGGCACATTGCCATCGACACGGCCAACGCCAACGCACTCGCCATCGTGCCCGCTCTTGGCTGCGTGCCGGGCGAGATCCGCGACTATCTTTCTAAGCGCTGCGGCTACAAGCCCGTAGGCGCGCGAGCCTCCAAAGCCCCGTCGCTCGGCAACACGTGCACCAGTTGCGACGCGCTGCAAGGCAGCCGCTATCTGTTCGAGGAGCCCTCGTCCCCGTTTGCCCTCACTGCCATCAACAAGCTGCCGGCACTGGAGTTTGTGCGCGTCGAGGTTGCCGGCGTCTTTGGCGTCCCGGCCACGCGCACCGACTTTGACCAGGCGCTCTTTACCTGGGCACGCGACCATCACGCCGAGTTCCACAGGCAACTCGGCGAGGGGGTTTATTTGTAGAGACGAAGAGGCCTTCACAGCCAGCTCCTCCGCATCACCTATCCCTCGTCGCCGGCGTCGTACACGATATCGAGGCCACAAACAGGGCATTTCTCCGGATACACCGGCATATGAACGCCTGTCCGTTTTCTCACTTCGTCGCTGAGCCTGTCGCGCGCATCGATGAACCGAATGTCGAGACACGGTATTTGCGAGCCGCAGCAAGGACAGGCGACGACAAACGACCCGCAATCAACCTCTACGCTCGGAAACATATTGTTGTCTATAAGGGCACACGGCAGTTTTCCGTACTTCCCCATTGCAATATCGCCTCGCCAGCTCATACACGCTCCCCTCTCGCTATACAAATCAGAAAGAGCATGCACCGGCGGGCGTGCGCGAGATTGCATCGCCACGCGATCCGATCAAACAACACGATCGTCAAAGAATGCCAAAACCAAATACGCTAATACGGCAGAAGCCCCGCCTTTTCACGCTTCTTTTCCGAGCGATCGAACTCAATGCGATGGGCCTCAAGAAACACCGTATTGGGTCGCCACTGACGCTCATTCGGCTGCCTTAGCGTCGCACCCGCAAAGGAAGCGTAGTCGGTCTTATCCAGCAGGTACGATCCGCACAGCCGATATTCGCCGCAAACAGGCTCAAACGAAATCAGGTGAGCATCAAATAGGGAATGAAGGTCGCGCCGAAGCAGAATGCCGTTGCTGGCAACCTGCGATTTGGGTCCCGAGTAATTCTCGATATGCGCAGCCTCCAGAGCTTCGCTGACGCCACAGTCCGACACCGCGCAACGGCCGTCATAGGCGGCAACGAGCTGCTTGCGGAACCATTGTTGCCCCAATCGCTCGCGCCTTAACGCATAGCGGACCTTTTCGTCGTCGGTCGCACCCTGTCCGGCAAACTCAATATCGACGGGCATGCGCTTCAGATAACTCATGTCGGGCGCAAAACGAGGGTCCGGCCCGCCTTTATGAACAGGACCGTGCAGAACAAACCATCCGTTTTCGGGCTCGAACCGCTCAACAAACGCAAGGCCGAGCACCTTATAGCCCACCTCGGTTGCAAATATGACTCCGACTGGAACGCCGCATTCCATGCAGTTGAGCATTTTACGGTTGTAATTCTGGTCCCGAAAACCAACGGTACCCGGCGCTTGAACCGAGTACTTAATGACCCACGTACCATCGTCCAAATAGAGCGGAGGCACATCGGTGTAGAAGCTCTTTTTAGAGTTATGGACCGAGAGCGCAAAGATCTTATTGGGATCTTGCTTCACCCGATCCTGGCCCGGCCAGAAGATCCCTGAATCCCGCGTTACGGGAAAGAAGTCCGAGCCAATTCTCAAACGATACTGATACTGAGGGCTATCTTCCTTGGTGTGGTGCGGAAGGCTGGTCCAAACGCCGCCGCGCTGCTCCTCACCCAGAAACCACTCCCATGCCTCAACGTATTCAGAAGGCACGAGACTGCAGGCACGGTCATAGCTTGGTCCATCCATCAACGGAACAGCAAGGTCAATGTCGTTCATCGCCAGCACCTACAACCATACGAACGCGAGTCATGCCCCTCAATAATATGACCGAGAGTCAATTATTACGAGATCTCATTCCGCGATCGGCACATCGTTGATGCTCTCGGTTTGCCGCTGGCGCGCTCGTACCCCGCTACCCCACTCACCTGTATACTGATGTAGCACGTGTTTCATCCGGGCTTGTTGGGCCGGATTGTTCATGGGAGGGTCTTATGGCTGCTTCGAATCCGCCTAAGGGGAGCGTTTCTTCTTCGTCCATCAAGCCGGTTACGCGCAAGGCCGTGCGTTGCCAGCGCGAGGTCGCTTGGCTTGTCACGCAGGCGGCGGGCAGACTCGTGGCGACCAATCAGGACGTCAACGCGCCTACGCCGAGCCTTGTGTTAGCGGCGGCGCTGGATTTTGTGCGCCAATTGGAGCTTGCCGCACAGGATGCCAGCGGCCACCTCGACTACCAGAATGTTATGGCACCCGACCTGCAAACGTTCTGCCACATGGCCAAGTTGCCCGCCGCGCCCAATGCGCTTTCGGACGCAGGCTACATGTTTACGCTTTCGGGCGCGGACCTTATCCGCGACATCTATGCATACTGCAGCGAGCTCGCCGAGCGCCACGTCTTTGACGCGGCTGAAGTCAAACCGGGAAATGTCATCAAGCTGGTTCTTAGGCTGTTCTTGATGGACGGGTTCGGGGCCATGCCGGCGTAAGCCGAGTCTTTAGCATCACCGTCGACTGGGCAACGACCGCTTTACCTTAATGGACGCCAATCGAGAGTCGATTATTGGGTCGCCTCGTCCACTAACGCATCTATCCCACGCGCTCCGACAGTCGATACTTGCGGTTGCGGCTCGTCGCCGGCGCCGTGGGCTCAAGCTCGCCTTGAGCAATGAGCGCGTTGACGCGCGACCTAACCTGGGAAATTGTGAGCCCTGTGTGCTCTGCCAGCTCGCGCGTCCCCAGCTCGCCGTAGTGTTTGAGTGCCGTCACAATTAAGCCCCCGCCATGATCGACCGGCTCGATCTTTGAACGGTAAAGTACGACCTTGAACCGATCGAATCCGGGGCAGAACAGGGGCTCGGCCAGACCATGCGCGCGCATAGCATCGATCATCATCGGGATGCCCGAGCCATTGCCCTCAGCCGGCGAACCTGCGCCATCCGGCAGCGGGACAATCGACATGAGCTTCACAAGCGTCGCGTTACGGCATCGGGAGCTGCCGTCAAACAAGTTCTCGCGAGTCTTTCCCCCGTAAAGGCCGCCAGGATTCGTCACCTCGACACGATCGTCAAAGACGTCGACGGCAATCGATTGTCCACAGAACCGATCCCCGTATTCTCGATGGATTACGGCGTTGGCGATTGCCTCGCGCAGAACCTCCTCGGGAATCTCCAGCGAGTCGATACACGAGATGCCTTGGACGGTCGAGATGCGGCGCAGGTTTTTGGCGACAGCTGCGACGGCATCCGAGATCATCTCGCCCAACGTTCCCTCACAGATTGTGCGGTCCATGAACCTCAGCGACCCCACAGCTCCCTTTTGAGCTCCCACGTGGACAGCCACGTCAATGAAGAGCTTGGGATAGAACTGCTGAGGGTAAACGCCCGCGGCAAGGAGGCCGGCCTTGGTAACATTGCCCTGGAAGTCGAGGAAATTCAGACGCTCCATCTTTGTCTTCTTGTCCGCCGCACCGCGCATCGCTCGAGGCGTCAACGAATAGGCACGCTCTATCGTGCGGTCGACCAGCGACTCGTCGAGATCGCCCACACTCGTGCCGGGCACCGCATCGCGATCGCTAGGACTCGTCCGCTCATATGACGGCAGTGCCAAAACCTCGGTCGACGAAAGCGGGACATCTTTGTCATCGATGCGCTTGTAGCTGCCGCCCTGGGCGCCTCGCTCTATGACATAGCAGGGCTTGCTCGACGGATCGAGCTCCTCAATCGTAATGACGAGAACGATGACGCCCTGAAGCTCCACTCGCTCGATCGTGTATTTGGGCGGATTGGCTAGCTTTCCTCGACCGCCCGCATCACCCATGCCTGACACAAATTGGTTGAGCACTTTCTCGGTCTCGAAGTTCTCAACCGGGACAAAACCTGCGCGCTCACTCACTCCGAGCACGATGATTCCGCCGGCAGTGTTCGCGAATGCGCTCACCGTTTCCCACACGTCGCGGGAAAGCGTCGTGGCGCTCTCCTTCACTTCGACGTTAAGATCATCCGAGCCCATACGCCTTAAAGACTCAAGCAGACCGGTCAGCTCGTTTTCGTTCATCTGCACGTCCTTTCGCTCGGTCCTGCGGAGAATGCCGCGGATAGATTTCCCTCGTCTCTCAGTTATCTCTCGTAATTATCTCTCATCTATCTCTCTATCTCTCGGCTTAGAGATAAGAGATAGATAGAGATGGAATGTCTACCACTTGCTTCATTTATACATATTTTTGCTGGTAGAACAATCGGTATTGAGACAATACCATGATTGCCTGTCTCTTTGCTGCTCAGTTATCTCTCATATTTTTCTCTCATCTTCCTGTCATCTCTCATATTAGAGACGAATGAGAGACGAGAGATACGCGGGTGATGGACGAGTGAGGATTTTCGGACGGTCGGATATCGAGAGTGGATATTTGGACGGTTTTTGGGGCTTTTGAGGCAAATTCCGTCCAAATATCCACTCTCGTTCGATAGGTATCCGGAAATCCTCGCTCGTCCGTCCGAATATCCACTCTCGTTTGGCGAGTGTCCAAATTTCCACGCTCGCGCGGCGGTCACGCGGGGCCTTTACCCAATCCGCCGGTATCGCCTTCAGTTCGCTGCAGAACCGCGGCCCCATATGGGTATACTCTCGAGGATTCGACTCGATTCGCCCCCGCTGAGGCGTCAAAGGAGACTGCATATGTCCACCACCTCAACCGACCCGCGCACCGCTGCCGCCGCACTGCTGGTGCCCGGCACCACCTGCCACGGCTTTGCCGTCGAGCGCCGCGAGACCGTGCCCGAGCTCGACTCGGACGCCTACGTGCTGCGCCACACCGCATCGGGCGCTCGCCTGCTGTACCTGGCGTGCGACGACGAAAACAAGGCCTTTGCCATTGGCTTTAAGACGCCGCCGGCCGATTCCACCGGCGTGTTCCATATTCTTGAGCACTCGGTGCTGTGCGGATCGGCCAAGTTCCCCGTCAAGGAGCCATTCGTCGATCTGATCAAGAGCTCCATGCAGACGTTCCTCAACGCCATGACCTACCCCGACAAAACCATCTACCCCGTTGCCACCACCAACGAGCAGGACCTGTACAACCTGATGGACGTGTACCTGGACGCGGTGTTCAACCCGGCCATCTACACCAAGCCGACTATTTTTGAGCAGGAGGGCTGGCACTACGAACTGGACCTGCCGGAGGGCGCCGAGGGCGAGGTCGACGGCAGCTCCGCGAGCCTGCGCGAGGGCACGCTGCGCTATAACGGTGTGGTGTTCAACGAAATGAAGGGCGCGCTGTCCGACCCCATGAGCGTGCTGGACGATGCTGTTAACGCCGCGCTCTATCCCGACACCGCCTATGCGCACGAGAGCGGCGGCGACCCGCGCGCGATTCCCACGCTCACCTACGAGCAGTTCCTGGACACGCACGCGCGCCACTACAATCCTTCCAACTCTTATATAACGCTCTACGGCGACCTGGACGTGGACCGAGCACTGGCCTTTTTGGACGAGCGCTATCTGTCGCAGCCGAGTGCCGCGAGCCGCCGCATGGACACTGCCGTTGCCGCCGGCGAGGACCCGTCCGCACTGGCGCCCAATCCGCTGGGCGTGCAAGCGCCCGTGACCTGTGAGTATAAGCGCATCGAGATGGCAACCACGCCCGAGAACGCCCTGGTTGGCCTGGGCCTGGTGCTGGGCAGCGCGCTCGACCGCAAGCGCACGATCGCGGCGGATATCCTGTTCGAGGCGCTGCTGGGCTCCAACGAAGCGCCGGTTAAGAAGGCAATTCTGGCCGCCGGCCTGGGCGGCAACGTGGTGAGCTATACCGCGGCCGAGAGCCTGCAGCCCTACGAGCTCATCATGCTGCAAAACGCGCAGCCCGACGTGGCGCGCGAGCTGCGTCGCGTATTCCAGGACGCCTGCCGCGACCTGTGCGAGCACGGCGTTCCGCGCGAGCGCCTGGAAGCCATCATCAGCAGCAACGAGTACGACCTGCGCCAGCGCGACTATGGCATCGCCGACGGCGTGGCCATTGCGTGCGACGCGCTGAGCACGTGGCTCTACGATGACGACGCCGCGACGCTGGCGCTCAAGTACGGCCCGGTGTACGAGGAGCTGCGTGGCGAGCTGGACGGCAGCTATTTTGAGGACCTGCTGCACGAGCTGGTGCTGGAAAACGACCACATGGCTCTGGTCGAGCTGGTGCCGGTGGACGCCGCCGAGGGTTCGGAGGGTGCCGAAGCCGCCGAGCTGGCAGCCAAGCGCGACGCCATGACCGATGCCGAGCTGGCCGACGTGGTCGAGCGCACGGCCGCGCTGCGTGCCGCGCAGGAGGCAGAGGACACACCCGAGGCCAAGGCCACGCTGCCGCGCCTGCGCGTGTCCGACATTGGCGAGGTGCGCCCCGAGCCGCCACTGGTCGTGGACACGACTGCGCCCATCCCCTGCCTGCGCCACGGCATCCCCACCAACCGCCTGGCCTACGCCATGCAGTATTTCGACCTGAGCTGCGTCGCATTTGAGGACCTGCCCTATGCGACACTGCTCTGCCGCCTGTTTAAGCAGCTGCCCACGCGTGAGCATTCGGCCGAGGAGCTCGACAACTTGCTCGCCGGCAAGCTGGGCTTTTTGAGCTTTACGACCGAGGTCATGACCCAGCCCGACGTGGACGGTGTGCGCCCCTACCTGCTGGTGAGCGCCGGCGCCCTGTCCGAGAAGATCAATGCGCTGGCGAGCCTGCCGCGCGAGGTATGGTCGAGCACGCTTTTGGCAGACGCCGACGCCGATCGCGTGCGCGACGTGCTCACGCAGATTCGCATTGGGCTTGAGCAGGGCTTTATCAACAATGGTCACTCGGCGGCGCTCGGTCGCGCGATGAGCTACAGCTCACCTTCGGCCGTGGTTCGCGAGCAGCTTTCGGGCGTGGACTTCTACCTGTTCCTGCGCGATCTGCTCGACCACTTTGACGAGCGACTGGACGACCTGCGCGCCAAGCTTGCCGAGCTGGCAGGCCGCATCTTTGTGGCCGATGGCTGCATGGCGAGCTTTACCGGCAGCGACGAAGACTTTGACGCGTACTGGGATGCCGCGGGCGACCTTGGGCTGGACGCTGGCGACGGCGCCGATACCGGCCGCGACGCGCTCGTGGTGCCGGCGCCGCGCGACCGTCACGAGGCTTTCGTCATCCCCAGCGACATCTGCTTTGCGGCAAGCGCGTGCGACCCGCGTCGCTTGGGCATTGACGTGACAGGCGCTTGGGCCGTGGCTGCCAACGCACTCTCCTACGACTACCTGTGGAACGAGATTCGCGTGAAGGGCGGTGCGTACGGCTGCGGATTCCGCGCAGCCGGCGAGCGTCAGGCGGCGTTCTACACCTACCGCGACCCGGCAATCGATCCTTCGATTGAGCGCGTGGAGCGCGCAGGCGAATGGCTCGGCAGCTTTGAGCCCGACGAGGCCGCCTTTGAGGGCTTTATCGTGAGCTGCGTGAGCGGCATGGACGCACCGGTGAAGCCGTACGCGCTCACCAAGCGCCGCAACACGACCTACCTGGCCGGGCTCGATCCGCACGCACGCGAGGAGCGCCGCGCCCAGATGCTCGCCGCCACGCCCGGTGAGCTCCGCTCGCTCGGCGCCGACGTGACGCGCATCGCAGCCGAGTCGCCCACCTGCGTCTTTGGCGGCCGCGAAGTCATCGCCAAGAGCAACGCCGACTTTAACGTCGTCGACCTGATGGGCTAACGCACGGCAAAGGTAGATTTTTGGGACATGTCTGAAAATCTACCTTTTTTCTGCGGTTTGAGCGGGGTGGCGCAGCCCACCGCGGCGGTTTGTCTCAATCTGCAACATCTAGGTCCAATTTTGCCGAGTTACTGTTGCAGATTGAGACAAACCGCCGCAGACGCCCACTCCACAGCACAGACCACCACAAAGGTGCCTGTCTCCTTCCTCAGTTGTGATTCGAACACTTGTTCTATACGCACACATGTTCTATAGTAGAGATGCTTGCATCAAACTGAAATTGCAACTAGAATACAGTTGCAGAATGTGAGGCGGGATGACTCGATCCGATAAACTCATCGCCCAGCTGCTTAGCTGTCCTTCAACGTATAGATTCGCTGACTTTCTTAAAGTTATGGCTTCATATGGCTTTGAAATGGACCGCAAAGGCAAGACATCCGGATCGCGCGTTCGCTTCTACAGGCCATCAGATGGCAGGATGTTCGTAATGCACGCGCCTCATCCATCTGACGAATTGACAGCGGGGACCATTCGAAACATCGTTCGCTTTCTGCAAGATGTCGGAGGTAGTCATGAGTAACGTTTTGGCATACAAGGGTTATTTCGCCCCGGTCGAGTTCGATGCCGAACAGCATGTGCTAACAGGTATGGTCGCCGGCATTAGGGACGCAATCGTATTTGAAGGCTCCACGGCTGAAGAAGTGGAGCAATGCTTCCACGACGCCGTCGACGATTACCTTGAGTTTTGCGCCGAGAAGGGCAAGGAACCCGAGCGGGCTTTTAAGGGCTCGTTCAACGTAAGAACGGGCTCTGAGCTCCACAAGCAAGCAGCGCTGGCAGCGGCAAAGAAGGGTGAGTCACTCAATAAGTTTGTGACTGAAGCGATCGCTGCGGCGCTGTGAAGCCAACGTCGAGTCGAAGCCGCCACAAAGGGCGCCTTTGTGGCGGCTTCGACGTTTGCCCAGATAAAGCCTGCCAAAATAAACCTGTCCCTTTTTGGTAGGTTTGGGAGAGAGGGCCGGGATGGACAAGGCTGAGTTGCGGCGGGCGGTGATTGCTCGGCGCGATGCTCTCGATTTGGATGTGCGGGCGGCGAAGTCTGCTGATATCTGTGCGCGGCTGGTTGAGCTGCTGGGCCGCTTGGATGCCGCGGCGCCGCGCACCGTTGCCGTCTATGCCGCGATGGGTTCCGAGGCAGACCCTGCCGCGTTTGCCGTTGCGGCCGCCGTGCGCGGCTGGCGCGTAGCCTATCCGTGCATGCTCTCGGCAATTGATGCCGCAGCTTGTGGCCAGCGCATGTGCATGCGGGCAGTTGCCGCCGACGATGCGTCCGCGGCTCCGTTTATCGCCCACCCCACGCGGGCCTTCGCGGCCACGGACATCGACAGCGACCGCTTCCCCATCATGCCTGCCGAAGCTCTCGACATGATCGTCGTGCCGCTCGTGGCCTTCGACCAAACCGGCGCGCGCCTGGGCTACGGCGGCGGTTGTTACGACCGCTACCTGCCTATGCTCTCGCCCGCATGCCAAATCATCGGCATCGCCTTTGACGAGCAGCACGTCGACCGCGTTCCCACCGACGCTCACGACCTGCCGCTACCCCACATCATCAGCGCCTAATCGCCGCCATATCAGCCACGGCTACAGCAGTACCATCGCAGCCTAGTGCTCCTCGCCGGCGCGGGCCAGGTCGTAGGGCGTGGTCTGGTAGACGTAGTAGTTGAGCCAGTTGGTGTAGAACAGCTGAGCTTGGCTGCGCCAGACGTTGCGCGGATCGACGGAGGGGTCGTCGCCCGGGAAGTAATGCGCCGGCACCTGAGGGTTGAGGCCGCGCTTCACGTCGCGCTCGTACTCCAGGCGCAGCGTGTCGGTATCGTACTCGGGGTGACCAAAGACAAAGAAGCGACGGCTGTCGGTCGACTTGACGATGTACAGGCCCACCTCGTCGGACACGGCCACGACCTCAAGCTGCGGCTCGGCCTCCACGTCCTCGCGGCGCACGTCGGTGTTGCGCGAATGTACGGCATAGAAGCGGTCGTCAAAGCCGCGGACCAGCGGGCTTTGCGGCTTCACCAGATAATGCTCGAACACGCCGCTCGCCTTTGCCGGCAGGTCGTACTTCTGGATGCCGTAATGATGGTACAGGCCGGCCTGCGCGCCCCAACAAATGTGCAGCGTAGAGTGCACGTGCGTGGTGGACCAATCCATGATCTGGCAGAGCTCGGGCCAGTAGTCGACCTCCTCGAACGGCATCTGCTCCACCGGCGCGCCCGTGATGATCAGGCCGTCGTAGTGGATGTCGCGGATGTCGTCGAACGTGCGGTAGAACGTCTCCAGGTGGCCGGCGCTCACGTGCGTGGCCTCGTGCGTTTTCGTGCGCAGCAGGTCCACCTCCACCTGCAGCGGCGTGTTGGAGAGCTTGCGCATGATCTGCGTCTCGGTAGCGATTTTGGTGGGCATGAGGTTGAGGATGAGCACGCGCAGCGGACGGATGTCCTGGTGCAGCGCGCGGTACTCGGTCATGACAAAGATGTTCTCGCTCTCGAGCTGCGCGGCGGCAGGGAGGGCGTCGGGGATGCGAATGGGCATGAATGCTCCTTACGAGTCAGTTGCAGTTATGGTACAACGACCGGCCCCATCCGCGCGAGTACATCGCCCGGCGATGCCGTCAGCGGCCCAAATCACTCCAAAAGTAGAGATTAAGGCATGCCCAAAAATCTATGGCGCTTTAGCCTAGCAAAGTGGCAGCAGGACGCTACAATGGTTCGACGCGAAAAACTCGGCCGAAAGGATACATATATGTACCAAACGCGTAAGATCGGTGTGGTCGGCCAGGGCCACGTAGGAGCACATGTTGCCAACAGTCTGCTCATGCAGGGCATTGCCGATGAGCTGTACCTGTGCGATATCAACGAGGCCAAGGTGACGTCCGAGGTCCAGGACCTGCGCGACTCCCTTTCGTTTGTCCCGTACAACACCAAGATCGTCAACTGCTACGACCACTACGAGGAGCTTGCCTGCTGCGACGTCATCGTCAACGCCGCCGGCAAGGTCGCGCTGGCCGCCGGCAACCGCGACGGCGAGCTGTTCTTTACCACCGACGCCGCCCGCACCTTTGCCAAGCGCATCGTCGACGCCGGCTTTGACGGCATCTTCGTGAGCATCTCCAACCCCTGCGACGTCGTGTGCACCGAGCTGTGGCACCTGACCGGCTACGATCCCAAGAAGATCATCGGCTCGGGCTGCGGCCTGGACTCCGCCCGCCTGCGCACCGAGATCTCCAAGAAGGTCGGCGTGAGCCCCAAGTCCATCGACGCCTACATGATCGGCGAGCACGGCTTTAGCCAGTTGGCCGCCTTTAAGGCCGCAACCATCGCCGGCAAGAGCCTTAACGAGCTTCAGGCCGAGAACCCCGACAAGTACGCCTTTGACCACATGGAGGTCGAGGAGCTCGCGCGCAAGGGCGGCTACGTAACCTACCAGGGCAAACAGTGCACCGAGTACGCCGTCGCCAACTCCGCCGCGCGCGTTTGCGCCGCCGTGCTGCATAACGAGCACGCCGTGCTTTCCGCCTCCACGCTCATGACCGGCCAGTATGGCGAGGAGGGCATCTTCACCTCCCTGCCGTGCGTGATCGGTGCCGAGGGCGTCGAGGAGGTCTACACGCTGGACCTGTCCGAGCACGAGCTCGAGGGCTTCCACAAGAGCTGCCAGCACATCCGCGACAACATCGCCCAGCTCGACTGGTGGGACGCCGAGGCCTACGACGCAAAGTAGGCCGCTGGCTACCGCAACCTTGCGAATCTATGCGCGATACTAAGCGGGCCGCGCCGGAAATCCCCGGCGCGGCCCGCTTTTTGACTCACACGGCACGCTTGCGAATCGAAGGTGAATGTTCTTCGACAGATGGAACAGGGCGCTTTAATCCTCAAACCACGCGATTGCGCGAATGGGCGAGCCGTCGCAATCCTCGATTTTGAGCGGTGCGCAGCTAAACCAGAACAGATCGTCGCCGCAACAGTCCAAGTCCTTAAGATTCTCGATGTTGACGATATCGCATGCGCGGAACAACTTCTTGTGGCGCGTCAGGTTTTCGTCCGCGATGGGGTCGAGTCCAATTACATCAAAGCCGATGCCCTTGTAGCCGCCGTCGATGATCAGGTCCAACACCTCATCGTCCACGCAAGGATAGTCGCCAAAGTACGCCTCGGTTCCCCAACGCTTATCCCAACCCAAGTTGAACAGCAAAAACTCGGCTTGGGTCACCTTATCGCCATAGGGACGGAGCTGCTCCACAGTAATGGCCTCACCCTCGGCGAGCATGCGGCAATCGACAACCAATGCCCTGCCTATAAACTGGCTTGCCGGAAACGCATCGAGCGTCTTGCGGTCGGCAAACAGATGCGCCGGTGGATCCATATGCGTCCCCGTATGGGTGTACATCTGCATGAGCGTCTCTTTAAATCCGTCGTGCTCGTAGGTGCTCGCCGGCAGCAGCTTGGGTGTATCGGCTCCGGGAAATACCGGCATGTCTTCCCTAATAGTGTGAGTCAAATCAAGCACGCGCATGTTCAATCCCCATTTCTTTCTTGGCAAAGCAAAACGGGGCCCGCACTTGGCGGAAGCCCCGTCGTGAGAGGTTATTCCCGGTACCTAGTACTGCTCGATGCCCATGTAGCGACGAACCTCGGGGCTGTGGTCAAACACCTTGCCGCGGGCAGCACGCAGCTCGCAGCTCATCGCGTAGAAGAAGATCGGCTCCAGGTACGAACGCACGCTGGCAGGCACTTCACCCACGCCGTACTCGAGCGCATCGAGCACCATGACGGTATCGGTGTGCGTGTTGAGGAACGCAAGAGCGCGCTCCTCCATGGGGCGGCACTCGCCCGATCCGAGCTGCACAAAGTAGAACACGCCGGGCTCGGTGGCTTCGAACGGGCCATGGAAGTACTCGCCGGAGTGGATGTAGCAGCAGTGCTGCCACTGCATCTCCATGAGCGAGCAGATCGCCATGGCATAGGTCTGGCTAAAGTTGGGGCCGGAGCCCAGGATATAGAAGAACTTGTGCTGCTGGCAGAGCTCGGCAAAGCGGGCGCCCAGCTCGGCGTTGACCTTCTCACGGGCGGCGGGCAGCAGCGCATCCATCTGCTTGAGGCCCTCATACATGTCGGCGAGCGACTCGTAGCCTTCCTGCTGGTCGAGCAACTCGGCGGCGATCAGAGCGCCGATGCCCTGCGGCACCTCAGCCTGCGACACGCCCTCGCCCCACGGATAGACCCAGGTGGTCCACTTGCCGTTGTCGATCTTGGAGCCCTCGCAGTCGGTAAGGGCAATGACCTCGGCGCCGGCAGCCAACGCCATCTCGCAGCCGTCGACGACCTCCTGCGTGTTGCCGCTGTGGCTGCAGGCGATGACGAGCGACTTCTCGCCAAGACTCTTGGGGGCCATCAGGCAAAACTCGCGTGCCGTGTAGACCGTCGAGGTAAACGTGGTGGCCTCGCGCTTGAGCAGTTCGTTAGCCGGCATGAGGTCGATCATCGAACCGCCGCAGGCAATCCAAAAGACGTTCTCGACCTTGCCCTTGCGCTCGATAATTTCCTGAACCAGATCGTGTGCGTTCATGCTGATGCTCCTCCTTGCGTGGCGGCTTTTGGCGACGGCTGCTCGTACCTGCTGTCGTTCTATGTTGTTCTATATATACCACGCAAGCAGCCACGGTGGAAGCCATTGCAGTAAATTTGTTCCATGTTGTTCTATTCGTGAACGTTAGATGTCGAACACGTAGCGCGAGCCCACGATCTTTTGACGACCGAGCAGCAGGGGCCGCTCGTCCTCATCGGTAAAGTACGCCTCCATATAAAAGAGCGGCTCGCCGACCGGCACCTCCAACAACGGGGCCACCTGAGCATCGGCAAGCGCAATCTCCACGGTACAGGGGTCGGACTTGAGCGGCACGTGGCCCGAGTGCTCGGCAACGAGCGCAAAGATGGAATTGTCCGCGAGGTCTTCGTCGCGCATCGTTTGTAGATACGGGTGGTCGGCAAGCACAAAGGCGTTGTTCTCGAGCATGACGGGGATGCCGTCGGCCGTGCGCACGCGCTCGACCACGATAAGCTCGCAGCCGGGCTCCACGCCAAAGAACGCCGCATCCTCGTGCGTCGCCGCGACCACCGTGCGCGACACCAGACGCGCACCCGGCACCATGTCGTTGGCAGCACAACCCTCAGTAAAGCTCTGGACGTCACCCTTCTGGCGAATCTTGCGCTTGAGCTTGGGGGCGCACACAAACGTGCCCCTCCCCTGCTGGCGGTTGAGATACCCCGCGCGCGACAGCTCCTCGATGGCACGGCGCACGGTGATGCGCCCCACGCCGTAGGACTTCGCGAGCTCCATCTCGGCAGGGATGCGCGAGCCGGCGGGGTACACGCCGCGCGCGATCTCGCCCTTTAGGTCGTCCATGACCTGCTGGTACAGCGGCACGGCGGGCACGTCAGTGCGGTCGGTTTTATCGTCGAATGCCATCGTTACACTCCATCCCGCGCATGCTCGGACTCAAATTCTTCAATCGCCGCCATAAACTGCTCGCCAAAGGCGTCGGCTTTTTTCTCGCCAATGCCGTTGACCTGGATCAGCTCCTCGCGCGTCTGCGGACGCAGGCGGCACAGGCCGCGCAGGGCCTTGTCGGAAAAGACCATATACGGCGCCATCTCCAGCTCGGTCGAGATCTCCTTGCGGAGGGCACGCAGGCGCTCGAACAGCTCGGCATCGTCGCCAACGCGCGGGCGCTGATCCAGCTCGGCCTCCTCGCGCAGCAGATCGACGGCGCGGCGGGCGCGGGCCGAGGCCTTGCGCTTGGACGCGCGACGCTTAACGGTAAAGGCGAACGCCTCGTCCTCGACCTCGCCGGCACGCGGACCCAGTCCCACGACCGGGTACTGCCCCTGCGAGGTGGCCAGATAACCGCGGCCGCACAGCTGGCCGATGATGTCCTTGATGCGCCCGACCGATTCGCTCGACAGCTCACCGTAGCCGCGGTCCTCGTCCAGATGCATCTGGCGAATGCGCTCGGTGTTGCCGCCATGGAGCACGTCGGCGACCAGCGATTTGCCAAAGCGCATGGGGCGCGTGGCCACATAGCGCACGGCGGCGCGGGCCATATCGGTGACGTCCTCGACCTCGAACTGCGTGAGGCAGTTGCTACAGTTGCCGCAGCCCTCGGCGTCGTCTGTGGTGCCGCCCGCAGCAGCCGCAACCGCATGCTCGGCCGCGGCTTCGTCGCCAAAGTAGCGCAGCATGTATTCGCGCAGGCAGCCGGTGGTATTGCAGTAGCCCTCCATCTGGCTGAGCAGGCGATAACGGTTCTGGAGCGCCCACGCGCGCTGCTCGTCGTCAAGCGCCTCGTCGGCCGCATCGCCGCGGTCGATCAAAAAGCGCCGCATGCGGAAATCGTTACCGTTCCACAGCAGATGGCAGCTGGCCGGGTCGCCATCTCGGCCGGCGCGACCCGCCTCTTGGTAGTAGGCCTCGATGCTCTCGGGCACGTTGTTGTGAATCACGTAACGCACGTTGGGCTTGTCGATGCCCATGCCAAAGGCGTTGGTGGCAACCATCACCTGGATGTCGTCGTCGATAAAGGCACGCTGGCTCTGGCGGCGGGCGTCGTTGCCCATGCCGGCATGGTAGCGCCCCACACGAATGCCGCTGGGGCCCAGTGCCTCGACAAGCTCCGCGGCCAGCGCATCGACCGTCTTGCGGGTCGAGCAATACACGATGCCGCTCTCGCTCGAATGCGCGATCACATAGTCGCGCACCCACGCGGTCTTGGCCTTGTCTCCCATCTCCTCGCAACCAAAGTAGAGGTTCTTGCGATCAAAACCCGTCACCACGGTCGCGGGGTTTTGCAGGCCGAGCATCTGCTGAATGTCCGCACGCACGCGCTCGGTCGCCGTAGCGGTAAAGGCCGCCACGATAGGGCGCTGCGGCAGGGAATCGATGAACTCGCGAATCTGCAGATAGGCGGGGCGGAAATCCTGGCCCCATTGGCTCACGCAGTGGGCCTCGTCAATGGCCACGAGCGGCACGCCGATGCCGCCGTCCGCCGCGGCCTCCTGCGCAAAGGCTATAAAACGCGGCTCGAGCAGGCGCTCGGGCGCCACGTACATAAGCTGATAGCGGCCCTCGCGCGCCCGCTTGAGCACGGTGTTTTGCTGGGCCGGAGTAAGGCTGGAGTTGAGATAGCTGGGTCGCGCACCCGCCGCGAGCAACGCACGGGTCTGGTCCTCCATAAGCGACAGCAGCGGACTCACCACAAAGGTGATGCCGGGCAGCATGAGCGCGGGCACCTGGTAGCAAATGGACTTGCCGGCGCCCGTGGGCATAACACCCAGCGCATCGCGACCGGCAAGGATCGCATCGACCATGCGGTCCTGTCCCGGGCGAAACGAGGTGTAGCCAAAATAGGCGCCGAGCGTGTCGAGCGCCATCTGCTGCATGCTATCGGTCATGGTTTCCTAACGTCCAAGTCATCTGCCGCCGATTATACGCCGCCACGCGGACAGCAGCACACGGCCGCCGCCCAGACTAGTCGTTTAAGAGCGTCCCCAATGACTAAGGAGTGTCCCCAGGTGCCGACAGAAAAGGAACGTCCCCAAGTGCCGCATCCGGGCCATGGCAACGCCGATGTTTTGGCAACGACAGCGAAAGCCCGCCAGAGCGAGCAAGGTGCCTTGAAACAAGGCGGCATTGACCTTCTGGTCATGCCGCCGAAGTTGAAAGGCAGATTGCCGCTCTGGCGGGCTTGCAGCGTCGACCGATCCGCCGTTCGTTAGAACGGCGGAACCAACCCTACATCACCATAACGTAGCGCGATCCCACGTAGTACTGCTTACCCATCAGGACCGGCTCATCGTTGGGACCGGTAAAGCCGGCACGCAGATTGAGCAGCGGATCGTGCGGAGCAATGCCCAACTCGGCCGCCTGCTCGGTATTGGCACGAACGGCCTCGACCGTGCGGTAGCCAACCGAGACAATCGGCGTTCCGCCAACACGCTCGACCTCGGCAAAAATCGACTTGTCCTCAAGATCGGCCGTCAACAGCTCACGGTAGGCGTCAAACGGCACAAAGATGTTCTCCTCAAAGATGGGCTCGCCGTCGGCCGTACGCACGCGCTTGATATGCAGCAGCAGCGCATCCTTCTGCAGGCCAAAGAACTCCATCTCGTTTTGGCGCGCCGGCACAATCTGGCGATCGATCACGTGCGCACCGGCCTTCATGCCATTGCCGGCACACAGCGCGGTAAACGTCTGCAACGTCGAGGCGTGAAACTGGCGATTGATGTGCGGCGTGGAGACAAAGGTGCCACGGCCCTGCTGCTTAACCAGGTAGCCATCGGAGCACAGCTCCTCGACGGCGCGGCGCACCGTAATGCGGCTCACGTCGTACTGCTCGGCTAGCTCAAGCTCGGACGGAATACGCTCCTTGGGTGCATAAACACCTTTCTCGATCGCATCCTTGATTTCGTCGTAAATCTGCTGGTAAAGCGGTGCATTTTTGGGCGCAGGCATATCTAATCACTCTTATCGAAATATCGAAATAACTAATACGTATATAACGTCTAGTTTCATGTTATCTCATATTGATAAAACGATATACCCTCCCTACCAAAAAGCGACAGCTTCATTTTGGTAGGTTTTATCTGGGCAAACGAGAGCCCCCCGAAAGCAACGGGGCTTTTGAGGGGCTCATTCGGAAGGGTTGCGCCAGGCCGGCAAAAAACCAAAACCCTACTTGCCGTCGTCCTGCTGCAGGCTGTCCTGCTCGCTGAGGCGCGCCTGCCTGCTGGCCATACGTGCGGGCTTGTCGGGATCGGGTACGGCCGTGGGCATGGGTTCGTCGACATGACCACCCCACCAGCCGCCCACAAAGTTGAGCGTGTGGAACACGTTGATCACGGCGCCGGGATCAATGTCGCACACCAGCTTGATAATGTCCTGACTCTCGTAGGTCGAGACAACGGCATGCAGCAGGTACATCTTTTCGCGGCTGTATCCGCCGATGACCTCGGCGCAGCTAATGCCGTGCTGAAAATGGTCAACATAGGCGGCCATGACCTCGTTTGCCTTGCGCGTCGTGATCTGCAGCGTCACGCGGTCGTAGCGACGATAGAAACTGTCGATGGTCTTGGTCGAAATAAACTGGAACACGATGGAGTACGCCGCCTTGTCCCAGCCAAACATAAAGCCAAAGATCGCCAGGATAAAACAGTTAAAACCAAAGATGACGCCCCATATGGTCTTGCCCGTGTGGTTGGAGACCCACAGCGCGATAAAGTCGGTGCCGCCGGTGGATGCGCCGGACTTTAGCGCGATGGCAGCACCCAGACCCGAGACCACGCCGCCAAAAATGATGAGCATGATCTTGTCGCCCAAAAACGGGGAAAAGTGAAAGATGTTGAGGAACAGCGACGAGAGCACGACCTGCATCATCGAGAAGATGACGAAGCGCTTGCTAATGCCGCTCCAGCATAGGAGCGCCACAGGGATGTTGAGCGCGAGCATACCGAGCGAGATGTCGATGTGAACGCCGCCCAGCGAGGTAACGCGATCGAGCAGGACCGCGACGCCGGTAAGACCGCTCGGAAGCAGGTCGGCGGGCTGAATGAACGCCTGGATTAGGAATGTCTGGAGAACGGCGGAAATGGTGACTGCCACAGCGGTGATGGCGCGGCGGACGATGGTGAGACGGCCGAGCACGAGCACGCGATCCGTGAGTTGATCGATGGCGTTCGCCACGCAGGCTCCTTTCGAAGGCAGATGTAGTTGTGGGGCATGTCCGCGATTGTAGCATGGAGCGTGCGGGAGCGCTTCAATTCACCCTCTCTCGACGACCAAAACGGGACCAGCAACCCCCACAACCAAAGGGCAAAATTCCAAGTGAGTAGACTTTTTACGATCTGCCGAGCACACCCAAAAATAGCCACCTCTGTGACCTGCGGTTTTACAAAGGAAGATATGTTTTGTGCTCGGCCTGCGCCAAAAAGTCTACTCAATTAGCCCGAATCGAAGCCAAACAGATCAAAATCGAAACCGAATTGAGCCAGTCCACCGCAAAAAACGTTTGAACCCGTGCTTCTTGCGGTGAATCGACGCTACAGAGCGGCCAAAATGTCGGTCAGGTTGTCGATGACGACGTCGGCGGCGGACTGGTCCAGGTTGACGCCTTCGTGCGGACGCAGTGCCAGGACGCGGGCGCCGGAGCGCTTGCCGGCCTCGATGCCCAAAGGCGAGTCCTCGATAACCAGGCACTCGGCAGGCTCCACCCCCAGCACCTCCATGGCACGCAGGTAGATCTCGGGATCGGGCTTAAACGCGCTGCACTCGTGACCGCTGATGGTGTAGTTCAGCACGTCGGCGATACCGGCAATCTCCACCAGCTCGTCAATGAGCTCGCGATAGGACGAGCTTGCGATGGCGCACTTCACGCCGCGCTCGTGCAGCTCACGCATCACCGGCTCCGTCTGCTCGTTGAGCAGCTCAGCATACGGAACGGGGTGGACCGGGCTGTAGACCTGCTTGTACTCCACGCGCAGACGCTCGCGCAGCTCAACATCGTCGGGCACCAGCGCCTCCCAAATGGCGGGCTCGTTAGACCCCGAAAGATCGGGAATCTCGTCAAAGTGGAACCCCTTCTCTTCCATAAACGCCACGCGGCGACGGTTGTAGAACCACTCGGTATCGACCAGCACGCCGTCCATGTCAAACAGCACTGCCTTGATCATACGCATCTCCTCCCACCTGCCAAAAAGGGACAGGTTTATTTTGGTAGGCTTTATCTGGGGTTTTATGGGGCGACGAACACGCCCTCCCCAGAGCAAAAAAGGGGACGGGGCGCAAACCCCATCCCCTCTCAATCAACCCGTAAGGTCTACTTACTTGTGATTAGTAGGAAAGCTTCCACATGTAGCGACGCATGGTCAGCGGGTGCTGACGGGCCTCGGCGATCTGGTTGCCGTACTCACGCATAACGGCGAGGTGCAGCAGCGGGTTGAAGTAGGTGATGACGCTCGCGGGCACGGCGTCAGCCAGGCCGTAGTCCTTGGAGTCGATCAGAGCGACCTTGGCGCCCATGCGCTCAAGGAAGGTGAGGGCGCGGGCGTCCATCGGACGGGTGGCGCCATCGGACATGAAGAAGACGTAGGGCTTACCCTCGGTGGAAACCTCGAACGGGCCGTGGAAGTACTCGCCGGTGTTGTAGGCGGCGGCGTCGATCCACTGCATCTCGGTGAACAGGAAGGCGGCGTGAGAATAAGCCATCTTCTCGGAGGCACCGGAAGCCATGAAGTAGATCATCTTGTCGTCCTTGAAGTCCTCGGCGAACTTCTTGGCGAGCTTCTTGCAGTGCTGAGCGGCGTTCTCGCAGAGATCGAAGATGTTGGTGAGGCCGGTGATCATGTCCTCGTAGTGGTCATAGCCCTCGGTCTGCTGAAGGATCTCGAGAGCAAGAGCGATAGCATAGCCGGGCTTCTCGCACTTGGCAGCGTAGTTGGCGTGGAAGCCGTGAACGATGACGTGGTCGGCGTCGACGGTCAGAGCGGAGCCAGCCTTGTTGGTGAGGGAGACGACCGGGCAGTTGTGCTTCTTGGCGGTCTTGTTGGCCTCGACGGTCTCGGGCGTGGAGCCACCGAGGGAGCAGGTGATCACGAAGGTGTGCTCGTTGACCCAGGAGGGCGTGTCGTAGTTGAACTCGTTAGCGGTGAAGATCTGAACGTTCAGCTTGTCCGTGTTGTTGGCCAGGAAGTACTTGGCGGGGTACAGGTCGGACATGGAAGCGCCGCAGCCGACGAAGGCGACGCTGTGGATCTCGTGGTTGGACAGGACGTCAGCGACGATCTGCTTAGGGAGGTTAAGGTCGATCTCGTACATCTGACACATTCCTTTCGATTTTTGCGGCGCCACATTGCCGGGCGCTCGCAGGGTTACCATGGTTTGGACCGAGTCGCCGGCCCGTTGAGGATGTGACAAAGGGACTGCCCTTTGTCACGTATAGGGATGGAAGCCTGCCTGGGGTATGGGATGCCAGGCAGGCCCCCGGGGGAAAGCGGTTAGACGCTTGGTCGCGACTAGGCCAGGATGCCGGCCGCGGAGAGGGCGATGCCGCCCACGATGGCGATCACGAGAAGCCAACCGGTGTTGACGTTCTTCTTGATGAGCCAGTACATAAGGCCGGTGAGGCCAAGGGAGATCATCTGGGGCATCATGCCGTCCAGGATGTCCTGGATAACGACGGTGCCCTCAGCGAACTGCAGCGGGGTAGTGGCGCCGATCAGCGTAGCGATCATGCCGCCCACGGACATAAGACCCACGATGCCGCAGACATACATGAGCTTCTCCATGAGGTCGCCGCCCTGGAGCTTGCTCAGGTACTCGTGGCCGCCCTGATAGCCCATCTTGGCTGCGAACCAAGTGATCAGCACAGAGGGGACGATGGAGATGAGCATGGCCAGGATCGGGCCCATGATGGAGCCCTGCTGAGCCAGCTGAACGCCCAGGCCAAAGGCGATAACGCGGATGGTGCCCTGGAAGAAGGAGTCACCGATGCCGGAAAGCGGACCCATGAGGGAGGTCTTGACCGCGTTGATCGAATCGGGATCGAAGTTCTCGGGATCCTTGGCGTACTCCTCCTCCATGGAGGCGGCGAGGCCCAGGATGAAAGCGCTCGTCTGCGGGGTGCAGTTGTAGAACGCCATGTGACGGTGGTAAGCCTCTTTCTTAGCAGCGAGCTGCTTGGGGTCGGACTCATCCGGATAGAGGCGATCAAGCGTGGGAACCATGCCGTAGAGGAAGCCCATGTTCATCTGACGCTCGTAGTTCCAAGAGGCCTGGATGGCCCAGGAGCGCCAGAAGAACTGGCTGACCTTCTTGTTCAGGGACACGTCCTTGGTTGCGGTTGCCATAGTGTGTTCCTCCTTAGTCTTCGTCGTCTTCGAGCGGATCGTAGTCGGAATCGACACCGGCGGCTGCATGGGAACCGTTGAACTTGAAGCCCATGAAGACGACAGCCAGGCACACACCGATCAGAGCGACCGCGATGACGGACAGGTTGAGGTAAGCGGCGAGCAGGAAACCGATGAACAGGAACGGAGTCATACCCTTCTTGATCATCATGGTGAGCAGCAGGGCCAAGCCGTAGGCGGTCATGATCTTGGTCGAAACGTTAAGACCAGTGGACAGCCACTCGGGAACCATGTTGACGATGGCCTGAACCAGGTCGGTGCCAACAAAGACGGCGAGGAAGATCGGCAGGAAGTACATGATGGCGTACAGACCGGAGCCGGCGCAGATGTGCATACGGTAGGCGGTCTTGAACTTTCCGTTATCGATCGCGCTATCTGCCACATGAGTGAGGGCGGCGATGATGGAACGGAACACGATGCCGAGGAGCTGACCCAGGACGGCGACCGGGATGGCGATCGTCATGGCGGTCTCGGCGGAAGCATCGGTCAGGCACGCAAAGGCAGCGGCCACGATGCCGCCCAGGACCATATCGGGCGGAACGGCGGCGCCGACCTGCACCAGGCCCATGGACACGAGCTCGACGGCGGCACCGACGGCAAGACCGGTGGGCACATCGCCCAGCAGCAGACCGACGAGCGTAGCGCCAACGAGAGGCTGCTCGAAGTTAAGACGACCGAGCAGGCGGGAGTCCCACATGCAGAACACGCCGACGAGGCCGACGAGCACCGCACTGATGAACGTATTCATACCCTTCTCCTTTCAGTCAGGCAAAAGCCTGGTTGATTACAGCTTGGCGTCGATGTCGACGCTCTGATACGTAGGGGTCTGCTGGACGTAGAGCTTAATGCCCATGTCGAGCAGCTGGTTGACGTCGGCCTTCTGGTTGGCGTCGAGGAAGACGGAGCTGTCCTTGCCTCCGACCTGATCGGCACCGTCGTGGTTGGCGGTGGCGCCCAGGTTGATGGCATCGAGCTTGTAGCCCTGGCAGAACTGCAGCATCTCGGCCGTGTTGCCAAAGACGAACATGACGCGCTCGCCGAGGGTGTTGAGCTTGTCCATCTTGGCGAGGGCACGCTCGACGGTGAAGACGTTCAGGCGCACGCCCTGGGGCTTGGCCAGCTTAAGAGCGCCCTTCTTGATATCATCGTTGGCGGCAGCGTTGTCGACAACGATGATGCGCTCGGCCTGAACCTTGGTGGTCCAGGTAAAGACAACCTGGCCGTGCAGCAGACGGTAGTCAAGACGTGCGAGGACGATCTTGGCGGGACCGGAGCTGTGACGGGGCGCCTTGGCCTTCTTGGCGGGAGCCGCGGCAGCCTCGACCGGTGCGTTGGGGTTGGTCAGACCGGTACGGGCCTCGTTGATGAGGGCCGCGAGCTCGGCGCCCTTGACGGGGACGGGGCTCATAGCGAGCGTCAGTGCCAGCGGGATGTTGAAACCGCTGACAACCGTGAACTTCGTGCCGTTCTTGGAAAGCTCGACCATGCTGTTGTTGACCGAGCTGCCGAGCATATCGGTCAGCACATAGACGGTGTCGTCCGCGTTGAACGTGGCGATCATGGCGTCCACCTTATTGGTGATGGGCTCCTTGTCGTCACGAGCAAGCGACACGACGTGGACGTTCGACACGTCGCCGAGAACCATCTCGAGCGTGTCTTTGGCGCCTGCGGCCAGGCCGCCATGAGATGCGAGAATGATCTGATTCATCTTGCCTCCTCCTTTTCGTTATGGTCATTATAACGTCTTATACGTTGCTTATATTGCTAATTAGTATAAAGACCGTTCGCGGGTGAAAATCGACCGTTGACGGGTTTAACGCAATCGAAACGTTGGTGCAGGGTAGGTCGGCGCTGTCTTGGCGACGCCCGATCAGACGCCTCGCCAATCCCCTATCGCACGAAGTACCAGGGGCTTTCCTGCACGGTGGGCTCCAGCGCGATGCCAGTGCGTTCCTTAAACAGATCCATGTCCTGCGATTTCTCCGTCCACCACGCGTTGGGCTTAAAGGTCATGCTCTCAACGACATGACCGACAAATACACTGTTGCGCAGCTTGGAGAAGTCGGTGTTCATGATCAGGATGGACGCGAGCACCAGCACAATGCCCAGAACCTTGATCGCGCCGGCGGGCTCGGCATAGACACCAATGCCCACCAGTACGGTGACGACCGTCTCGAAAGACATTACGACGGGAACTTTCGATGTCTCGAGCCCCATGGACAGACCCTGCATATATAAGATGTAAGCCACGGCTGTGGGGATGAGTCCAAAGCCAAAGAACAGCAGCAGCAGCTGTGGCGACATGGCCGCGGCGACATCCGGCCACGGAGCCGCGATAGCCGCCATAACCGCACCGCCAAAAACAAAACCCCAAAACGTGACAGCCAGCGGGTGGACCGTCTTGGTTGCTATTCGGCTAAACACCGCGAGCGACGCACCACAAAAGCCCGCAATCACGCCCGACGTGACGCCCCAAACCGAAAAATGAAAACCGGAAAGGTCGCCATTGGTCACTGCAAGCACGCAGCCAACGATGTTGAAGACAATGGCAACGAGCTTGTTGGGAGTCACGTCCTCGCGATAAAGCACGCGACCGAGCACGACGCCAAACACCGGCGAGGTATAGAGCAGCACCGAGGCCGTGGACATGCCCACCTCGCCCATGCACTCGTAATAGCAGGTGTTGGCGGCGGCCAAACCGATGATACCGACAAGCGCGCAGGGAACAAGCTCTTTAGGGCTTGCCTTGAACAGGGCCAGCGGACCCTGAGCCACGGTAGACCCCTCACCCGGACGGCAGCCCATAAACATCAGGACCGGCGCCAAGATAAGCGCTCCGACCAACAAGCGAAAGGCAGCCATGCTCTGGGACGAAACGCCCATGGCCGAGATGCCGTTTACAAAGATTCCGATGCTGCCCCACATAAGCGCGGCGACCAGCACCAGCACATAGCCCAGATTGCTTTTCTTCAACGCAGCCTCCTCGGTATTGTTTCCAATATGTTTCACACTACGTTATAGTCGTTATATACATTTTTCAAGACACAAATCGGTGAGCGGGAAAATCCGCTCGCCCACACACTCATTGGGTACTCATTGGGGACGTACTTAAATGAGTAGTCGTTGGGGACGTTCTTGGATGACTAGTCATTTAAGAACGTCCCCAACGACTAGGACTGTCCCCAACTGCCGGCAGAATAGGAACGTTCCCAACGTCTAAGGCGCCGCTGGTTGAGCATAAGTCAGCGAGCGGGCCGCATTTGAGGCAAGGTGACGTGAAACGAAAGGGCGCTGACCTTCTGGTCGCGCCCTTGAAGTTGAACGTCAGATTGCCCAAATGCGGACCGCGCAGCGTCGAGCCGTTACGCGGTTTGGTAAAACCGCGTAACTAATACTCAAGCTTCCACATGTAGCGGCGCGTCATATAGTCCTTGTGGGTGACGGCAGAAAGCGCACGCATGTAGACGTTGTTGAGGATCGGGGCAAAGATCAGGTGGTTGAAGTACTCGCTCACGCTGTCCTTGATGTCGTTGAGGCCGAGCTCCTTGGCGTCGAGCTGATAGACGCGCTCGCCACCGTACTGGTTGACGAAGCGGATGCCGCGCTCGTCGTTGCAGCGGCTGCGGCCGACGCTGATGAGCTGGAACAGCGAGGTGCGCTTGTCCAGGATCTCGAAGGGGCCGTGGAAGAAGTCGCAGGTGTTGATGGTGCAAGAGTCGATCTGCAGCATCTCCTGCACGTTGCAGATGCTAAAGACGTAGGCGGCACCAAAGAGCGGACCCTGAGCCATGACGTTGATGCAGGGCTTGTCGGCGTTCTGCTCGGCCCACTTGGCAGCGAGCGGACGGGTGTACTCGACGGCCTTGCGATAGATGGGGTCAACCAAGTCGAAGGCGGCCATAGCGGTCTCGTACTCGGCATAGCCCTCGGTCTGCTGCGTAAGCTCCATGGCGATCATGGTCACGACGGCGGAGTTGGTGCGGCCCATGCAGGACTCGTCGACGGCCAGGCTGTCATACTGGATCTTGTAGTCGCAGACCTCGGTGAGGCCGGACTCGTCGACATAGATTGCGATGGTGCTGGCGCCGTGGTCCTTGGCGACCTGGGCGGCGACGATGGTCTCCTTGGTGCCGCGCATGGACACGACGACGGCCAGGGTGTTCTCGTTGACGTAGGCCGGGGTGGCGTGCACGAACTCGTTGCTGGTGTAGCTGGAGCTCACGACCTGCGTGGCCTCGTGCTCCATAAAGTACTGGGCAGGATAGTTGCCGCCGTTGGATCCGCCGGCGCCAATCCACACGACGCGCTTGATGCCGCCCTTGTCTGCCTTGTCAGCCAAAACCTGGGAAACGACATCCTTAACCTGTTCCTGAGTAGTCATCGTGCATCAGCCTTTCTTCTCGTTTGATGCTCATCACAGGCATACAAGTTACATACATGTTTTGGTTATGTCGACTAGTTGTATGCTATATTTGTCTTAGAAATTTTGCTGATGCGGTTTTCGATAACTGGATACCAGCGGTTTTGTTGTTGTATTGAATACATGCCTGATTAGATACGCATACAGGTTAGATACAGGTTGATCGCATGAACGCTTCATCTAAAAAGAGACTGACCCAATACGAGCGCTTGGCGGGCATGCTGCGCGACCGCATCGCCTCCGGCACCTACGCACGTGGAGACAAGCTGCCGTCCGAGATGGAACTCATAAACGAATCGGGGCTGTCGCGCAGCACCGTGCGCCATGCCCTTAAGGTACTAGCTGATGAGGGTCTGGTTCGCACCGAGCGCGGGCGCGGCGCCTTTGTGGCCGACACGCCGGCACTCCACGAGAACAATCTGGTGTTTTCGAGCTATACGGCGCAGGTCCAGGGTCAGGGCATGAAGCCCACCACGCGCACGATGGACTCGGGCTTTGCCAAGGCCGCGGGCAATGCGGCCAGGTTTTTTGATGTCGCCGTGGGCAGCAAGCTCGTCAAACTTGTCCGCCTGCGTTATCTGGACGATGCGCCACTGTGCCTGGAGACCACCTATCTACCACCGAGCTTTGAAGCACTCATCGACCGCGATATCAACGGTTCGCTCTACGCCACGCTGCGCCAAGAATTCCATCGCGCGCCGGCACAGGGGCATAAGACCTTTGAGGTGTGCTACGCCTCGCAAAACGAGGCGTTTTTGCTCAACGTCAAGCGCGGGCAGGCGCTGATCCTGATCACCGACTACGTCTACGACACCGACGGCCGCCCGCTCCATGTCTCCAAGCGCATCCAGCGCACCGACCGCGCCAAATACACCGAGCCCATCGGCTAACCAATCGAAAACCACCACAAAGGTGCCTGTCCCCATTGTGGTGGTTTTAGGCGAGGATGTCGGGAAACCAGGTTGGCTTGGGTTGGTTGGATGTGCGCTCGGCCAGGACCAGCTCCATCCAGCACATGTCGTACCAGCGGCCGAACTTTTGGGCGCAGCGATCGAAAGCGCCCACCAGGCGATATCCCATATGGGCATGGAAATCCTGGCTGTTGTGCGTCAGATACTCGTCGTCCTTGTCGTGCGGCACGGCGATGAGGGCGCACATGTTGGTGATGCCCATCGCGATCAGGCATTGCTTGAGCGCATCGTGCAGCTTGCGGCCCAGCCCGCCGTGGCGTACATCGCGCGCCAGGTAGATCGATGTCTCGACCGACCAGTCGTATGCCTCGCGGCTGTTAAGCGGACTCACGTAGGCATAGCCTACCGGACGCCCGTCCAGCTCCATCACCAAATACGGGTAGCGCTTGAGCGTACGCTCGATGCGCCCGGCGAACTCCTCAACGCTCGGCACCTCGTATTCGCAGGTAATCGCCGTCTGGCGCACATACGGCTCATAGATGGCAAGCAACGCCGGCGCATCATCGGGCGTCGCCAGGCGAATCGTCGGCTCGGACATCTCGGTCATACAACCCTTCTCCCCCAAAAGCAAAGGCCGCCCTGCGCCAAGCCCAGGCGCAGGGCGGCCCCTTGTCATTACATCAGGCTACAGGACAGCCGCCAACGCGTCGATATCCTCCTGCGTCGTGGCCCAGCTGGTGCAAAAACGCACCACCGTGTGGGTATCGTCGTACTTTTCCCAGTACTCGATCGCCGCATGCTCGCGAATGCGGGCCATGTCCTCGTTGGGCAGAATCACGAACTGCTGGTTGGTCGGCGTCTCCAAGAAGAACTGGTAACCGCGCTCGTGCAGCACACGACGCAGCGTCTGAGCGGTCTCAATCGCCTGGCGCCCAATCTCAAAATACAGGCCGTCGGTAAAGAGCGCCTCAAACTGCACACCCGTCAGGCGGCCCTTGGCCAGCAACGCGCCATGCTGCTTAATACGCGGAATGGGATGCGCCGGGGCGTGCATGCCGCAAAACACCACAGCCTCGCCGCACAGAGCGCCGCACTTGGTGCCGCCGATGTAGAACACGTCGCACAGCTGCGCCAGCTCGGGCAGGGTAATGTCGCACTCATCGGCCGCCAGCGCATAGGCCAGGCGGGCGCCATCCACAAACAGCGGAATCTCGCGCTTCTGGCACACTGCATGGATCGCCGCGAGCTCGGCCTTGGAGTACAGCGTGCCGTACTCGGTCGATAGACTCACGTACACGGCGCCCGGGAACACCGTGTGCTCGTAGCTCTCGTTTTCGTAGAACACCTGGATATAGTTCTCCAGATCCTCGGCGTGCATCTTGCCCTCGTAGCCGGGGATGGTGAGCACCTTGTGACCGCCAAACTCGATGGCGCCTGCCTCGTGACAGGCGACGTGGCCGGTCTCGGCAGCAACGACGCCCTCGTACGGCGCAAGCAACATGTCGATCACCGTCGCGTTGGCCTGCGTGCCGCCCACCAGAAAAAACACGTCGGCATCGGGGGCCTGACAGGCCTCGCGGATAAGTTGCTTGGCACGCTCGGTGTGCGCATCGGTACCGTAGCCGGGCTGCGGCTCCATATTGGTGTCGACGAGCGCCTGCAGCACTGCCGGATGTGCGCCGTGGGAATAATCGTTGTTAAACGCGAGCATGGCAATCCTCTCTTACCGGGTATCGGCCAGATGATTCAAACGGAGCTATTGTACGCCGTTGGGATAGGCAATGCGTGCGGCAAGGCACTCAAGTGCCAGTACCAGGGCAAAACCGCAGCTCACGTCACTCAAAAAATGCGCGCCGATCACGATGCGCCCAAAGGCGACGAACGCTGCAACAACAACCGCCGCCCAAAAGACCACGCGGCGACGCGAAGGTTTTTCCTTAAAGGCTGCCGCGGGAAGCCCGGCGAGCATAAGGCCGATCGCCGCATGCGCCGTGTGTCCGCTCGCAAACGACTTGAACCCGTCCTTTATCACGCCGGCGGCGATATAGGTCCACTTGTCGGGGTTGCCGATCACCCACCACGGCTGAAAATTGAGCCCCGGCGTGACCTCGATCACGCGCATGCGCGGGCGCGACCATAACGGCTTAACAATGACGTTGAGGATGATGGCCTGAGCGACCCACACGGCCAGCACCATCAACGCCCAGCGCGTAAGCTCGTCGGACTCGGTCGTGCGCGTGAGGCGGTAGGCGATGAAGTTGGCTGCGATGACCAACGCAAACGTCAGAACCAGCTGAAACGCAATAAGCTTGCCGCCGACGCGCAGCGATCCGATAATCTCGTAGCCGACCAGACCCACGTTGATCAAAACGCCCAGCGCAGCGAGCCACTTGCTCGCCTTGGAATCGGGGCGTGCCGAGCGCACGAGCATAACGCCCGCGATGCTCGCCGTCAGCTCGAACGGCAGCTCACCGGCCGCCTCGACAAAGCGACCGTACATGCTGCCGATGTTGAACAGCGCACTCGAGATTTGATAATCAAAGAAGCTGCCCACGCCCAGACAAAGGCACAGAACAACTGCGATAATGGCGACATCTTTCTTATAGATGTATCCGAACATGCTTTCCTTTCGGTCGGGCGAAGGACAGTCAACCTGCAATGTGGGTGAGACGAAGATGACTTTGTCCCGTAAATACCCTTACAGGTTGAGCATAAGTAAGCGAAAACGTTCCATTTGTGGCAAGGTGGCCCGAAGGAGGAGGGAAGCGTACTTGCGTACGCGACCGACGAGTGAGGGTCAGATTGCCCAAATGGGGCGTTTGCAGCGTCGACCCGCTAGTCATCATCGCTCGCACCCAGCTGCTGCAACAGCATGAGTGCCGCGGCCACGGGGCCGGTACCGTCGTTGGCGTCGAGACCGCGACCCAGGCCGCTGCCCGCGCCGGCGCCCGCCTTGTAGGGCACCGACAGTTTGCGGCTCTTGGGGAAGTTCACCGCGCCATAGCGGGTCTTTAGCTCAAAGGCCACCTTCTTGGGCACGTCGACGCCCAAAAACGTGATGCGACCGCCGCTGAGCGTGACGCTCTCGAGCCCCAGGCGCTCGCCGCGAATGCGGATTCGTGCGCGATTGAACAGGTTGAGTCCTGCCAACGGCAGCTCGCCATGCGCGGCCTCGGTCTCTTCCTGCACCTCATCGATGCTCTCCAGGTCCTCGGCCGCTGCGAGCTTGCGGTACACGAGCACGCGCTGGTCCACCGCCGGCAGGTACTCCTCGGACAAGAAGTAGTCGGCCGGCAGGTTGATGCCCACGCTCGCCGCCTCCACGCCGGCATCGTCGTCGCCGCGCGCCTCGGCCACAGCCTGTCCCAGCATCTGCGTAAACAGGTCAAAGCCCACACTCGACAGGTTGCCGTGCTGCTCGGCGCCCATAAGCGAACCGGCGCCGCGGATCTCCAGGTCGCGCATGGCAATGCGCATGCCGCTGCCCAGGTCCTGGAACTCGGAAAGCGCGGTCAGGCGCGCCGTTGCCTCCTCGGTGAGCGGCAGCTCGCCCGGGAACATAAAGTACGCATAGGCCTGCGTGGCAGAACGGCCCACGCGGCCCTTAAGCTGGTAGAGCTGTGCCAGACCCAGACGCTGCGAGTCCTCGATGATGAGCGTGTTGGCGGTCGCGTTATCGATGCCACTCTCCACGATGGTCGTGGCGATAAGCACGTCGATCTTCTTGGTCGCGAACTCGATCATCACGTCCTCGACCTCGCGCGGGCTCATCTTGCCGTGCGCCACGCCCACGCGCGCCTCGGGCGCGGCCTCGTGCACACGCGCCACGGCATCGTCGATGGTCTTGACGCGGTTGGACACGTAATACACCTGACCGCCACGGCCCACCTCCAGGCGAATCGCCGCACTCACCACGTCGGGGTCGTACTCCCCCACGTGCACGATCACGGGACGACGCCCGGTCGGCGGCGTGGTGATCAGGCTCATGTCGCGCACGCCGCTCGTGGCCATCTGCATGGTTCGCGGAATCGGCGTTGCCGAGAGCGTGAGCACGTCGATTTGCTCGCGCAGATTCTTGAGCTGCTCCTTGTGCTGCACGCCAAAGCGCTGCTCCTCGTCGATGATCACCATGCCCAGGTTCTTGGGGTTCACATCGGCAGAAAGCAAGCGGTGCGTGCCGATGAGCACATCAATCGTGCCCTCGGCAAACGCCTTAAGCGCGCGCTTTTGCTGCGCCGGCGTGCGGAAGCGGCTGAGCACCTCGACCTCGAGGCCAAACGGGGCAAAGCGCTCAAAGAATGTCTCGTAGTGCTGCTGGGCCAGAATGGTTGTGGGGCAGAGCACCATGACCTGACGGCCGGAGTCCACGCACTTAAACGCCGCACGCAGGGCGACCTCGGTCTTGCCGAAACCCACGTCGCCGCACAGCAGGCGGTCCATGGGCTTGGGCGCCTCCATGTCGGCCTTGATGTCGGCAATAGCCTCCAGCTGGTCACGCGTCTCGTCGTAGGGGAAGCTCTCCTCCATCTCGATCTGCTCGGGCGTGTCGGGCGGACAGGCGATACCGGTAATCGACGAGCGGCGCGTATACAGGTCGACCAGGTCAAACGCCAGCTTTTTGGCATTCTTGCGCGCTTTGTTGGTAGCCCGCGTCCAGTCGGCGGTGTTGAGCCTAGTCAAGCGCGGCTTATCGCCGTCGGGACCAACGTATCGCGTGATACGGTCGACCTGCTCGAGCGGCACGTAGAGCTTGTCGCCGTCGGCATATTCCAGCAAAAAGTAGTCGCGTTCCTTGCCGCCCACTTCCTGGCGCGCGATCTCGCTAAAGAGTGCGATGCCATGGGTGGCGTGCACCACGTAGTCGCCCGGCTTAAACGGGAAGGTGATCTGCGTAATGTCCACCTTGCGGCGGCTGCGCGCGCGGTTGGCGTCCATGCGGGCGTTGAGGTCGGCGATCGAGAACACGGCCAGGTTGGCATCGGGCACCACCACGCCCTGCGGCAGGGCGGCATCGACAAAGGTCACGCGCCCGCGCGAGATGGTGGGCACGGCGGCGCCGGCGGCAGCCTGCGCGGCGCCCGCCTCGAGCGAGCGGGCGTTGAGCGCGTCGGCCTTACGCTCGCGAATGGAAGCATGGGCCTCCTGGCGTGCGGCACGGTTGGCGGAATCCGCCGCTGCCACGCGCACGCGGTCGCCAATAGCGCCGGCGTTTTCGGGGGCCGCCGTCAGCGACTCCTCAAAGGTAATGCCCTCGTCACCAAAGGTGAGCTCCATCGACTCGCGCGCACCGCGGTCGGGAATGGCAAACACGCAGGCATAGCGCTTGCCCACGACCTCCTGGATGCGCGTCATAAAACGGTTGTCCGATCCTGCGATGGCAGGCTGCTCAATCTTCAGCTCGGCCGTCACCGCACCACCGGCACGGATGAGGCTCACATAGTTCAGGCGTTGCTGGGAACCAAAGTCGAGTTGCTGGGCACGCACGTACAGACCGTCCAGGCGGTCGACACCCGCCTCGCCGGCACGTGCCTCGATATCCTCGTAGGCGCGCAGACAGTCGTCGAACAGCGAGCGCGGCTCGGACAGCACCACGAGCGCCTTGCCGCCCACGTGCGCCAGCGGGCTTACGGTCTGGCCGTACATCACCGGCAAAAAGCGGTCGAGCTCGGGCGTGACAATGCGTGCATCCACCATCTCGAGCAGCACCGCCAACTTGCTGTCGTCCTGGCTGGCGCGGTAGAGCGCCACATGCATGTTGTGGACGGCCTCGTCGGTAAGCGCCAGCTCACGGCACGGGAAGATCTCGATGCTGTCCTCGTTGCCGATGGTCTGGCCCGTTGAACTCACCATGCGGCGGATGCGATCGATCTCGTCGCCGAAGAACTCAATGCGCACGGGCGCCTTTTCCTGCGCGGGAAACACCTCGACGGTGTCGCCGTGCACACGGAACAGGCCGGGCGCGTCGGCGGCGCCGGCATTGGTGTAGCCCATGCCCACCAGACGCTGCGGCACCTCGTCAAAAGGAATCTCCTCGCCCACCGCGAAGGTCGTGGACTCCCAGTAGTGGCTCTCGACTGGTGGCACGCAACGCAGCAGCGCGCGAGCCGAGGCGACCATGATGCAGTTGTCGCCGCGCACGATGCGCCCGAGCGCCTCGCAGCGCTGGGCTACCACGGCGTCGTCGGGCGCCTGCTCGCGCCAAGGGTAGTCCTTGCGCTCGGGAAAGCGGCACACGTGCGCCAGGCCCACATAGGCAGCCAGACTACGTGCGGCGCGATCGGCCGCATCCTCGCCACTCACGATGTAGACCGTGGGGCGCGGACGACGCGCAAACTGGGCGGCGGCCATAAGCGTTCGGCCCGACTGAGACACGGCCAGCGTCACGTCCTCGCCAGAATCGAGCCCGGCCTCGACGGTCTGCAGTGCCTCGGCAGTATAGAGCTGCGCGGCTATACGGTGAATGAGCATGCTGTTCCTCCGGCATTGCAACGCCAAAAGCCCGCCGAGGCAAGCTCGGCGGGTATGCGGCGGATTTCGTTGCCTGTCATGGTAACGCATGAGGTGGGCACGCCAGCGCGCGCCGAACAGCCACCCCAAAACGCGCATGCCCGAACGCCCTCGGCACAAAACAGCCTGATCGGACAGCACCAATTACCAGCTTCTACCTGCATTACTTTGCAATTATGGCAATTTCTACTTTACAGTTGTGGTAACTTCTAGTTAGTAATTATGGTTTTTTGCCTTGCCGATGTGGCAAATCCCAAAGACCTGCCACGAAACCCGGCAGATACCGACAAACTCGGTACGAGACTTTCAAACCAAAAGCATGCCTACGAGCATGAGATGCTAGACACGAAGGGCGTTAAAAATGATTGAGCGAACCATGGCCCAGAAGCTACGCGACATGTCAGAATGGTTTCCCGTCGTCTCGCTTACGGGGCCACGCCAAAGCGGCAAGTCAACTCTCATCAAGGCCGTTTTTCCTGAATATGAATATCTCAACCTCGAAAACCCGGAAGTCCGTCGCGCCGCACTCGATGACCCCGTCGGCTTTATCAGCAGGCGCCCCGATCATCTGATCATCGACGAGGCCCAATATGCACCGGAGCTGTTCAGCATGATTCAGGTCGCCTCCGACGAACGCGGAAGGACCGGCCAGTATGTATTGTCCGGCTCGCAAAACTTTTTGCTCATGCACAACATCCAGCAATCGCTTGCCGGGCGCGTCGGCATGCTCAAACTCCTGCCTCTCTCCTACCAGGAGCTCAGCGACACGCAAATCTCGCTTGACACCTACCTGATTCGCGGGGGATACCCGCGCATATACGATGCGGGCATCCCCACCGATATGTTCTACCAAAATTACCTTATGACCTATGTGGAACGCGACGCGGGCGGCCTTCTCGACGTGCGCAACCTGAGCTCCTTTAGAAAAATGATCGGGCTGTGCGCGGCTTGCGTGGGAGGGCTGCTCAACCTATCAAGACTCGCCGCTGATGTGGGAGTCGCCACGGCGACGATCAGCTCGTGGCTTTCGATCCTGCAATCAAGCTATTTGGTGTTCCTGCTTCAACCATATGCTGGAAACATGCGCAAGCGGCTTACCAAAGCGCCAAAATTGTACTTCTACGACACGGGACTACTTTGCCATCTGCTTGGCATTCACGACGAGCGCAGTCTCATGAACCACCCCCTAAGCGGGGAAATATTCGAAAACCTCGTTGTCTCGGAACGCCAGAAGGCATACCTCAACAGAGGCCTCGAGCCCACGCTTGCCTTTTATCGCGACGACAGCAAACGAGAGATCGACCTTATCGATCTAACAGAGCCGGCTCGCCCACAGGCGTTCGAAATCAAATCGGGCGCTACCTACCGCGACACATTCGCTCGACACCTACGCTCTGTTGGTTCCGAACTTGGCATTCCCGCAAAGGACCGAGCCGTCGTATATCACGGCTCCGAGCGCTACGATACCGAGGGGGCATCGGTCGTGCCGGTAGAAGAGTTCTTGCTTCGGGAGTCGTAGCGAGCGCCGTGGTCACCGGCCGCGTCCCGATTTGTACCGCCCGGAGATACGCAAGAGTGGCGGCCTGCCCTTGTAACCTAGCTCACCCGTACGCTGGGGCACAAATCCGCCAGCGGGCACTCGTCGCACTTAGGTTTGCGGGCGTCGCAGATCTCGCGGCCAAAGGTAATCCACTGGTGGTTGACCGATTCCCAATACTCGTGCGGCAAAATCTTGAGCAGGTCTTGCTCGGTCTTGAGCGGCTCCTTGGCATGCGTCTTGGGACTCAGCATCAGGCGGTGCGCAATGCGGTTGACGTGTGTATCGACCGCGATGCCCTCGACAATGCCAAATCCCACGTTGAGCACGATGTTCGCCGTCTTGCGACCCACACCCGGCAGTTTGACGAGCTCCTTCATGTCGGCCGGCACCTCGCCACCATAATCGGCAACGATCATCTGCGCGGCCTCCACAGCGTGCTTGGCCTTACTCTTATAAAAGCCGAGTGACTTAATGGTGTCGGCCACATCGGCCACGCTCGCCCCCGCCATGGCCTCGGGCGTGGGCCACTGGGCAAACAGCTTCGGCGTCACCTTGTTGACCTGCGCGTCGGTCGTCTGCGCCGAGAGCAGCACCGCGATGAGCAGCCTAAAGGGATTCTCGTGGTCCAAAAAGCACTCGACCGGGCCATAGCGACGGTTGAGGCGCTCGCACACCTCAACGGCGCGCTCGCGTTTGGCGGCATTGGTCTCGCGTGGCATAACGACTCCTCGGCTCAGCGGCATAACAAACTTATGGGCACGATTGTCCCACGTATGGGGGCCTTAAGCCTCCAAAAATGCGCCGGTCTGGCGGCTCCACAGGCTTGCGTATTCGCCGCCTGCCTCGACGAGCTGTGCATGCGTGCCGTCCTCGACAATCTCGCCGTCGGCCAACACCACGATGCGGTCGAGCGCCGCCACGGTGGACAGGCGATGTGCCACCACAATGGAGGTGCGGCCGCGCATCAGGTTCTCGAGCGCCTCCTGCACCAGCGCCTCGGACTCGCTATCCAAAGCAGACGTCGCCTCGTCGAGCACCAGAATCGGCGCATCGGTCAGGATAGCGCGGGCGATGGCCACGCGCTGGCGTTGGCCGCCCGAAAGCTTAACGCCGCGCTCGCCCACCATGGTGTCAAAGCCATGGGGCAGGCGGTCGATAAACTCCAGGGCATTAGCCAGGCGCGCAGCCTCGCGAATCTGTTCGTCGGTGGCGTCGGGGCGGCCGTAGGCGATATTCTCGCGAATGGAGCGGTGGAACAGCAGCGCCTCCTGCGGCACGTAGGCAACCTGGCGGCGCAGGCTCTGCTGCGTGCAGCGCGAGACGTCCTGGCCGTCAACGAGCACGCGACCACCCTGAACATCGTCCAAGCGCAGCAACAGCTTGGTGAGCGTCGTCTTGCCCGAGCCCGATTTGCCCACCAGGCCCACGCGCTGGCCCGCCGTCACATGGAGCGTCAGGTCGTCGAACACGCTCTCGCCCGCCGCGGCGTCACGGTATGCAAAGCTCAAGTGCTCAAAATCAATCGCACCATCGCCTACCTTGAGCTCGGGGGCGTTCTCGTCGTCTGCCACCAGACGCGGCTCGTCCAGCACGCGCGTCATCTCGGCCGCATCGCCCAGCGCGCGGTTAATGCGTTGCATCATGGAGCTCACGTAGTTCAAACGCATAGTGAGGTTGTACGTATAGGTAAAGATCATGACGAGCGCGCCGGCCGAAATGCCAAACCACGCGTTGCCGCCCGCGACGAACACACTCACCACGGCCATGGTGATGACGATAAGGCCCGAGGTCGTAAAGTTGCGCTGCATCATGGCGTGCATCGATACCGTTTCGGCATCGCGCGCGGCACGGTCGGCGGTATCGAATAGGTCGCGCTCAAAGTCCTCGCGCCCGCAGGTCTTGACGGCCAGGATGTTCGTGACCGCATCGGACAGCACGCCCGACAGCTTGTTCTGTGCGGCGGACGTCGCGGCCGAAAGCGGCATGATGCGCTTGTACATAAGCCAGACAAACGCAATGTAGACGACCATGATACCCACCAGGATTACGGTAAACGTCGGCACCACCGGGGCGAGCGCCGCCACCGTGCAGACAACCGAGGTGATGGTGGGAATGAGCGAATACACCGTCACGTCCACCAGACCCGTGTAGCCGCTCATAAAACGGCTCGTCTGGCTCACAAGCGATCCGCCAAATCGACTGGTGTGGAATGTCATGGATTGATTGGAGAGCGTGTCAAAGCACAAGCGCGCCAGGTGATAGTTGCCCGCAATCTCGAGCTTGTAGACGGTGTAGTCCTGCAGCTTGGAGAGGATCTGGCCTACCAGATTAACGAGCACGAGCGCCAGAATGTAGGGGCCAAAGACCTCAAGCACCTGGTCGCCCGCCACGGGGCCGGTCTGGACGCGGTCGACGATAAGCGCCATCACGTAGGTGTTGGCAAACGTGAGCAAAAAGATATAGCCCGCCGACGAAAATACCGAGAGAAAGACGATCAGCGGCTGCGTGCGCGTGACATCCCAAAAACGCTGCAGCGTGCGGCGCACGGTGGAGCGTTTGAGCGGACTGGTGCTTCTCTGAGACATGGGCTTCCTTTCGCGTCTGGCAGGGCGAAACGCCATTGTTGCACACCGAAGTGCGCTTCAGGCACGTGCGACGCGAAAAGCGCTCGCGCTCCGCGCTTGCGCAGACGCCCCGCCGTCAGGTGCAGCTAGTCCTTGTCTTCTTGGTCTGCGAGCAGGCCCGCGGACTCCAAGCCCAAAATCTCGTCGGCCTCCCGCGCGTCTTCCAGCGCGTCGATGTCCTTGAGCTTGCGCTCCATGACGTTAGTGCGCGTGGTGATAATGCCCTCGACCGTCTTGCCCGCGGTCTCGATCTGCTGCTGCGCGCGACGCAGTGCCGCCTGATAGCGCGGCAGCTCGGCCTTGACGGCGGAAAGCACGCGCAGCACGTCGTCGGTGCGTTTTTGCAGCCTAAACGTCTGATAGCTCATCTGCAGGCTGTTGAGGATGGCGGCCATGGTGCTGGGGCCGGCAACGTTGACGTGATAGTCGCGGCCCAGGGTCTCGATAAGCCCGGGGCGGCTGACGACCTCGGCGTACAGGCCCTCAAACGGCACAAACAGAATGCCGAAGTTGGTAGTCGCGGGCACGCTCAGGTACTTCTCGCAAATGTCCTTTGCCTCGCGCTTCACCATCATATCGAGCGTCTTCCGCGCTGCGGCGACGGCCTCCGCGTCGCCCGACTCCTGGGCGTCGAGCAGATGCTCGTACGCATCGCCCGGGAATTTGGAGTCGATCGGCAGCAGCACGGGGTCGCCCTCGTCTACCGGCAGCTTGACGGCAAACTCAACGCGCTCCGAGGCGCCAGGCTTGGTGGCAACGTTTTCCAGATACTGGTCGGGCGTAAGGATGTCCGCCAGGATTGCGCCCAGCTGCACCTCGCCCAAAATGCCGCGCGCCTTGACGTTGCCCAGCACGCGCTTAAGGTCGCCCACACCGGTGGCGATGGATTGCATATCGCCCAAGCCCTTGTACACGGCCTCGAGCTGGTCACTCACTTGCTTAAACGATGCAGACAGACGGTCGTTGAGCGTACGGGAAAGCTTTTCGTCCACCGTCGCGCGCATCTGATCGAGCTGCACGTTGTTGTCCTTGCGGATGGCGCCCAGCTGGGCATCGACCGTCTCGCGCACCTTGTCCAGACGGTGCTCGATGCCCTCGCGGTTGGCGCCAAGCTGTTGGGCCGTCTCGCGGCGCAGGTCATCCATACGGTCGCCAGCCTGCGAGAACTCACGCGCGATGGTCAGATAGCGCTGCTGCTCCACGGCGGCGTCGGTCGTCTGCTGCTGCGCGATGGCGTTTGCCGTGCGGCGGGTTTCTGCCAGCGCGACGTTCAGGGTGTCGAGCGCGTTGTTGGCCTGCTCGAGCGCCGCCAGCGTCTCCGCACCGCTATCGCCGCGCTCCCGCAGCTCGGCGCGAAGGCTCTTAAGCTGCAGGGCACAAGCCACGGCAACCCCCACCGCCACCAAGGCAATCACAACAAGCGCAATATCAATAGCAGACATAGATTCCGCCCAACAAACCCAATCGATTATCAATCAAAACTGCGATCAATCTTACCCCGCCACACGCACCGGGCGCCCGGCCCCTTCTTGGGTGCCCCTCTCCTCCGCATATTCCATAATGCGGCGCGCCGTCTCCCTGCTCACCTTTGAGTCATCGCCGGCTAAGTATGCGTACACGTTTCCCTTATTCAGATTCAAATCGCGGCAGAGACCGTAGCGCGTTACGCCCGATTCCTCTAGCGCTCCCAATGTTCTTTTTCGCATCAGGGCGTTGATCCTTCTGTCCGCCACTGGCTTTTCCTTCACCGCTCTATACGCACGCCAAACGTTGGCATAACGGTTGGGGAGCTCACTTTTGGCACATAGAGACGCCATACCACCCGCTTGATCGTACAAGGACAAAACGCCTCGGTAATCCTCTTCCATCCACGAACCCTCGGATAAACCCAGAACGTATTCGACTTTTCCTTGCGCCAAAGCGAGCAAAAACAGAGGCTCCGCCACGCGCGGCGCAACCGTCGTCGCCTGCTCAACCAGTTTTCTAAAACTCAGCGACTGCTGTCCGGATAGCTCTCGGCAATAGCCTTTTAAGAATCCCTCAAAGGTCAGATTCAACCGAGCACCTCCTTTTTGTATTGCCTGTATGCACAGACCATCTCTTGATAACTCCGCTCCGAAGGCGACGACGCCAGATCCTCCAAGGATGTCGTTAAGTACCTTAACATGGCATTTTCTATTATTATTCATCATCGATAATACTATTCAGTCGCATGACAGGATTCCCAGGATGCGAGGATTCTACTCATGGCGATAATCCCTACACCCCAGAAGTCCTAACGTGACAAACGCTAACTCTCCCAGCCGGCGCGAATGGTTGCTACGACATCGCCTAGGCGCTGGCCGAGAGCCGCTAGATGTTGGAGCACCTCGTTGGGCGATGCGCCGTTGAGGATGCACGTGAGGGCATACGATGCCAGAAAGATGGCCACAAGCCCTAACGGGATGAGCACGATCATCGCCAATGTGCGCAAGCGCTGGCCCACACGGCGACGACGCGCACGACGCTTGTCGAACGCGAGCTCCTGCGCATATGAATCTTGCTGTACGGAATAGGCCTCTGGTGCCGATTCGCACCCGGGCACAGCTGCAGGTACAGCAGCGGGCACGACATTTTGCGCAAAGGGCTGGGCTGCCGCCCCTTGCATTTGCATCTCCATGAGTCGTTGCTGCTGACGCAGCATGCGCTCAGCTTGTTGCTGCGGAGTCTCAAGAAACAGATCCATGCTGGCCTCCAAAATCGGAGCATTCGACGCTTACGACCAGCATCCCGCACCGCCATGACCGCGACAACGCAATCGCCGGCAATAGCCACAAAGTTTCTTTTGCTCAAAAGCTGTCGAAAAGCTCAACAACTCCCCTACCAGCACTTTCTCTGAGCTTTTTTCGTCAGCAATCTTTTGGCCTTCCACCCTTACGCCAACTGACCAAAATCTAACCAAAAGCTTGACGGAAATTGTGAAGACAGGGACCCCATACAAAAACGTGCCGCCCCAAAAGGGGCGGCACGCTAACTTCTTATCAGTTTTTCAGTAGCAAGCACGCGACGACCCGAAGCCGGAGCACAGGGTAGGGAAACACCTTTACCTCGCGCGACCTGCGCAGCCGTGAGCGAGAGGGAAAGGTGTTTCCCCGCCCCGTGCTCCGCAGTCGGTGGAGGCAGCTTTAGATGCCCGCGAGACCTCGGGTGGCGGTGGCGCACATAAACGCCAAGGCTAGAATCACGAGCGAGCCCGCGATGTCTGCCAGCACGCCCATTGCACGGCGTTCAAACAACCAGCTCTCAAAGTGCGGGGCGACGTTGCGCCAAACACGCCACAGCAAGATGCCCATACCGATGACGCCCGGGATATTGAGCAGTAGGATCTCGGAGCACAAAAGACCGATCAGGTTACCGGCGGCAAAGCCCGCATCACCCTCGCAGTATTTGCGGTAGACCATATACAGCATGTACGCCACAAACGGCTGCAAGCACGCAGAAATAAACGAGACCACCATCGAGGGGTCCTGCGAAAAGACCTCGGTGAGTTTATCGACACTCGTGGCGTCCTTCGAAGCCAAGAATAAACCGATAACCACAAGGGGCACCACGCCCAAAATTACCTCGACCAGAGTAAACAACTTGGCAGTCAAATCCTCACTAGCCGAATTCAAATGAGGCGCCCACTCAGGATGAGCATGCGCGCCGACTTTCTTGTCCTTCTCGGCACGATCGGCCTTTTTACCCTCGGCAACCCGACGACCAGGATCCTTGCGAGTTCCCGCCGCAGCAACCCGAGCCCGAGACTTCTTACCCATACAAAAACACCCCATCAGGTAGTAGATAAACTAAAAGTCGCCACCCAGTGTACCCCACCCATGAACGGTGCCGTCCCAACCAGTCCCCATACAAAAACGTGCCGCCCCGATAGGGGCGGCACACAAACTTAGTTATCAGCTTTTCTGTAGCGAGCACGCAACGAACCAAAGCGGGCCGGGAGGGCCGGACTACCTTCCCTCAACGCGACCCTGCGAAGCCGTGAGCGAGGAGGGAAGGTAGTCCGGCCCTCCCGGCCCAGCTCACGCCAGCGCCAAGCGCTAGTAGTTCACCACCTGCTCCTCAAAGTACGCCTTCGGGTGGTTACACACCGGGCACACCTCGGGCGCCTCGGCACCAACATGCAGGTGCCCGCAGTTCAGGCACTTCCATACCTTCACGCCCTCGCGCTCAAACACCTCGCCCGACTCAATGCGCTCGACAAGCTTGTTGTAGCGCTCCTCGTGAGCCTTCTCCACGGCGCCGACGCCACGGAACTTTGCGGCGATCTCGGTAAAGCCCTCCTCCTCGGCGGTCTTGGCGAACTCGTCGTACATCGTGGTCCACTCGTAGTTCTCGCCTGCAGCGGCATCACGCAAGTTATCCAGGGTGTCGGGAACGGCGCCGTCGTGCAGATACTTAAACCACAGCTTGGCGTGCTCGGACTCGTTGCCCGCCGTCTCGGCAAAGATATTCGAGATCTGAACGTAGCCATCCTTCTTGGCCTTAGATGCGTAGTAGCGATACTTGGTATGCGCCTGGGACTCACCGGCAAAAGCGGTCTCGAGGTTCTTCTTGGTTTGAGAGTTCTCAAAATCCATAGGTGTACTTCCCTTCAACATGCCGCCCGTAGGCTTCGAGCGGCCTTGTCTTTAGGATGCCCTCAAGCCGAGAATTTAAACCTTACAATCCTCTTCTTCAGATTCGGGTTGGCTACACGCTTAGCCAGCGGTCACCCTCCACACGGCAAAAGCCCTCACGCTCCAAGTCGGCCAAAATGCCTGCGACAAGATCGTGATCGACCGGCTCGCGGCCTGCTGCCGCCTCCATTTCGTTGACACCCGCCACGGCCTCGGCGAGCGTGATGCCCGCCGGCCGCCCATCGCGCGCAGCCAGCAGCATGCGCACAATATGGGCGCGCTTTTGACGGCGCGAGCCCTCAAACTTGGACTGACGGCTATAGCTCGCCGAGCGCCTGGACGGATTGGGCAGCGTCTTCTTAAGATACGCGCCATAATCCAGCAGCGCGTAATACCATGCGCGCGGCGTGTCGGCATCATCGAGCGGCACGGCAAAGGGAGCGATCTCATCCGCCGTCGCACCAGGAGCCGCCGGACAGGCGGCCTGAATCAGCGGCACCAGCTCGCGATCGGGAACGGCCGGCACATCGGGAAAGAAATGATGCAGAAAGACCGTGCGCACGTTGGTCTCCAGATACACACCCGGCAGATCGAACGCAAACGACCGGATGCCTTGCGCCGTCGCCGGGCCAATACCGGGCAGGGCGACCAGGTCGCGCGTCTCACGTGGAAACTCCCCACCCCAGTCTTCCATAACGCACTGAGCGGCTCTGTGAAGCGCCAGGGCACGTCGGTTGTAGCCCATCCCCTGCCAAGCATCCAAAACGTCGGAAGGAGCGGCCTGAGCGAGCGCCTGTACGGTCGGAAAGCGGTCGAGCCACGCGGGCATACGCGTCTCCACACGCGGCACCTGCGTTTGCTGCAGCATAACCTCGGAAAGCCAAATAATGTACGGGTCGCGCGTGCGGCGCCACGGAAGGTCGCGATAACGCAGGACCCCTTCCGAACGAATCATCGAACGAAAGGGGTCCTGAATCATAGCTATGCTCCTTATGCGGCGCTATTCCTCCCGGCAAGCGCACGCACAGGTGGCGTACTCGGGAAACGCATCGCGGTCGGCGAACTTGGAATCGACGGCCGGGAACTGGCGGTGAGCGACGATATCGCCCAGCGAAACGGAATCGAGGTAGTCGCGCATCAGCGCTTGAGCTCCGGCCCACAGGGGATGATAGCAGCACGTGCCCATGCGCGCACAGTCGCCATCGGGCGCGGTGCAATCGTTCATGACCATGGGGCCCTGAACGGCCTCAACGACCTGGCGGATGGTGACATCGTCGGGGCTGACCTTAAGACGCATGCCGCCATGGACGCCACGCAGGCTCTCCACAATACCGGCCTGAACCAAACCATGCTGAATCGAACGGGCAAACGAATACGGGACATTGACCTCTTCGGCGGCGGTGCGAACAGAAAGCAAACGCTCCGGATCCTCGGCAAGCATCGCCAGCATGCGAAGGGCGTAATCAGTCTTCCTCGATATGTCCATTTTTCCCCTTTCAAGGAATAGGAACAGCCCGAACGAGCTCCGGGGCCGAGCTTACGTCGAGACACCAATGACCGTATGGACGCCCAAATAGCAAAACGGGTGCCCACTGAATGCCGTGTTTGAAGCCTCTTGCATCAAAAACGGCCCATAGTGCAATTTAGTATAACCTAACCCCCTGCTTCGTTGAACTGGTGTTGTGCAACAAACGCCTTGTTTAAACACATGTCTCAAACGGAGCTTGTCCGGGAATTGGAAGGATTTGGTTTTGGGCGAAAGGGGCCGATGGGATCAAGGTCCTATCAAACGCAAAAAGCCACGTCCGAAGACGTGGCTTTAATTGCGTTGGCGGGAAGTACGGGGCTCGAACCCGCGACCTCCGACGTGACAGGCCGGCGCTCTAACCAAACTGAGCTAACTCCCCAGGCAGTCGTTCGCGTTTGTTTCCGCTCGCGTGCGCTGCGGGGATTAGTATACACAGAAGTCTGTCCGCCGCGCAACAACTTTTTTGAAAATATTTTTTGGGGCCTCCGGGGCCGGCTGGCGCGGGCTAAGTTTGCTGCTCTACAGTCCTGCGCAAGACGGAAAGCACATTAAGTGCTTTCCTTTGCGTGCGGAACTCGCGACAAACT
>NZ_WQPK01000046.1 GCF_018785265.1 Collinsella aerofaciens | reverse complement strand
CTTAGAGGTCCTCGCGCCAGAAGGGCATGCTCATGCAGCGCGGGCCGCCGCGGCCGCGGGAGAGCTCGGCGGAGGGCACGACGAGAAGGTCCAGGCCCTCCTTGTACAGCACGTCGTTGGTGACGGTGTTGCGGGCGTAGACGCAGATCTTGCCGGGCTCGACGCACAGGGTGTTGGAGCCGTCGTTCCACTGCTCGCGGGAGGCCGCGATCGGGTCGCCGCCGCCGCAGGGGATCAGCTTGACCTGGTCGACGCCGGTGGCGTCCTCCAGGACGTGCTCGAGGGTGTCCTCGATCAGGCGGATGTTCACGTCGCCCGGGTTCTTGCCGGCGGTCAGCTCGTAGACGCGCAGGGTGCCCATGATGGCGGGGTGGATCGTGAACTTATCGACGTCGATCTGGGTGAAGACCGTGTCGAGGTGCATGAAGGCGCGCGAGACCGGGATGTCGAAGGCCAGGATGCGCTCGACCTTGGAGTCGGAGTTCCAGAAGATGTTCTGGGCCATGACGTCGATCGCGGCGGCCTGGGTGCGCTGGGAGATGCCGACGGCGAGGGTCTTCTCGTTGATGTTCAGCACGTCGCCGCCCTCGGTGTGGAACTGGCAGTCGCGGCGGAAGTACAGCGAGACGTCCTTGTAGTCGGGGTGGTACTTGAAGACGTACTTGCCGTACAGGGTCTCGCGGTTGCGGGTGACCGAGTACATGCGGTTGAGGTTGACGCCCTCGCCGACGACCGCGAACGGGTCGCGGGTGAAGTAGAGGTTGGGCATCGGGTCGATGATCAGGTCGGACTCGGACTCGGAGTTGACCAGGGAGTCGAGGGTCGTGGAGGCCGTGAGGGGCATGTCGATCTCGGACTTGGTCATGCCGGCCATGGTCTTCTTGACGAACTCGAGGTTGTCCTCGATGGAGTCCAGCTTCTCGCGGACGATCTGCGGCATGTGCTGGCCGCGGATGCCGGCCTCGGCGATGTACTGGTCGGTGAACTCGGCGCGGGCGCCGGGGACCTGGTCGAACACCTCGGCGACGAGGTTCTCGAGATAGAGGACCTCCACGCCCTGGTCCCTCAGGATCTGGGCGAAGGTGTCGTGCTCCTGCTGCGCGACCTCCAGGAACGGGACGTCGTCGAACAGGAGTCGCTCGAGCTCGTCGGGCGGCAGGTTGAGGAGCTCGTCGCCGGGACGGTGCAGGCAGACCTTCCTGAGCTTGCCGATCTCGGAAGGCACGTGCAGACCTTTCGTCATGGCCTCCTACCTTTCTTTCGGGCC